>SUTQ01000020.1 GCA_015062805.1 Methanosphaera stadtmanae
TTAGGTATTGATGTGTCAGGTTATGATTTGTCTAAGATAAGTTTATCTGATGTTATTGATATCTTAAACAAATCTGATTTTATCAAGTCTCTTATTTCAGCAATGTTAAAATTATTCAATCTTGACTGGGAAAGATTTGATACATCTGAATTAATAGTTAGCTTTGACTCAGAAAAAATGGATATTAATGCATTATTAACTAGTCTAAATATACCTGGAGTCGATATTTCTGGAATTTTAGATATGTTTAATAGGAATGGTTTTGATTTAACAGAATTCATAAATCAATTCTTAAAGATGTTCATGCAGAAAAATGTTCAGGAAGTTACATTATCTGATGATAATGATTAATTTGTAATCAAATTTATTCATTCTCAAAAAATTTAACGAAGTATTAAACATGACTTAATTAATAAATAATGGATTAATTTTCATTATTCTTATTTTTTTTCAAGTAATTGACATCTCTTTTTCTATAAATATTTAGGGATTATTTTTTTTCTAAAAAAAAATTAAATGCTAAAATATTTAATTATTTTTTCATTTTCCAATCATAGAAATAATAACTTATATTAATTCTAAAAAAGATAATAATAATAAATATACAATATTATTTTTTATATAGGGGATTTTATGACAAAGAATGTGGAAAGATTAGAAAAACGTATGGAAGAACTCAGAGAGTCTTTGGAATTACATAAAGAAAATCCGGGCAGTGGATTTGAAGAAGTTAAATCTGTTGAAATGTTAATTAAATTCGAAATTTATTTAAACGATGCAGAAATTGGAATAACAGATGGTATCTATTTATATATGAATGAAGATGGACAAATAGTTAATGCAGAATACTTCGTTAAAGAAGATGGGGATGTAACTATCATAAGTTTTACCGATGAACAACTTGAAGTAATAGTAGAACTATTCGCAGATGTCTTCACAGTAAATGTAGAATAAACTTAACTTCCACTTTTTTTTTAAACTTTTTTTTGAAATTTTATTTTTAGGTTATTATCATGACAATAGAATTAGATGAAATCAAAAAACGAGAAAAAGGACTAAAAATTATCAACGAAAAAATTAAAAATGAAGGCATAGATTCACTAATTGATTTAACTGGACTTGCCGGTGGTTTTGACGTGACACCAAAAGATATTTCCTTACTAGAAACATATGCCGGACCAGCAGTTTTTGATGAAAAAATACAAAAAGTGGGTATAGAACATTTAGGTGGGGAAAAAGTATTACCATTAAACCGGACAACCAGTGGTATTGCAGCAATGATTATGACCTATGTGAAAGAAGGAGATGAAATAGCACATTATTTGCCAGAAGAACCGGGACATCCTTCAATAGCTAGAACTGCAAAACTTGTTGGAGCAGACTATGTGGAATACACTGATATAAACGATTTTAAAATCAATGATAATACTTCTTTAGTAGTTATTACAGGTACAACAATGGATCATGAAGTTATTAGCGAAAATGATTTTAAATATGTGATTAATAAAGCAAAAGAACAAGATATTCTCGTTTTTGTTGATGATGCATCAGGTGCTAGATTACGTAGAGCAGTATATAATCAACCTACAGCTATTGATTTAGGAGCTGATTTAAGTGTTACCAGTACTGATAAACTTATGGAAGGACCACGTGGAGGACTTATGGCCGGTAGTGAAAAGTTAATTGATGAAATAAAATTAACTGTAAATCAGTATGGGTTTGAAGCACAAGCACCTTTGGTTGTTGGAATGATTAAAGCATTAGAAAAATATTCACCTGAAAGAATTAAAGAAGCTTATGTTGAAAAAGATGAGTTATATCAGAAATTAATTGATAAGGGATTGAATCCATTAACTACTCCTACGGGTTTTATGTTTAAAGAAGATGAAATTAAAAATGTTGTAGTTGATAAAATTGGTGAAATGGATACTCCTTCAGATATAATTGCAACAGTTTATTCAATGTTGCTTCTTGAAAATTACAATATTGTAACTATCCCTGCAGTTGGAATGCCTGGTGCTAGTAAAACTATTCGTATCGATTGGTCTGCAAAAGATTCTGATAAAATAACTATGGACGAAATGGTTTGTGCAATTGTTGATACTTTTAATAAAACAGCAGAAGTATGTAAGAATAATAAGGTAGAACAAGTATTATATGAATAATATTGGTGGATATTTTAATTAAAAATAGTATGATGATGAAATTATTCATCATCTATAATTATACATTCACCGGATGTGATTTTTTCTAGTTTTCCATCATCTGTTTCAACTATCAATGCACCTTTATTAGTGATACCTACAGCATCAGCAATTAAAGCTTTACCACCTTTGTATACTTTTACACGATTACCAGTTGTGCTTGATAATCTTCTCCATTCAGAAACAATTTCTTTAAAGTTTCCTTCTTTAAATTGTTCATATAATTCTTCAAATATTCTGAAGAATTCTCTCATTATTGCAGCTCTATTAAGTTCAATGTTAGTTTCTTTTTTAACACTGGTTGCAATACTTTCTAGTTCATTAGGAATATCTTCATCATTGATATTAACATCAATTCCAACACCAACAAGGATAGCTTCCAATTTATCTTTTTTAGTAACGGCTTCTGTAAGAATTCCACATATTTTTTTATTTCCAATTAATAGATCATTAGGCCATTTGATTCCAACATTTATATCAAATTCATCATGTAATGTTTTTGCAATTGCAACGCCAGTTACGATTGTTAATTTAGAAGCTTCAAGAAGAGTAACATCTGGTCTAAGAATCATTGTCATATAGATACCACCTTCTGGTGATATCCAATCGGTATTTTTTCTACTTCTACCTGCTGTTTGATGTTCTGCAATAACTACTGTTCCTTCAGATGCATCATCTTCAACAAATTTTTTAGCAGTATTATTTGTAGAGTCTACTTCTTCATAGAAATGAATATTATGCCCAATATATTTTGAGTTTAAACCTCTACCTACTTCGAATGGTTCGATAATATCTGGTGTATCTTCTAATTTATATCCTTTATCATCATCATGAACAATTTTATATCCTGCTTCCCTTAATATGTCTAAATTTTTTCTAAGTTTTTCCTCAGAAATGTTTAATCTTTTTAATAATTCAGATTCAGTAGCAAATTCTGCTTCAATATTTTTTAAAATATGTTGTCTAATCATCTCAAACCCTAATATTACTTTATTTTAATATAGAATCACATATTGTTTAAAAATGTGATATTTATTTGTAGTATAATATTATATTATCTTATGGTCATAAATAGATTTTTAATTTTATTAGTTTATGATACATTTATTTTTTGAATAGTTTTGATTATATAAATTTTATTTAAAAAATTGACAAACTATAAACCTATATAGTATTAACTAAATAAAATAATATATAGAAACTAAGATAATGTAGTATAATATTAATTTCTAACAATAATCAAAAAAAGGGGAACAATAAAATGTTTGATAAAGTTTTAATCGCTAACCGTGGTGAAATAGCAATACGTGTTATGCGAGCTTGTAAAGAATTAGATGTAGATACAGTTGCAATATACTCGGATACTGATGAATCTGCATTATTCACAAAATATGCTGATGAAGCAAGACCACTTAATTCATCTATATTAGCACAATCTTATTTGGATATTGATAAAATAATGGATATAGCTATTGAAACTGGAGCTGATGCTATACATCCAGGATATGGTTTTTTATCAGAAAATCCTTCATTAGGTGAAAGATGTGATGAAAATAATATTACCCTTATTGGTCCAAGAAAAAATGCAATAGAATCAATGGGGGATAAAATTACATCAAAACAATTAATGGAAAAAGTAGGAGTACCTACCGTTCCAGGTGACAAAGAAGGAATAACCGATGTTGAAGAGGCTAAAAAAAGAGCAAAAGAGATAGGTTATCCAGTTATTATAAAATCTTCTGCAGGTGGTGGAGGAATAGGTATGAGAGTAGTTTATGAAGAAGATGAACTAGCTCGTGCAATTGAAACTACTCAAAACTTAGCACAATCAACATTTGGTGATGGAACGGTATACATAGAAAAGTATATTGAAAGACCTAGACATATTGAATTCCAAGTCTTAGCAGATAATCATGGCAACACAATACATGTGTGTGATCGTGAATGTTCTATTCAAAGAAGACATCAAAAGTTAATAGAAGAAGCACCATCACCAATCATGACTGAAGAACTAAGAGAAAGAATGGGAGAATCTGCTATTAAAGCAGCTCAAAGTGTAGATTATAACAGTGCCGGTACAGTTGAATTTATGTATTCTAATGGTGAATATTATTTCCTTGAAATGAATACGAGAATTCAAGTAGAACATCCAATTACCGAAGCAATTACTGGGATTGACTTGGTTAAACAACAAATTAAAGTTGCAGCAGGGGAAAAATTAGGATATGAACAGGATGATATTAAAGTAAATGGTCATGCTATTGAATGCCGTATCAATGCTGAAGATCCGTTAAATGATTTTGTGCCTAGTCCTGGTAAATTATTAGGTTATCGTTCACCAGGTGGTATAGGAATCAGAATGGATAGTGGAGTATATACTGGTTATACTATTCCATCAATTTATGACTCAATGATTGCAAAATTAATCGTTCATGGTAATTGTAGGGAAGAGGCAATTGCTCGTATGAACAGGGCATTAAATGAGTTTATTGTTGTGGGTGTTCCAACAACAATTCCGTTCCATAAAGCACTGATGAAAAACAAAAACTTCAAAGAAGCAAACCTTCATACTAGTTTCATTGAAGAAAATAAAAGAGATTTACTGATGGAAATAGAAAAAGTTGTGAAAGAAGAGGAAGCTAGAATCAGTGAATTAAATTCAACGTTCTTACCTAGTAAGAAGGTAGCTGCTATTTCAACAAGTGTAAACACTTATATGCAAAGAATTATGGATGAACAGCAAAAAAGATAATGAAGACTAGTTCCCTTTTTTCTTTAATTATTTTTTTAATATTATGTTGAAGATATTTTACAAAGACTTAATAATTGTATTTTGTAATATTTAAAAGTTTTCTTAATAATCCCATTTTTGAAAAATTCATAAAACAATTTTTCTTAAGTAAAATTAAATATTTATCTCTTTTTTTATCACTCTTAAAACGGTAAGTTTATATATAGTTATAAAGTAATATATAATATAGTATTCCAACTGATAAAAACTTCCTATAAACTAATATATGTTTTTGAACAAATTTTTTATTATGGAAAAATTATCAATATTCGTACCGAATAGTTATTTGGCCGAATCAAAAGATTCAAAAATTAGAACATATAAAGTTGGCTTAATAGGGAGATATGCTGCTCTATTTAGGGCTAATAATATAGTTATTTACAATGACAATTCAGACGGAGGTAGTAGGGATGATGCTCTCTATATGAAAACTATCCTAGAATACATGGATACACCTCAATACTTGAGAAAACAAGTGTTTCCGATTACACCGGAGCTGAAGAATGTAGGAATACTTCCACCACTTAGGACACCACATCATCCTTCGTCAGATGATCTTCAAGTTGGAGATTTCAGAAAAGGATTGACAAAAAAACGTGTTCGTAAGGGCACTATGGTCGATATTGGTGTAGACCAACTTGCATTATGTAAGGAGAAACTAAGTGTCAACAAAGTACTAAGTTTTCGTATTGAAAAGTTAGGCAAAGAAATTTTAATAGAACCTGATGAACCTGAGAGTGTTTATTGGGGATATGAAGCAATTACTAGTGACCGTAACCTCTATGACAGCATAACCATGATGAAACAGAAACCTGATTTGGTAATTGGTACATCAAAATATGCTCCTAACATTAATTCTATTCTAGATGAGGTTCAAACAAGTATCAAACAAGCATCTCATGTAGCTATTTTATTCGGAGGACCATACTCAGGAATAAACAGCTTAATAAGTGAGCGAAAGTTAGATTTTGAAATTAATACTGTTCCTTGTCAGGGTACTGAAACAGTTAGGACAGAAGAAGCAGTAATTAGTACATTGTCTATATTAAACATATTGCTAGACTATTAGTATTTTGTTACTTATTAAAAATAACTTGTAAATAACACCATAACAATTATAATTTTAAAATTAAGGAGAAGAAAACATGACTAGACATCACCAACCAAGAAAAGGATCGGTTGCATTCAGTCCACGTAAAAGAGTGGCTAGAGAAACACCTCGTGTAAGTACCTGGCCAGAAGTAGAAGAGACTGGACTGCTCGGATTCGCAGGATACAAGGTGGGCATGACCCACGTGACGGCTCTGGACTCTAGGAAAGGTTCTCCAACAGAAAACATGGAATTATCTGTTCCATGTACAATATTAGAGGCACCACCTTTAGTAGTGTTGGGAATTAGAGCTTACACAAAAACTACATACGGATTAAAAACTTTAACCGATGTGCTCGCAAATGATAATTTGGACGAAGAATTATCCAGAAAAATATCTGTTCCTAAATTCGAAGATATCGAATCAAAATTAGAAAACTTAAGAAACAGAATCGATGAAATTGATGAAGTTAGAGTTCTAGTTCACACTAAACCAAAACTTGCCAGTGTGCCTAAGAAAAAACCAGAAGTTCTTGAATTCGGAGTAGGTGGAAAATCTGTAGAAGATAAATTAGAATATGCTATAAGTGTATTAGGACAAGAAATTACTCCTAAAGATGTATTTGAAGAAGGAGAATTCACTGATGCAATAGCAACCACCAAAGGAAAAGGTGTTCAAGGACCAGTAAAAAGATTCGGTGTAAGAATCCAATATGGTAAAGCAGCACGTAGTGGTATTGAAAGACACGTAGGTTCTATTGGACCATGGACTCCAAACAGAACCATGTGGACCGTTGCAATGCAAGGTCAAATGGGATACCATAAAAGAACAGAATATAACAAAAAACTCCTAAAAATAGGCGATGAATCTGAGGTTGACTTAATAAACCCAGATGGTGGATTTGTAAAATATGGATTAGTTAAAAACAATTACATAATTGTTAAAGGTTCATTACCAGGACCTTCCAAAAGATTAGTTGTTTTAAGAAAAGGAGTAAGAAATGCAAGTAAAGATGCAACAGCTCCAGAAATATCTTACATAAGCACAACTTCAAGACAGGGAGTATAAATTTAAAGAGTGATTAGTATGGCAAAAGTAAACGTTTATTCATTAAAAGGCGACATCACCGAGGAAATTGAGCTCCCAGAAATTTTTGAAGAAACATACAGACCTGACGTAATTAAAAGAGCTGTAATTTCAATTCAAACAGCAAGAATTCAACCTTGGGGAGCAAACCCAATGGCTGGTAAAAGAACTACAGCTAAATCAATGGGTTCAGGTAGAGGAGCAGCAATGGTACCTCGTATAAATGGGTCATCCAAAGCAGCATTCGTACCTCAAGCAATTGGTGGTAGAAAAGCTCACCCTCCACGAGTAAATACTATTTATCATGAAAAAATCAACAGAAAAGAAAGAATCTTAGCAATTAGATCTGCAATTGCAGCTACTGCTAATAAAGATTTAGTATCTGAAAGAGGACATCAAATTTCTGAATTAGATCAAATTCCTTTCGTTGTAGATGATGAATTAGAAACAATCAAAACAACCAAAGAAACTCGTGAAATCTTTAAAGATTTAGGTATCCTGGATGATATTGTAAGAGCTAAAAAAGGAAGAAAAATCAAATCTGGTAAAGGAAAACTTAGAGGAAGAAAATACAGAACACCTAAAGGACCTTTAGTAGTTGTTGGCAGTGATCGTGGAATTAGTTTAGGAGCAAGAAACCATGCTGGTGTAGATGTTGTTGAAGTAAGCAACGTTAACGCTGAATTACTTGCACCTGGTACTCATGCTGGAAGATTAACTATTTACACAAAATCTGCAATCGAAAAACTTGGAGATTTATTCCAACAAAATAGGAGTTAGTTATTATGGATCCATATTCAGTAATAATAAAACCACAATTATCAGAAAAAACCATGAATCAAATTTATGATGAAAACAAAATAACATTTGTGGTTCGTAGATCTGCTAATAAAAGAGTAATTAAAGATGCTTTCCAAGAGTTATACGATACAAAAGTTCTCTCAGTTAATACTCATATTACTCCTAGAGGAGAAAAAATTGCAACAATTGAATTAGAAGAATCAGAAGCTGCAGAAGATATCGCAGTAAAATTAGGAGTCTTCTAGTAAGCATAATTAGGAGGATTGATTATGGGACATCGATTAATTATTCAAAGAAGAGGTCGAGGAACTCCAACATACCGTAGTTCATCACACAGATTCAGAGGAAAAGTATCATACCGTTCATATGATGCACTTGAAAAAGAAGGAAGTCTAAAAGGATTAGTAACTGATATCATACATGATCCAGGACGTTCAGCACCTGTTGCAATTGTTAAATTTGAAAATGGTGAAGAAAAATTAGTTCTTGCACCAGAAAGTATTGCAATAGATGATGAAATAGAATGTGGTATTTCTGCTTCAATTGAACCAGGAAACACATTACCATTAAGTGAAATTCCTGAAGGTACTCCAGTATTTAACATTGAGAAAAACCCTGGAGACGGTGGAAAATTCGTCCGTTCTTCTGGAACATACGCTTCATTAATCACACACGATGTAGGTAAATCAATGATTGAATTACCATCTGGTGAATTAAAAGCATTTAACCCAAGAAGTAGAGCAACTATTGGTGTAGTTGCAGGTGGAGGAAGAAAAGATAAACCATTCCTTAAAGCTGGTAACAGATATCATGCACTTAAAGCAAAAGGTAAGAAAATGATGACTGTTAGAGGTGTTGCAATGAACGCAGTAGACCACCCACACGGTGGAGGTAACAGACAACACCCAGGAAGACCTACTACTATCTCAAGACATGCACCTGCAGGTAGAAAAGTTGGTTCCATAGCAGCTAAACGTACAGGTAAAAGACGATAGAAGGAGGCACTTAATTGGCTCGTAAGATATTTAAATTTAGAGGATATACACTTGAAGAACTTCAAGCAATGTCCTTAGAAGAAGTAATAGAATTATTACCTTCAAGACAAAGAAGATCTCTCAAAAGAGGATTTTTACCAAGACAAGAAAAAGTTCTTGCTAAAATGGAAAAAGTTGACATTGAAAACAATAATGGAAGACCAGAAGTTATCAAAACACATTGTCGTGATATGATTGTACTTCCTAACATGGTAGGATACACTTTTGGTATCTACAATGGTAGAGAATTTGTAGAAGTAACAATAAAACCAGAAATGATTGGATGCTACTTCGGTGAATTCGCACAAACACGTAGTAGAGTACAACACGGAGACCCTGGTATGGGTGCTACAAGATCATCAATGTTTGTACCACTTAAATAGATAGGAGAAATTTATATGGCAAAGAAAAATACTTACTCATATCAAGCTAAACCAGATGAAAAAATTGCTAAAGCATCAGGTCACAGTTTAAAAATTTCTCCAAAACATTCCGTGGAAATTTGTAGAACTATTCGTAACATGTACTTAGAAGATGCTAAAGCATTTTTAGAAGATGTTATTGAGAAAAAAACAGTAGTACCTTTCAAAAGACACAACAAAAAAGTTGGTCACAGAAGTGATTTAAAAGGTTGGCCATCTGGTAGATATCCAGTTAAAGCAGCAGCAGCTATATTAAAAGTATTAGAAAATGCTGAAGCAAATGCAGAAAACGAAGAATTAGATGTAGAAAACCTTAAATTAGTTCATGCATCAGCTAACAGAGGGGTTATCATAAGAGGTTGGACTCCAAGAGCATTTGGTAGAGCTAGCCCTTCAAATACACCTACAACACATATTCAAATCGTATTGGGGGAGGCCTAAGTACAAATGATTGAAAAAGATTTCGTTAAAGAAGGATTAAGAAGAACACGTATTGATGAATATCTTGAAACCAAACTCGAAAGAGCAGGTTACGGTGGAATGGATATTCAAGTTACACCTGTTGGAACAATGGTTATTGTTTATGCTGAAAAACCGGGTATGGTTATCGGTAGAGGTGGAAAAACTGTTAGATCAATTACCAAAACTCTTCAAAACAACTTTGATTTAGAAAACCCACAAGTTGAAGTTAAAGAAGTAAAAGTTCCAGAATTAAACCCAAGAATCATGGCACACAAATGTGTATCTATGTTACAAAGAGGAATGCAATTCCGTAGAGTAGCATATGCAAACATTAGAAGAATCATGAATGCTGGAGCTCAAGGTGTAGAAATTACAATTTCTGGTAAAATAAGAGGATCAAGATCCGCTTGTGCAAAATTCCACGATGGATATATTAAAAAATGTGGAGAACCTTCAATTAAACACGTTAAAGAAGGATTTGCTACAGTTACTTTAAAACCTGGTGTACTTGGAATTTACGTTAGAATCATGCCTCCTGAAGTAATTTTACCTGATAATGTTGAAATTAGTGAACCTGAAACAGTAGATGTACTTGCAGAAGAAACTCCTGTAGTAGAAGAAGTACCTGAAACTGAAATTCAAGAAGAAATCACTGGTGAAGACATTTTAGAACAACTTTCAGAAGAAGCTGAAGTTGAAGAAATTACCGAAGATGACATTGAAGAAACAAATTTAGAAGCAAAAATTAAAAAATTTGAAGAAAATGTTATTCCTAAATTAAAAGAAGATATTGAAAAAATTTCTGAAGAAGAACACAAAATACTCAATATCATTCGTGAAAAAGATGATGTATCCTTTATGGATTCCGAAAGTTTTTCAAAATTAAAAGAAAAAGTTGAAAGTATTCATCTTAAATTAAAAAAATCTGAAGATTTATAGAACTGGAAGGCATTAAACTTTAAAAGAATAACGAGGAATCACTATGGTTATTTTAAGAAGTAAAGAAATCAGGGAATTAAGTCCATCTGACATGCAAGCTAAACTTAACGAACTTCATGCTGAGTATGATACATTAGTTGGTAAAGGTGCAGTAGCTGGAGTAGATAACCCTGGAAAAATTAGAGAAACTAGAAGAACTATTGCCCGTGTTCTTACTATAATGAATGAAAATAAACAACAGGGAGAATAAGAATAGAGATGAAAATCTGTGAAATATGCGGTCTTCCAGAAGATCTATGTGTATGTGAAGAAATTGCACGTGAAGTACAAAAAGTTAAAGTATATACAGTACGTCGTAGATTCGGTAAACTCATGACTATAGTTGAAGGTATTGATGAACACGATATTGATATACGTGAATTAACAAAGACTCTTAAGTCTAAATGTGCTTGTGGTGGAACTGCTAAGAAAGGTCAAATTGAATTACAAGGAGATCACAAACGTAAAGTTAAAGAAGTATTAGCAGGTATGGGTTTCTCATCAGATACGATAGAAATAAAATAGATTAATCTAGAAGATTCAGATGAAATTTCAATATTACTTAGAATATTGAACAGGGAATAAAAATTCATTATGTGAAGTTTTATTATGATAACTCCACAAAACGTATTTCGACACGAATTCATAGGATTATCTGTTGAAGTTATAGACAGTAATCATGAAGGATTGATAGGAATACACGGAATAATTATTGACGAAACTCGTAATACTATTAAACTAGATACGGGTAACGAAGAGAAAATTATCCCAAAGGCAAATGTAACATTATTGTTTACATTACCTACTGGTGATAAAGTTTCAATTGATGGAAAAGTTATTTTAGCCCGCCCTGAAGACCGGATAAAAAAGAAATTTAAAAAAATTAGGTGAAAATATGGTAGGCATTAATGTTAAACAACCAGAAAACGAATGTCATGATCCTAACTGTCCATTTCACGGTGAACTCTCTGTAAGAGGTCAAATTATAGAAGGAACAGTTACTAGTGATAAGGCAGATCGTACAATTACTGTAGAAAGAAGTTTCTATAAGTTTATTAAAAAATTCGAAAGATACGAAAAAAGAAATTCAAAAATACAAGCACACAAACCAGATTGTATGGATGTAAAAGTAGGGGATTCTGTTAAAATCGCAGAATGCAGACAATTAAGTAAAACTAAACACTTTGTGCTAGTAGAAGTTAAAGAAGGAGAATAGATAAAATGAAAGCTATAACATCAAAAGTCTCCAAATCACTTCCTATCGGTGCTAGACTTAAATGTGTAGATAATACCGGAGCACGTGAAGTTGAAATAATTTCTGTAAAAGGATTTAAAGGAGTTAGAAGAAGACTTGCAACAGCAGGTGTAGGTGACATGGTAGTTATTTCCGTTAAAAAAGGAACAGCTGACATGAGAAGAGAAGTTACAACAGCAGTTGTAGTTCGCCAGAAAAAAGAATACAGACGTGCAGATGGTCTCAGAGTTAAATTTGAAGATAACGCAGCTGTAATAATAACTGAAGATGGTGTACTTAAAGGTTCAGAAATCAGAGGTCCTATAGCAAAAGAAGCTGCAGATCTTTGGCCTGCAATTGGTAGTGCTGCAAGTATAATAGTATAAGGGTGAAAATATGTCAAAACAACCAAGAAAACAACGTAAAGCTTTATATACAGCTCCACTACATAAACGTCACAATTCAATGAGCGTACATCTTTCTGATGATTTAAGAAAAGAATTCAACAGAAGATCTTTCCCAGTAAGAAAAGGGGACGAAGTTGAAATAGTACGTGGTGACTTTAAAGGAACTGAAGGAAAAGTTGAAGGTGTAGATCTTAAAAATTACCGTGTACTTGTTGATGGTGCATCCAGTCAAAAACAAGACGGTTCAAAATTATACCAACCAATTCACCCATCAAACTTAGTTATTACAGATATTTATTTAGATGACGAAAGAAGAAACAGTGCATTAAATAGGAAGGTATAATCATGGCAAATATGGGATCAAGAAAACACTTAAAAAGATTTAAAGCACCTAAAATGTGGCCTATCCATAAAAAAGAAGAAACATGGACCACTAAATCAAGTGCAGGACCACATGCTTTAGATAAATCATTACCTTTAGTAATGATATTAAGAGATATTTTAGGCTTAGCTGCAAATTCACGTGAAGCAAAAATTATCTTAAACAATGGTGATGTATTAGTTGATGGAACACCAAGAAAAGACCACAGATTCCCTGTAGGTTTCATGGATGTTGTTTCAATACCAAAAATCAACAAACACTACCGTTTAATACCTGACCACAAAGGAAGATTAGTACTCAATGAAATTGATGAAAAAGATGCTACTTTCAAATTAGTAAGTATTGAAAACAAAACCACAATTAAAGGTGGAAAAACTCAATTAAACTTACATGATGGTAGAAACGTAATCCTTGAAGAAGACGATTACAAAACAAGTGATGTGTTATTATTAAACATACCTGAACAAAAAATATCAGACTCAATTAAATTTGAAGTTGGTTCATTAGCATTAATTACTGCTGGTAAACACACTGGTGAATTAGGTAAAATTGATGAAATTAACGTCACACAATCATCAAAATCAAACACTGTATTAATTGAAACAAAAGAAGGTTCATTCTTAACCTTAGCAAAATATGTATTTGTTGTAGGTACAGATAAACCAGTCATATCATTATTAGGAGATGACTAATCATGAATGTGATGGAAAAACCTTACATTGCAAAAGCAACAATCAACATTGGTGTTGGTGAAGGTGGAGAAAAATTAACAAGAGCAGAAGCATTAATAGAATCTCTTGTAGACCAAACTCCTGTAAGAACATACTCAAAAGTAACAAACCCTGAATTCGGTATTCGTAAAAAACAACCAATTGCATGTAAAGTTACTTTAAGAGGAGAAAAAGCTGAAAAAATCATATCTATGGTATTAGCTGGATTAGAAAACAGAATTAAAGCTTCTCAATTTGATAAAGAAGGTAATGTATCCTTCGGTATCAGAGAACACATTGATATTCCTGGCGTAAGATATGATCCTGATATTGGAATCTTTGGTATGGATGTTTCTGTAACTTTCCAAAAACCTGGTCACAGAATTAAAGAAAGAAGAATCAGACCTAAAAAAATACCAAAAGCACAAAGAGTTACAAAAGAAGAATCAATGGAATTAATGAAAGAAAAATTCCAAGTTACTATCGAATAGAAAGGTGATTATTGTGCCAAGAAAATACGGAAAAGCAGCAAGAAAATGTAGTCGATGTGGAGATCACTCAGCAATAGTAAGAAGATACGGCTTAAATCTTTGTCGTCAATGCTTCAGAGAAATAGCTCCAAAAATCGGATTTAAAAAATACAACTAAACAGGAGTGTTTATAGAATGTCTCTTATGGACCCTCTTGCAGATGCTTTAACAAACATTAGAAACAATGAGTTACAAGGAAATGCTACTGCAACAATCAGACCAGCATCAAAACTCATTGGTCATGTTTTAAGTGTAATGCAAAAGGAAAATTATATCGGAAATTTTGAATTAGTAGATGACGGTAAAGCTGGAATATTCAATGTAGAATTAGTAGGTAACATCAACAAATGTGGTGTTATCAAACCTCGTCACGCTGTAAAAAACGATGAATTCGAAGATTTTGAGAAAAGATACTTACCAGCTAAAAACTTCGGTATTCTTATCGTAACTACACCTCAAGGTGTAATGACCCATCATGAAGCTAAAGAAGCTGGAATTGGTGGAAGATTATTAGTTTATGTATATTAGGTGAAAAAATGGTTAAATTAGCAAATATAACAGAGATAATCCCTGTTCCTGAAGATGTTACAGTAACAGTTGAAGCAAACAATGATGTTACTGTAAAAGGTAACGGTGGAGAAATTAAGAGAAACTTCAACCATAACAATATTACCGTAACAAAAGATGATGAAAATGTTACAGTCTTTGTAGCATTCCCAAACAAAAAAGATAAAGCTATGGTAGGAACTATTAAATCACACATTTCAAACATGATTTATGGTGTAAAACATGGTTTTACTTACAAAATGAAAATCGTCTATGCTCACTTTCCAATGACTGTGAAAGTTCAAGGTAAAAAAATAACTATCGACAACTTCCTTGGGGAAAGAAGTCCACGTGAAGCAAGAATTATTGGTGACGATGTAAAAGTTCAAGTTAAAGGTGATGATGTAATAATCACAGGTATTAACAAAGAACATGTAGGTCAGACAATGGCTAACATTGAACAAGCTACCAAAATTAAAAGACGCGATCCTCGTATATTCCAAGACGGTATTTATTTAGTGGATAAAAGACAGGAAGAACTAGAAGAATAAATTATTAAGAGGTAGTTATTATGGCTAGAAAACCAACTTTCAAAAGACAAGAATATTGGAGATACAAAAAACTTGGTGACAGTTACCGTAGACCTAGAGGTAAACTAAGTAAAAGACGACGATACCAAGCAAGAAAACCTGCAATGGCTAGAGTTGGATATAGATGTCCAAAAAATACTAGGGGATTACATCCTTCAGGTTTTAAAGATGTATTAGTAGAAAATGTTGAACAAATCAAAGCTTTAAATCCTGAAACTGATGCAGCAAGAATTGCAGCA
Organism: Methanosphaera stadtmanae; assembly: GCA_015062805.1. Classification (GTDB taxonomy): domain Archaea; phylum Methanobacteriota; class Methanobacteria; order Methanobacteriales; family Methanobacteriaceae; genus Methanosphaera; species Methanosphaera stadtmanae_C. Next base: position 15,508 of record SUTQ01000020.1, read on the forward strand.
ACAGTAGGAAAAAGAAAAAGACAGTTAATTGTAGCAATAGCTAAAGAAAACGGGGTAAAACTATTAAATTAAGATTAAAGCAATAGTAATGATTCATTTTTGAATACATTATGATTAAATCTTAATAGTTATTTTATTTATAGGAGGATTTTCATGAATCTTACCACACAGAAAAAATTAGCTGCAAAAATACTTAAGGTAGGAGTTAACAGGGTTTGGATAGATCCAGAACATATGGAAGAAGTATCCAGAGCAATCACAAGAAACAGTATTAAAGCTTTGATTAATGACGGAGTTATTAAAGCTAAACCTGTTAATGGTATAAGCAGTTACAGAGCAAAACATAATGCTGAACAAAAGAAAAAAGGTAGAAGACGAGGCCATGGTAGTATCAAAGGGGCTAAAAGAGCAAGAACTCCTAAGAAAGAAGCATGGATGAGTACCATTCGTTCTTTAAGAGTTGTTCTCAAAGACATGCGTGCTAACGATGAAATCGATAGAACAACATACCGTAAATTATACAATATGGCAAAAGGTGGAGCATTTAGAAGTAAATCTTACATGAAAACTTATGCAAAAGACCACGGAATGCTTAAACAAACGGGGGAATAGATTATGGCACGTGGAGCAACATATAAAGTACAATTCAAAAGAAGAAGAGAAGGTAAAACTAATTACAATAAAAGATATAAATTAGTTGACCTTGATAAAACTAGAATGGTTGTCAGAATTACCTCCAATCATACCATAGCCCAATTAGTTAAAATTGGAGAAAACGGGGACGAAACATTAGTTTCAGCAAGTTCAATTCAATTAAAAGAATTTGGTTGGTTAGGTAATGGTAAAAACACATCTGCAGCTTACTTAACTGGTTACTTATTCGGTAAAAGAGCAATTAGTGAAAACTATGATGAAACAATTTTAGATATCGGATTACAACCAGCAATCAGAGGTACTAAAATTTACGCAGTACTTAAAGGAGCTTTAGATGCAGGATTATACATACCTCATAATGAATCCATTTTACCTGATGATTCAAGAATCAGAGGGGAACACATTGCACAATATGCAGAAAACATGGATGAAGAAGAGAAAAATGCAAAATTCGCAAATTACATAAGATGTGGATTATCTCCTGAAGAAATACCAGATCATTTTGAAAGCGTTAAAAATAAAATAGATGAGGCAACACAATGAGCAAAAGATCAAATAGATCAAACAACAAGAATTCTACTAACAAGTTCAATGTTGAAGCATGGGAACCAAAAACTGAACTTGGTAGAAAAGTTAAAGAAGGCGAAATAACTGATATTGATCAAATATTAGACAAAGGTCTTCCTATAATGGAATTAGAAATTGTTGACGCACTATTACCAGATCTTGAAGAAGAAGTTATGGATGTTAACCTTGTTCAAAGAATGCACAAATCTGGTAGAAAAGTTAACTTTAGAGTAATTGTAGCAGTAGGAAACAAAAACGGATATGTGGGATTAGGTCAAGGTAAATCACAAGAAGTTGGTCCTGCAATCAGAAAAGCTGTAGATGATGCAAAATACAACCTTATTAAAGTCCGAAGAGGCTGCGGTGACTGGGGTTGCGGTTGTGGAAGAAGACACACAGTACCTTACAAAGTTGAAGGTAAAATGAGTAGTGTAAAAGCAACACTTATACCAGCACCAGCAGGAGTAGGTCTTGCAATAGGAAATGTTGGAAAAACTATTCTTTCATTAGCAGGTATTGCTGATGTATGGAGTATGACCAGTGGTCAAACACAAACAACCATTAACTTTGCAGGTGCAGTATTTGATGCTCTTAAAGCATTATCTAGTGTAAAATCAAGTGAACAAGATCTTAAAGCTCTTGGAGTAATTGATTAAGTGAGGTTTTTATTATGTATGCAGTTATAAGAATTCGTGGAAGAACTGGAATTAGAAAAAACATTGCAGATACACTTGATATGCTTAATCTTACAAGAATTAGTCATGTTGTAGTAATTCCAGACACACCAAGTTACAAAGGAATGTTACAAAAAGCAAAAGATTACATTACATGGGGAGAAGTTTCCGAAGAAACTTTCAAAAAATTAGTTTCAGAAAGAGCAAGACTTCCTGGTAATAAAAGAGTTACTGATGAATACGTTAAAGAAAATACTGACTATGCTTCTGTAGATGACTTAGCAATAGCAATCCTTAACGGTGAAACAACTCTTAAAGAATCTGGTTTAAAACCAATATTCCGTTTAGCACCTCCTAAAAAAGGTTACGAAAACACAAGAACACCTTTTACAGAAGGAGGTTCCCTTGGTTACAGATCTGAAAATATCAATGAATTACTTGAAAAAATGATTTAAATTTGTAGGTGTTATTAATGATAAGAAAAACTAAAAAAATCAGAAAACTCCGAGGTTCAAGATCTGTAGGTGGAGGATGTACTAAAAAACGCCGAGGTGCAGGACACCGCGGAGGTCGTGGAAACGCAGGTTTAAACAAACATCACAAAACTTGGATGGTTATTAACGATCCTAAACACTTTGGTAAATATGGTTTTTCACGTCCAACAAAAACTATACAACAATTCAAACCTATCAATCTATTAGATATTGATAACAATATTGAAAAATATTTAGCTGATGAAGTAGCTGTAAAAGAAGATGGACAAATTGTCTTAGATGTAACTGATTTAGGTTACAACAAAGTATTAGCAAAAGGTTCATTATCAACTGCAATGGTTATTAAATCACCTAAATTCTCACAAAGTGCTATCGCTAAAATCGAAGAAGTAGGCGGAATAGCAGAAATTATATAAATAAATACAAAGGTATAAAGTAAATTATATCTTCCATGGGAGTAAATATGTCATCATTAGATGTTATAAAACCATTTTATTCCCTTTTACCACAAGTTGCAAATCCTGAAAAAAGACTTGGGTTTAAAGAGAAACTTAAATGGACAGGAATAATTTTAGTATTATACTTCATTTTAGCTGAAGTATCATTATTTGGTCTCAGCCCAACGGCTGTCGATCAATTTGCACAATTAAGATCAGTTATGGCAGGTAGCTTTGGTTCTATATTAACATTAGGAATAGGACCTATTGTTACTGCATCAATTGTAATGCAGTTATTAGTTGGGGGTAAACTGATAGATTTGGATTTATCTTCAACGGAAGATAAAGCTGCATTCCAAGGAACTCAGAAATTACTAGCTATAATTTTCACTTTATTTGAAGGAGCAGTACTTGTAATTACAGGTTCTTTACCTCCAATAAGTGGAGAATATACATTAATACTTATATTACAAATGGTTCTTGGTGGTATATTAATAATTTATATGGATGAAGTTGTAAGTAAATGGGGATTCGGTAGTGGTATTGGATTATTCATTGCCGCAGGTGTGGCTCAAACAATTCTTGTTGGTTCCTTAAATTTCCTTCCAACTGCAGCATCATCAGCTCCTGCAGGTAGAATACCTGGATTTATATATTCATTAATGACTGGACAACCAAACTTCAGTTTATTAATTCCTGTAATCGCTACAATTATTGTATTCTTAGTTGTAGTATATGCAGAAAGTATGAGAGTTGAAATTCCATTATCATATGGTGGAGTTAAAGGAGCAAGATCAAAATATCCTCTTAAATTTGTGTATGCTAGTAACATGCCTGTAATTTTAGTAAGTGCATTATTCTTAAATGTACAATTATTTGCAGGTTTGTTCCAATCAGTAGGATTCCCAATTTTAGGAGAAGTATCACAAGGTCAAGCAATTAGTGGTATTGCATATTACCTAAGTACCCCTTCAAGTATTTCTGTTTTATTTACAGATCCTTTGAAGGTATTAATTTATGCAATAGTATTTATATCTTTATCAATCGTATTTGCTTTATTATGGGTAGAAATCAGTGGAATTGGTTCCAAACAAGTTTCACAACAACTATCCAATATGGGTGTACAAGTACCTGGATTTAGAAGTAGTAAAGTCCAATTTAGAAGGATAATGGATAAATACATTCCAACTATTACAGTACTCGGTGGTGCATTTGTAGGTTTACTTGCATTTGTTGCAGACCTTACTGGTGCATTAGGTGGAGGTACTGGGGTATTACTTACTGTAGGTGTTGTTTACAGATTATACGAAGAAATCGCAAAAGAACAACTTATGGATGTAAACCCAATGTTAAGAAGATTCTTAGGTGACGAATAAGATTATTAAAAATAGTAAAAATATAATATTTTTACTTTTAATAATTTATGAAAAAATTATTTAAATTATATTGAAGTGATTATAATGAACATAGTAGTACTTGCAGGAATACCTGGTACTGGTAGTACAACAGTATTGAACAAAGTATTAGAAGAAATTGACTATGTCAACATCAATTATGGAAATGTTATGTTTGATATTGCACAGGAAAAAGGATTAGTTGAATCTCGTGATGATATGAGAAAATTAAATCCTGAAATCCAAAAAGAAGTGCAACAACAAGCAGCTGTAAAAATTCATGAAATGGCTGAAAATGATGATGTTATCATTGATACACATTGTACTATTAAAACTCCGAAAGGATTTTTACCAGGTTTACCAATATGGGTATTAGATGAACTAAAACCAACACAGTTTATTTTAATCGAAGCAAAACCTAGTGAAATTATGTACAGAAGAATGAACGATCCAACTCGTGTACGTGATATGGAATATACTGATGAAATAGATTTACATCAAGCTATGTCCAGAGCAACAGCTATGAGTTATGCCGTTCAAACTGGTGCAACAGTAGCTATGGTTCAAAACAATGATGATGGATTAGAAAAAGCAGTATCTGAAATAGTTGATATTTTATCCTAGAGGATTGAAAAATGAGTTATTTAGATTTCATACTTAATCCATTAATTAGTTTGGATCCAACACCATCCAATCCAATATTTACAATATTCATTATTGCAACAATAATTGCATTCTTTATTGTACTATTACAAAAACTGTTAATAGATTATGATAGGATGGAGGAACTTCAAGCTGAAATGAAAGAATTACAAGCTGAAGCTAGGGAAGCACAAAAGTCAGGTGATCCTAAAGCATTGGCAAAAGTTCAAAAGAAACAAATGGAATTAATGCCTAAAAATAAGGAATTGATGATGATGCAAATGAAACCATCATTCATAACAATTATCCCTATTATGATAATTTATTATGGTATGATTGGTAATCATGCAATAAGCCATGTTATAATTAACATTGCTTCCAGTCAATATTATCTATTATTGATACCAATTTGGAATATATTTTGGACACAATCAAATCCATTAACAATAAACTTCTTCGGATGGTATATCCTCGCATCATTTGCGATGAGTTTTGTATTCAGAAGAATATTTGGATTAAAAACAATGTAATTCTAAAAGATAATATTTTATGTTATCAAAAATAAAAGTAATATTAAATAAAATTATTAAGAGTATAAGGGAAAAATACATTTACTTAATAATTAATAAATTGATAGGAGGAAAACAATGTCTGCACCTAGATTTAGAACTGGAACTTTCAAAAAAAGAGAAAAAAGAGTTCCTGGTGGAAGAAGAGTTGTACACTACAGTAAGAAAAAACCTTCTAAACACGTATGTGCTAAATGTGGAAAAGTTTTAGATGCAGTTCCACGTGGAAGACCATATGAAATTAGAAAATTATCTAAAAATCAAAGAAGACCAAATAGACCTTACGGTGGAATGTACTGTACAAACTGTACAAAACAATTATTTAAAGAAGAGGCAAGATCATTATGATTATTACAATCGGTGGACTCGCAGGTACTGGAACTTCAACTGCAGCCAAAAAGTTATCGGAATATTTAAATATCCCCTACATATCTGCGGGTGATGTTTTTAGACAGTTAGCTAAGGAGCATAATATGACTGTGCTAGAGTTTAACGAGTTTGCTGAGGGTAATGATGATATTGATAAAGCTTTAGACAAAAGACAAGCAGATATCGCAAATGAAGCAGATGATTTGATTGTTGAAGGTCGTATTTCAGCATTTTTTGTAGATGCTGATTATCGTATCTGGCTAATGACTCCAGATAACATTAGAGCTGAACGCATAAGTTACAGAGAAGATAAAAGTCTTGATACGGTTATTCAAGAAATTAAAGAACGTACCGCTAGTGAAAAGAAAAGGTATCAGGATATTCACAATATTGATATTGATAATTTTGAAATTTATGATATAATTATCAATACTGGTACTTTTGATGAACAAGCTACGTTAGATATTATAACTAAATGTATTGAACAAAAATAAATAGGTGAAATAAATGCCAGCAATAGAAAAAGGAAGAGTATGTGTTAAAATCGCAGGAAGAGAATCTGGGAAAAAATGTGTTATCGTAGATGTTATTGATGAAAACTTTGTAGAAATCGTAGGAAACGAAGTTAAAAACAAAAGATGTAACATTAAACACTTAGAACCAGTGGATGAAACTGTTGAAGTATCAGATGATATTGAAGCAGTTAAAGAAGCTTTAGCAAACTTATAAGTTTAAAGCTTTTTTATCACTTACTTATTTTTTAACCCCCTTAATTATCTTTTTTTAAAAAATTTTTTTTAGTATAACTTCCATATTGAATATTATATTATATGGTGATTTAATATGAAAATTATCGGAATAAATACAAGTCCCAGGAAAAACAGTAATTCTAAAATTGCATTAGAAAAAGCATTAGAAACGGTTGAATCTAAGGGTGCAATCGTAAAAATCTTTGATTTGAATAATATGAATATTCAAACTTGTCAAGCCTGTGATTATTGTGTTAACCATGATGGGCAATGTTCTTTGGACGATGATATGCAGCAAATTTACGAGGATATTCGTGATGCTTATGGAATAATATTAGCTACACCAATATATATGGGAAATGTTTCCAGCAATGCTAAAATATTTATTGATAGGTTGTATGCTATAATGAATTCTATTGATACTTATAATGTTCCTGGAAAAAAATTTTCTGTAATTGCTTCTCAAGCAGCAGTCGATCCTCCAATGTATGAATACATAAAACATAATCTTGAAACTACTGTTGATATTTTTAGAGGTATTGGCTTGGATGTTGAGGATGTGGAATTATTAATTGGTAATGCAAAGGAAGGCAATATTTTAACCAATGAAAATCAGATGAATAAAGCTGTAATGATTGGTAATAAAATAGTAAGATAATCCTAATCTTATCTTAAAATAAACCATATTTAATTATTTTTTTTGATTATTTTTAGTTAATTATTATATCATATTGAAAAAAATTATTTACATATATTAAGAAAAAAAGCTATTTTTTTTAAAAAAAAGTTTAAGGAAATGATTATAATTCATTTCCACAATTTACACATATTTTTGCATAAGATGGATTAGAGTATCCGCAGTTACTACATTTTTTCGTAAGAGTTTCAGAAGATTCATTTGTTTGATTGTTATTTTGAGTATCAATATTTTGGAAATCAATATTTTCAGTATTGTTTACTTTTTGATCTTGATTGTTTTCTATTGGTGTATATGGTTGTTGGAAAGTATTTTGCGTAAATGTTTCTCCATTCTTTTCCTGATATAATAAACCATATGCTCTGTATGTAACCAATATTGTATAACTGTATAATAGATACATAACAATAATAGTTCCAATAAGAGGTATCATACTAATGAATATTCCTACCACTGAAAGAATACCCAAAAGAACGTTACAAATAAGTAAAGTTGCAAATATTTTAATAAAACCTATTTTTTTTCCTATTTCAATTATGTTACTTATGTTAAGTGCTTCACTTATACTATTAGTTTCTGCCAATCTACAAATTGCTATAGTTAATAATATTCCAATTATAATTATTGCAATGAAATATAACAACATTAACAATAGGATTAAAATTCCAGAATTTTCACCTAAAGCGACTCCAACAATTCCAAAAAGTATGAAAAATATTATTGTAGGAACACCGATGTAAATTAATGATATTATGATACTTTTAATACCATCTAAAATGTTTGTTTTAAGTTCAATGTTTGGTAACAAATTTGATGGTTTTATAGTTTCTTTAATAACGGATATTCCAATACCATTCATGACAATTAAACAAATAAATGATACTATAAGAAATAGTAAAAACGTTATCATGAATGTTGAAAATATTGGTGAAGCTAATATCATTTCTTCAGTTGCATTAGCTAATGAAGCCATATTAATGCTTTCAAAAGCGAATAACAAAGTGAATAATCCAATTATAAGATAGGGAATTCCTAAGATTAAGAATTTTTTGAAGTCTGAAAGGGGATATTTAAACGAATCTCCAATAATGTCACTTATTTCCATTTATACTTCTCCATTTTTTCAATAATCTTATTATGTAAATAATATTATTTAATTATAGTTAATCTACTAAAAAAAAAGTTAAATAGAATTATAAATACATCATAAAATATAATCTCTAGATTATTATGTGTAATTAGGGATTATTAAAAAAAATGGGGGTCAAAATATGGATGTACTAGATATAATTAAAGAAGCTATTAATTTCCCTCTTACTGATTATAAAGGATGGGGAATGGTTGCAGTAATTACATTAATAATAGGTATTTTCCAACAATTATCCATATTATATCCTGATTATTCAACAATATTGGGTATATTAACGTTCTTAGTAGCTATCTTATTAATGGGAGTAAATTTATCAATACTTCGAGTTACTATCAATAATGAAAATCAAATTCCTATAATCGAACCAGTAAAAAACTTTATTGATGGATTGAAAAATTTAATTGTAAATGCAGTATATTATATTATCCCTGCAATATTGGTATTTATTATCTCAATTATTGCAGGAGTATACACAAACACAGAAAAATTTATATTAGCTTTAAATTCATCTAATGTTGCAAATGCTACTGCCGCTAGTATGTTAAGTAACGTACCTGCGGATGTAACTAATGCCTTATTTGTTAGTGTTGCTATTGTTTCAATAATTGCATTTGTCTTATTTGTTTTCTTTGCATTATTAAATATCATGGCTGAAGCACGTTTAGCACAAACAGGTAACATTTTTGAAGCAATTGATATTAGGTATGTGATTCAAAAAATATCAAGTATTGGATGGGCTAATTATATCTTATTTATAATTTTATTGTTAATTACAATATTTGTCTTAGGTTTAATCTCGGGTATAATCTCACTTATTCCATATGTTGGAGCAATTATTTCATCAGTCGTTGTGGACTCTTATATGATGATAGTTATTTCACGTGCTATAGGATTAGTTTACAATGAAGGATAATTCAGTTCTTCTTTTTTTTTCTTTTTAATTTTTACTTTTTTATTACAAATTCATATAAATAATTAATTACATAACTAAATGTATGATAGAAAAGAATATTTATGAAAATTATTCTATTGGTTTTGCCGAAGATTATAAGGTCAAAACAGAAGCATATTGTTTTATCTTTAATAACAATCGAGAGTTGTTTTTAACTGATGATAACAAAATTCCATTATTTAATCAAAACAAATTAAATGAATTTGATTTAGAGTTTATTTTATTTATTGGAACATTATTCGATAAAGAAGTAATTGTAGCAAATACTAATAATGGAAAAGATTTTCATACATTATTCGATTTATATGAAATAAGTCATGATGATTATCAGATAGCTTCGAAAGCCGTATTGATTCGGGATTGGTATAAAACTCATAAGTTTTGTGGAAGTTGTGGAACAAAGACGATTTTAGATGAAAAGGATATGATGTTATTATGTCCTAATTGTGGTCAAATGCACTATCCACGCATTTCACCAGCTATTATTGTTGCTATCAGTAATGATGGATCTTTGCTCATGGCAAAACATAGTTATCATAAAACATCAAACTATTCTTTGATAGCAGGATTTGTTGAGCCGGGTGAATCAATAGAAGAAGCTGTTCATAGGGAGGTTTCGGAAGAAGTAGGTATAAAAATTAAAAATCTACATTATCAAAGAAGTCAATCTTGGCCATTTCCAAATTCATTAATGTTTGGGTTTACTGCGGACTATGATAATGGTGAAATTGAAGTTGATGGTGAAGAAATAATTAATGCAAAATGGTTTAAACCAGAAGAAATAGAAATACCTTCATCTGATATTAGCATATCTTCATGGTTAATACAAAATTTTATTGAAACAAATGACGGGTGATAAATAAAATGAGAGAACAGGCTAAAAAAATGATATTGGGTGTAGTTCTTGCACTTCTTTTAATAGGTTGTGTAGTTGCTGCATCGTCATTTATAAAGTTTGGTGATAACACAGATTCTGGAAAAGTAATTCTAGAAGTAAACAATACAACAGAAAACATTACAGAGGATACAACTTCTGATGATTCAACGACATCAAATGACGATTCTTCAGCTACCGATTCATCCGGTGGACAAAAAGTATCATCATCTTCACAAAGTGCGTCAAGTAATTCAGCAACAGGCCGATCTTCTTCTAGTAACAGAAGATCATCTTCCAGTGGTTCTAGCAGATCTTCTAGTAGTTCTTCTAGTAGTTCTTCTAGTAGCTCTTCTAGTGGTTCTTCAGGAGGTTCTTCTGGAGGTTCTTCAGGAGGTTCATCCAGTTCCGGTGGAGATTCTGATTACATATTTGAGATTTAATCATTTATAATAATCTCAATTTATTTATATTCTTTTTTTTTGATTTCGTAATTATCATATTTTTTTAGTAGACTATTTTTAATTAAATAACATTTTTAAATTTTCTGAGAAAAATTGAATAATTATAGAATAAATAATTATTTTTATGATAGAAAAATATCTATATTCTGATTATTGTATTGATTTCAAAGAAGGTTTTATAAGTAAAGAAGATTCTTACTATTTAATTTTCAACGAAGAACGTGAATTATTCTTAACGGAAGATAAAAAAATTCCATTAGTTAATCATTCTTTCTTATCAAATTTTAATGTTAATTTCATTTTATACATAGGGACATATAAAAGTCATGATTGTTTTGTAGTAAATGTAGATGGGGGGATTAATTATTACTCTTTACATCAACTTTATGAAATAGATAAAGATATTTATCAAATAGCTACAAGGGGAATATTGGTAAATGATTGGTATCAATTGAATCAATTTTGTGGAAAATGTGGTACAAAAACAATTATTAAGGAAAATAGTATGTCCTTAATCTGTCCAAAATGTGGAACAAGTTTTCACGGTAAAATTCAGCCTGCCGTGATAGTGGCCATTCATAATGAAGATAAGTTATTGATGGCAAGACATATTTATAACAAAAGTGTCCCTTATGCATTAATAGCAGGTTTTGCTGAAATGGGTGAATCAATAGAAGAAACTGTTCGAAGAGAAGTTCAAGAAGAAGTTGGTATTAACATAAAGAATATTCAGTATATGGGCAGTCAGCCATGGCCATTTCCAAATTCATTAATGTTTGCATTTAAAGCGGAATATGATTCTGGTGAAATTGAAGTTGATGATAAAGAGATTGTTGAAGCAAAATGGTTTACTAAAGAGGAAATAGTGGAAATTGATAATGATATAAGCATATATTCATTATTGGTCGAGGATTTTCTAAAAAGTTAGTAATTTTCTCATTGTTGATTAAATCTTATATTTTTTTTAAACATGAAAAAAGTCTAAATTAATTTAAAATAATTATAAAAATAATGATTATTTTTTAGAAAGTTTTACTATATATCAAGAATAAAAATAAGGTATAGTTTTAATTGAATAAAATCATATAAGTGTTTCTTATGGTAAAATATTTAAGAGATTATTATAAAATATTGGGAATTAATCCATTCGCAGATAAAAAAACAATAAAAAAAGCTTATAAAAAAGTAGCGCTAAAATATCATCCGGATAAAAATAATAATCCAGATGCTAAAAAGAAATTTAATTTAGTTAAAGAAGCTTATATAGTCTTGATTGATGATAAAAAACGTACCAATTATGATAAATTAAGATCTGCTGCAATTAAAAATAAAAATGAAAAACAAAAGAAAAAAAGCAATAAGAAAAGCATATCTGATGCAGTAGATTTAGTTTCTGATTTGGAAGATAATGTTGGTATTGTTTCCAAATTATTCAAAACAGGTTCTGGAGCTATGAAAGGTAAAGCTATGATTTCAGGATCAAACCTCATATTTGGTGGGTTAATGGCCGGTTACGGTATTAAAAAGGGAAGAGATTATATGGCAAAAAGAGGTCGTAAGCAAGAATAAACTCTTTTAATTACTTTTTTTTTATTTTTATTATTATTTTCTACAATATCTTTATCTTCTCACAGTAAACTTGTTTTTTCTTTTTACAATTTTTTGTGCGGATAAATTAATAGATATTAATCACATATAACTAGTTAACTAAGTAATTTAATTGTTTAAAAATAACATAGGGATAATAATATGAAACTTGGATTTTCAACTTTAGCACTATTCATGAAATCAAATCAAGAAATAATAAATACAGCAAAAAAACATGGATTTGAAATGATAGAGATTTTGGCTGAAGATTTATTCTATGAGAAAAATAACTGTGAATTTAGAGATTGTGGATTGGATGTTAGAATACATGCGGCCACAGTGGATATTAATATTGCAAGTCTTAATAAGGGTATTCGGTCTGAAAGCATTAAACAGATGATTCATTGTGCAAATTTTGCTGAGGAAATCGGTGCTAAAACTATCACAGTTCATCCTGGAAAAGTTGGTAGAAACGACCCAAGATTAAGAAAATATGCATTAAATATAGCTATCGAAAGTATATGTGAAATAATTGATAACTCAAATGTAGATGTATCGATTGAAAATATGCCTGTAAGAAAGTCTTTTTTAGCAAATACTGTTGAAGAAATGGAAATGATTCAGAATTCTACCGATTGTTATTTAACTATTGACACGGGTCATGCCAATACATGTGACAATCTTGTCGAAATGTTGAATCTAAAAAATATTAGTTATTGTCATTTAAATGATAATGATGGATTACATGATCAACATATTACATTAGGGGATGGAACCTTAAATTTAGATTTACTTAAAAAAATTGATTGTGGTATTATAGAGTTAAATAATTTTGATAATGTTTTAAAAAGTCAACAGATTATTAAGAGATTATAATCTAATTTTCATATTTATCAAATAATTTGTTACCAAAAAATAAAACGTGGATAAATTTTCTTTAAATTTTGATATGAATTTCTTTTTAATACACATTAATTCTAACAAACTTTATATATACGTTAATTACAAAATATTAACATTGATATATAGGAGAAAGTGATATTTATGGCAGAATTACCAATTGCACCTGTAAAAAGAATCATCAAAGCAAGTGGTGCAGCTAGAGTAAGTGATGATGCAGCTATTGAATTAGCAAATGCAATAGAAGATTACGGAGAAGTTATAGCAGTACAAGCAGTAAAACTTGCAAAACACGCAGGTAGAAAAACTGTTACTGCTGAAGATGTAATTTTAGCAATGCAATAGATAAATTGAATAGATATGTTATTATTATAACATATTACTAAATTTCTTTTTTTTTTAAAAATTATTTTAAATTTCGTTATATTGTTTTAATTAATAATTTTATTCTCTATTTTTTGTTCAGATTTTAAATTAATTTTTTATCAAAGAAAAAAATATTAAGAATTTTAAATAAAAATATATGTAATAATATAGGAATTTGATTTTTAATGACTGATTATGATTTTAAGCAAGAAGCTGATACTGATTATAACTATGGTTGCAGACCTTCTGAAAGAAGTATTGAAGAGCATATTAACAAGGGTATTTTCAATATAGATAAACCTTCCGGTCCAACTAGTCATGAAATTGATAATTGGGTTAAAAACATTATGCATGTTTCTAAAACCGGTCATGGAGGTACTCTCGATCCTAAAGTAACGGGTGTTCTGCCAGTTGCAATGAACACTGCTACTAAAAGTTTACAATTTTTACTTTTATCACCAAAAGAATATGTATGTTTAATGAGATTACATAAACCAGTAGATGAAGAACGTATAATTGATGTTCTTGATGAATTTACGGGCAAGATTTATCAGATACCACCAGTTAAATCAGCCGTCAAACGTGAATTACGTGTTCGAAATATTTATGAAATTAAACTTCTTGAAATACAGGATAAACAAGATGTTTTATTTAGGATAAAGTGTGAATCAGGTACTTATATTAGAAAATATTGTCATGACATTGGTGAAGTTCTGGGTTGTGGAGCACATATGGCTGAACTTAGGCGTACCATGGCAGGATCTTTTAAAGAAGATGATACATTAACTACTTTACAAGATGTTACCGATGCATATTATTTCTATAAAGAAGATGGTGATGAAAAGTATTTAAGAAAACTGATTCAACCTATGGAATATACTACAAAATATGTAAAAAAGATCTATGTTAAAGATTCTGCTGTTGATGCAATTTGTCATGGAGCTAGTCTTGCCAGCAGTGGTATTGTAAAATTAAATAATCAAATTCATGAGAACAATACTGTTGCAATCATGACACTTAAAGATGAACTTTTGGCATTAGGTCAAAGTTTATATAATGTGGATGACATAATAAATATGGATACTAAAATAGTAGTGAAAATACAAAAAGTATTTATATTACCAAATACATATCCTAAAATGTGGAAGTAATAGCATAGGGAAAAAATAATAAAAAATATTTTTTCGGTATGATTATTCTTCAAATAGCATTTAACATTTTTTTATTAACTGTAGAACCTATAATATGCGTATTATGGGCGAGGTCGATATTTAAAATATTATTAATTGTTTAATAATATGATTATTAAGTTTTACATAGATTAGCTTTGGCTATGTAATTTTAATGAATTTACATGGGAGTATACTCTCTGTATGGATATTAATCTTTTCTATAGATAATGAAAAAAAGACTATTTGAGAAGATTTATATTCGAGAATATAGATATTATTGTTTAAATTGTATATCTGAAATAATTATAAACAAACAGATATGCCGAGATAGTCTAGCTTGGTAAGGCGCAAGACTGGAAATCTTGTGGGCAGATGCCCTCCTGGGTTCAAATCCCAGTCTCGGCGTTTATAATTATTTTAAAATAATATCTTGAAAATTTCATTAAAAAAAAATTTCTACTTTTTTAACGATTTATTTATTATTTTTAATCACAATAAAACAGTACACTGTTTTGACTAGATTAATTCCGAATTGATTAATTTAGATAAATAACTGTTTTCTTGATATATTTACAATAATTATAAAAATTCAAAGCTTATTTTTTCTTATAAAGAAATTACTTTTCACACACATTAGATTAATCTAGTTTTTCATTTATTATATTAATAAAAAGGAGAATTCAAATGGCTGAAGAAGAATTTAGACATATGGTCCGTATTACTCGTAAAGACGTAGACGGAAACAAAACAATTGCATCAGCTTTAACTGAAATTAAAGGTATAGGTAAAGCTTTTGCTATAGCTATATGTAAAGTTGCAGATTTAGATCAAGAACAACAAATCGGTTACATTGATGACGCATCTGTAGAAAAAATCGAAGAAGTACTCGAAAACCCTCAAGAATTCGGAATTCCTGAATGGTTCTTAAACAGAAGAAATGATTACGAAACTGGTGAAACTTCTCACTTAATCGAATCTGACTTAAACATGACTTTACGTGACGATCTTAACAGAATGAAAATGATCAGAAGTTACAAAGGTAAAAGACACGAAGTTGGACTTCCTGTACGTGGTCAAAGAACTAAATCAACATTTAGACATGGTTCATCTGTTGGTGTAAGCAGATCAAGAGGATAGATGTGAAAAAAACTTTTTTAAATAAACATTAAGGAGATTTGATTATGGGACATCCAAGAAAACCACGAAAACAATATGACACTCCATCACATCCATGGAATGCAGAACGTATTAAAGAAGAAAACAGATTAGCTGCTAAATACGGATTAAAAAATAAAAAAGAAATCTGGAAAGCAGATTCAAAAGTTAAAAGATACCGAAGAGATGCTCGTATTATCTTAGGTATGGACGTTGATGAAAGACAAAAAGAAGAAACTGAATTATTAAACCATCTTGTAAGATTAGGTTTTATATCACCTAATGCTAGACTTGAAGAAGTATTAGATTTAAATGTTGAAGACGTTTTAAGAAGAAGATTACAAAGTTTAGTTCACAAAAAAGGTTTAAGTCAAACAGCTAAAGAAGCAAGATTATTCGTTGTACATGGTCACATAACCTTAAACGGTAAAAAAATCAATGCACCAGGACACTTAGTTGAAGTAGCTGACGAAGATAATATTGACTTCTATCCAGGTTCACCAGTTGCACACAAAATAGAAGCTCCAGAAAACACTGAAGAAGAAGTAGTTGCAGCAGAAGAAGAACCAGAAGACGATGAATAGACACAAGATGTTTAAATTACTTAACAAATAATTTATAGGTGATAAAATGGCAGAAAATGATAAATGGGGTGTAGCTCACGTTTACTCATCATTTAACAACACTATTATAACAGTAACTGATATAACTGGTGCTGAAACTATTACACAATGGTCTGGTGGAAAAGTTGTACGTTCTGACAGACAAGAATCATCACCATTTGCAGCTATGGAAGCAGCAAACAGAGTAGCTGATGATATTAAAGAAAAAGGAATTGCTGGACTCCATATTAAAGTACGAGCTTCTGGAGGAAACGGTCCTAGAACTCCTGGACCTGGTGCTCAAGCAACAATCAGAGCATTAGCAAGAGCTGGTATTAAAATTGGTAAAATTGAAGACGTAACTCCTATTCCTCACGATGGTACCGGTAGACCTGGTGGTAAAAGAGGTAGAAGAGTATAAGTATTTTTATAAAGGGTCATATTATGAATATAGAAATTAGAGAAAAGGATGAAGAAAGAGCTGTATTTGTAGTTGAAGGTGTAGATGATACATTCATAAATACAATAAGAAGAATATGTCTTGTAGAAATTCCTACTCTAGCAATTGAAGATGTAAACATTTTCAAGAACGATGCAAAAATGTTTGATGAAGTTTTAGCTCACCGTCTAGGTTTAATTCCTATTAAAACTGATTTAAGTTCATATGTATTTAAATCTGAATGTGATTGCGAAGATCATTGTTCAAATTGTAGCGTTTCATTCCTTTTAAAAGAAAAAGGTCCTAAAGTAGTATATTCAAAAGATCTAAAATCTGACGACCCAGCTATAAAACCAGTTTATGATACAATACCAATAGTAGAACTTCGAGAAGGCGAAGAAGTTGAATTAGAAGCTATAGCAGAACTTGGTCTAGGATCAGAACATGCAAAATGGCAAGCAACTACAACCTGTGGATATAAATATTATCCAAAAATTATCATTGACAACGATAAAGTCACTGATTTAGAAGAATATGTAGAAGAATGTCCGAGAAATGTATTGCAAATTGAAGATGATGCATTAACATACAACAATATTGAAAATTGTTCTACATGTAGAACTTGTCAAAGATTGTCTGAAAAAGATGACAATGCAATAACCATTGATTTCGAAGAAGGGAAATACATATTTAAAATCGAAACAGATGGATCACTAGAACCATTAGAAGTTCTTACAATAGCTTGTGATATACTATCAGAAAAAGCAGATAATATTATAAACTTTGTTAATGAGGAGGAATAATTAAAATGAAATTATCAAAAACTAACCCAAACACAATTGATTTAATCAAATCCCTCACCAAACAATCATCTGCAGAAGATGCTCCTATATGGAAGGCTGTTGCTAAAGAGCTTTCAAGGGCTAATAGAAAAAACAAAGAAGTAAATGTTTACCATATAGACAAATATTCTGATGACGATGATACAGTACTAGTACCAACAAAAGTTTTAGGTGAAGGTAACATAACCAAAAAAGTAACTGTAGCTGCATTTAAATTCTCACAAGAAGCAGAAAACAAAATCACTGCTGCTGGAGGAAAATGCCTAGCAATTGATGAATTAATGGCTGAAAATCCAAAAGGATCCAATGTTAAAATCATAAAGTAGGTGGATTGAATGGTAACTATTATAGATGGAGAAGGATTAGTACTTGGAAGACTTGCAAGTACAGTCAGTAAAAGACTTTTAAACGGTGAAGAAATCACCATTATCAATGCTGAAAAAATAATCATCTCTGGTAATAAAGATTTCCTATATGCTAGATACAAACAAAGAGTAGACAGAGCAAGTATCTCTAACCCTAGAGACTTAGGTCCTAAATATCCAAGAAGACCAGATGATATTTTCAGAAGAACCGTTAGAGGAATGATTCCTTACAGAAAAGCTCATGGAAGAGCAGCATACAAAAACTTAAAAGTAAATGTTGGTATTCCTAAAGAGTTAGAAGGACAAGAAGTAGTGGAAGTTAAAGAAGCACAACCTAGAAATATTCAAAAAAGTATGGAATTAGGTACAATTTCTAAATTATTAGGTGCTAAATTTTAAATAAATTAAAGGTAGTGTAAATATGAGTAAAGTAGTACACACTAGTGGTAAAAGGAAAACCGCTATTGCTAGAGGTACAGTTAGAGAAGGAACTGGGAAAGTTAGAGTTAACCGTAAACCAGTAGAATTATACAGTCCTGAATTAGCAAGATTAAAAATATTCGAACCATTAGAATTAGCAGGAGACTTAGCAGATTCCGTAGATATCAATGTACGTGTAATTGGTGGAGGAGTAATGGGTCAAGCAGAAGCTGCAAGAATGGTTATAGCTAAAGGTTTAGTAGAATATTATGGGGACATGAACCTCAAAGACAGATATGTTCAATACGACAGAACAATGTTAGTTGGAGATCCACGTCGTTCAGAATCTAAAAAATTCGGTGGACCAGGTGCAAGAGCTAGAAAACAAAAAAGTTACAGGTAAATTCTTATGTTACTCGTAAGATGTTTTTCGTGTGGAAAAGTTATTTCAGCAAGTTTTGATGAATTTAAGGAAAGAACACAGAATGGAGAAAATCCTAATGATGTTCTAGATGATCTTGGAATCAAAAAATATTGTTGTAGAAGAATGTTCATATCACACGTTGATGTATGGTAATGAATATTATTAAACTAAATAAGGAGCTAATTATAGAGTATTTACTCGATTAAATGAGGACTCCTCTCCTTTTTACCTTTATGGTATTAGGGATATTTTTAGTTAAGTTGTTGAATAGGATATATACCAGAAAGGAGCATTTAAGTAATATGCAATCTAGAAAAGATACAAGATTTGAAAAAGCTAGATTAATTGGTTCACGAGCATTACAAATTTCAATGGGAGCAAAACCATTAGTAGAATTTGAACCTGATGAAGATACAATTAAAATAGCAATACGTGAATATGAGGAAGGAGTACTTCCATTAGATGCAGTAGTTAAAGATGAATATAAGTAAATTATTTATTTTTAATACCTGAGTATGAAATTTAAATTTCTTATTTATACACTTAGAAAGAAATAAAAAAAAGCCCTTTAATTGAACAACTATTTCTACATTTAAAAAGAGGTGTTTTTTATGGATAGTGTAATTGAAGACGTACGATTAAGAAAAATAATAGATAGTAGAGGAAATCCAACTGTTGAAGCAGATATTTTAACTTGGAATGGATTCGGTAGAGCTGCAGCACCTAGTGGAGCAAGTACGGGAATAAATGAAGTTGCATCATTCCCAGAAGGTGGAGTAGATCAAGTAATAGCTGAAGTTGAAGATTTAATTTCATCTGAAATTATTGGAATGGAAGCAGAAGATTTAAGAGAAATTGACACAGTGCTTAAAGAAATTGACGGTACTGATAACTTCTCTACAATAGGTGGAAATACAGCAGTAGCAGTATCCATGGCAACAGCAAAAGCAGCAGCTTCAAGTTACAACTTACCATTATACAAATTTTTAGGCGGAATCATGCCTGTATCAATTCCTTTCCCATTAGGAAATATGATTAACGGTGGAGCACATGCTGGTACAAATGCACCAGATATTCAAGAATTTTTAGTAATTCCTGTAGGTGCATCTAACATAATGGAAGCAATGGAAACAAACATCAACGTTCACAGAAGAATAAAAGAAAAAATTCAAGCAACTGACAGTACATTTACTGGAGGTAAAGGTGACGAAGGTGGATGGGCTCCTAACCTTACAAACGAACAAGCTTTAGAAATTCAAACATCTTCATGTGAAGAGATTACAGATGAAACTGGAGTAGAAGTAAGACCAGGTTTAGATGTAGCATCAAGTGAATTCTGGAATGAAAAAGAACAAAAATACATTTATGAACGTGAAGGAACATCCAGAACAGTTGAAGAACAAATTGATTATATCGCAGATTTAGTAGATACCTACAAATTCTTCTATGTAGAAGACCCAATTCAAGAAAATGACTTCGAAGCATTTGCTGAATTAACAGCTAAATCAGGTAAAGATTGTTTAATTTGTGGAGACGACCTATTTGTAACCAATCCTGAAATATTGGCAAAAGGAATTGAAGCAAAAGCAGCAAATTCATTAATCATTAAACCAAACCAAATAGGTACATTAACTGATACTTACAATTCTATCCAATTAGCAAAAGCTAACAAATATGTTCCAGTAGTATCTCACAGATCCGGTGAAACTACAGATGAAACAATTGCACATATTGCAGTAGCATTCAATGCACCAATCATTAAAACTGGAGCAGCTGGTGGAGAAAGAATAGCAAAACTTAATGAATTAGTCAGAATTGAAGAAGAATTACCAAATCCAAAAATGGCTGATTTATAGACGGGTTTAATATGTATATTAACATAGACTATGAAAAATGTAACTCATTAAACTGTTTGGAATGCTTAGATTTATGTCCAATGCAAGTTTTTGAAATTAAAAATAATCATTTGGTTATTGAAAATATTGATGCTTGCTGTGGCTGTTTGGCATGTCAGGAAGTATGTAGTTATGATGCAATTAGTCTTTCATATTAAAACAAGGAAAATATTTTAAAAAAAATTATTATAAAGAGGAAATAAAATGTCTGAATTATTAATACCATTAGATAAGTACCTAGCAGCAGGTTTACACATAGGTACTCAACAAAAAACCAAAGATATGGAAAAATACATCTACAGAGTAAGAGCAGATGGTCTTCACGTATTAGATGTAAAAAGCAGTAACGATAAAATTATCATCGCTGCAAAATTATTATCAAAATATGACCCTGATGATGTTCTTGTAGTAAGTACAAGACAATATGGTCAAGCACCAGTTAAAAAATTCGGTGAAGTAACTGGATGTAAAACCATTCCTGGAAGATTCATCCCTGGTACTCTTACAAACCCTAGATATTCCAAATTTATAGAACCAAAATTATTAGTTGTAACTGACCCTAGAAGTGACTCACAAGCAGTTATTGAAGCAAGACAAAACGGTATTCCTGTAGTAGCTTTATGTGATACAGAAAACCTTTTATCCAATGTTGATGTTGCAATTCCTGTAAACAACAAAGGTAGAAAAGCTATTGCTTTAGTATACTGGTTACTTGCTAGACAAGTATTAAGAAACAGAGGAGTCTTATCCAGTGATGAAGAATTTGATTTAGATCCTACTGATTTCGAATTAAAAATATAATTTTGTAGGGAATTGATAGAAGAGATTTATCTTCTATATTTTACTATTTTTTTTGGCTAAATTTTATAGCTTCTTTTTTTCTAAGTTATTTATTTTGTGTTAATATTGTTTCTTGTTTTACCTAATGTATTATGATTAAGTATTTTTCTACCTACTGGTAAGTTGGTAAAATTGAATACAAATGAAAAATATTATTTCTTTTATTTTCATTAAATTATAATTTTTTAAAAAAAGAAGGTAGAATAGTATCTATTCTTTATTGGTTTTTAGGTTTTGAAAAAATTCTAAAAAATTATTCTGTGATTATACTTGACATATAACCAACCACATTATCATAATCTCCGGATGTATCACCACTAGTTGTATGATTTAATACAATAGAACTATTAGCATTTTGTAGTTTTGAATAACATATTGCTGTTATAACGGGTCCATATCCACACATTGTAATATCATAATCTATTATATCTTTTATCATTTGATTCATGTCCATTGATTCAACAGATTTTATTATTTTGTTGTCTAAAAAGGTTGTAGTTTCTTGGTCATCATAATGATTTAAATCGGTACTTGCAATAATTACACAGTTTCTATTTAACTTATTTATTACAGTGTCTAAACTTTCAGCAAGTTTTTCACATAACTGTGGAATTTGTTGGGAGATAACGATGGGCACAATCTTGAAATCATGATCTTCACAGATATACTGTAAAAAAGGTAGTTCTACTTCTATGCTGTGTTCTCTGACGTGTGCATTATTGTCAATGTAAACGTTTGAATCAACATTCAATAATTCTTGTATGAATTCAGTGTCAACATCAACCAATCCTAAGGGGGTTTCCCATTTTTCATAATCACAAACATCAATCTTTGTACCGTAGCCTGTATGATTTGGTCCTAATATAATAAAGGTATCCGGTAATTCATTTTTTCTTACTTCATTGAAAGTATAGCATGCTGTTTTACCGGAATAAATGTAACCAGCATGTGGAACTATTCCTGCAACAAGTTTACTATGAATCTTGTTGTCTTTTTTAACTTTACTAAATAACTTTTCAATATCTTCCATTAAATAATCAGGATTATTTTCATAAAACATTCCACTAACACATGGCAATCGTATCATTCAAATCACTTCTTAAATATAAATATGTTTTTTAAGGTTAATAATATGATGATTGAATTAACAGTTATTACATTTTCTCAAAAATCTTTTTAGTAACATTTATAATATATAATACAAATATATATTATTAACAGATTCTCTAATAATAATTGATTAAATAATCAGTGATTGTTACATAGTAACGGTATAAGAAAGGATTTTTTTTATGCTTGAGAATCATTTTAAGGGAATTGTCTTTTTAAGACAAATGTATTGGAATTAGGTAGGTAAAACTCAAGGTAGTATATCTATGGATAATATTACACTCATCTTACCTTCAGTACTAAAAGTAGATTATATGTAATACTGATAACTATCGAAATTAATATACTTTCTATTTTTACTAATTTTTTTACATGAATCCTTGGCTAATAGGAGAAAAATTATGAAAATTAAAGCTTTTGCACCAGGAAAACTAATATTGTTTGGTGAACATTCTGTTGTACATAATAAACCGGCAATTGCAGTAGCAATCAATAAGGGAGTAGATGTAGAACTAAACTCTAGAAATGACGGTATTGTTACAGTAGAAGTGCCTTCCATAAATTATTCAAAAGAACATGAATTGGTGGATAAAAAGCTAATTTTTGAATTGGATAGTCAAAATAAAATGATTACTGATTATGTTTATGAAGTTATAGACTTATTTGAATTTGAAACTGGTTTTGATTTAACAGTCGATATCAAAATGTACTTGGGAGCTGGACTGGGTTCTTCAGCGGCAGTAACTGTTAGTTGTATAAAAGCATTATCATTATTCAATGGTATTGAAATGGATAAAAAAGAGATTGCAACAAAGGCACGTAATATAGAAATAAAAATACAGGGTGCCGCTAGCCCTATAGATACATCAATGAGTACATATGGTGGAATAATCTACATCAATGAAGAATTCGAGTTAGAAAGAATTAAATTTGATATGGACTTGCCGTTAATAGTTTCAAACTGTGAATTAAGTGGAAACACGGGACAATTAGTGGAATCAGTTAGACAAAAATATGTAAAATATCCTGAAATAGTTGGAAACATTTTCAATGCGATGCAGGAAATTGCTAAAAATGCAAGAATTGCCCTAGAAGATAGTAATTCCGAAAAATTAGGGGATCTAATGAATTTAAATCAAGGATTATTGGATTCAATTGGAGTTAACACGATTGAACTATCGGATATGGTTTATTTATCCAGAAAATTTGGAGCAAAAGGTTCAAAATTAACTGGTAGTGGTGGTGGTGGCTGTATAATAGCTTACTGTCCAGAAAACATAGATCAGGTCTATAAGCAATTAAGTAAGAAATATCCTACATTTAAATGTGAACAATCAGATGATGGAGTTTACGGTAGAATCATTCAAAAATAATTCAAGGATGAAATTATTATGATGATAGTAAAACTAGGTGGTAGTGCATTAACCATTAAAGATGCAAAAGAAGCAACGGTTGATGAAGTAAATTTGGATAGAATTGCAGAAGAAGTATCAAATTACAATGATGATATGGTAATTGTGCATGGGGCAGGTTCATTTGGTCATATACTTGCAAAAAAATATGCAATAGGGGATAAAATAACAAACGCTCAAGAAAATCTTTTTAAAATTGAAGGTTTAAGTTTAACACAATCCTCAATGCAATTACTTAACTATCGTGTAGTAAGTAAATTACAGGAAAAAGGTATACCTGCGATAGGTATAAAACCATCAACATTTATAATCACAGAAAATCAAAGAATATCGATTTGTGATACAAGTATAGTTAAACGATATGTAGATGAAGGATTTGTACCAGTATTATATGGTGATGCAGTTTTAGATATGAATGAAGACATAAAATTTGCAATAATCTCCGGAGATCAAATAATTACATACTTCGCTAAAGCCCTGAAGGCAGATAAGGTAATATTGTCTTCTGATGTTGACGGAATATTTACTGATAATCCAAAGACAAATCCTGATGCAAAGTTAATAGAAGTTGTTACTAAGGATACTCAATTAACATTGACTGAAAATGAAAATCAAGCAGATGTAACAGGTGGTATGGCAGGAAAAATAAGGGAATTATTGGAACTTGCCGAAGATGGAATTGAATCCATAATTATTAATGCAGAAAAAGAAGGAAACCTAAAACTAGCAGTTTCAGGAAAGGATGTTAAGGGTACTATAATTAGATAATTTTAATCTTTAATCAATAAAACATTAAGGAGGTAAAATGTTGTGATATCAGACAGAAAATTAGCTCATCTAGAGATATGTAAAAACAACAATGTAGAACATAATAAAACTACAGGTTTTGAAGATATTGAATTAGTTCATAGGACATTACCGGAAGTTAATTTTGACGATATTGATACATCAATAGAGTTTCTTGGAAACACTCTTGATTCACCTTTAATTATCTCAGCAATAACTGGTGGACATGAAGCAAGTAAAGAAATCAATAAAAATCTTGCAATAGCTACTGAAAATACCAGTATTGCAATGGGTGTGGGTAGTCAAAGAGCAGGAATAACTCATGAAAAATTGGAAGATACATTCACAGTTGTCAGGGATTATGTAAGAAAATCAATGATAATAGGTAACATTGGAGCACCACAAGTAGAATATGCTCCAAAAGCAATAGAAATGTTAGATTGTGATGCATTAGCTATTCATTTAAATCCATTACAGGAAATCATTCAACCTGAAGGAGATATAAATGCTAAAGGCTATGTTGAATCTATAAAAGAAATATGTTCTGGAACCAATATTCCAATAATAGCAAAAGAAACCGGTGCAGGTATAGACGGAAGAGACGCAAAAATACTTGAAGATATCGGTGTAGATGCAATAGACATTCAAGGAGTAGGTGGAACAAGTTGGGCAGCAGTTGAAACATATAGGGCAGAAGATCCAAATCTTGGAAATCTATTCTGGGATTGGGGTATCCCTACAGCTGTAAGTACAATAGACGTATTGGAAAATACTTCATTACCTGTTGTATCATCTGGTGGTATCAGAAATGGATTAGAGGCAGCAAAAGCTATTAGTTTGGGAGCAGATTGTGTGGGAATGGCATTACCATTTTTAAAATATGCTTATGAAAGCCCTGAATTAATTGAAGAAAAAATTAACCAATTCACCAGAGAATTAAAAACAGCAATGTTCCTTGTTGGAGCATCAAATATAGAAGAATTAAAACAAAAAAGATTGATTATCACTGGAAAAACTAGGGAAATATTAACAGAAATGAATATCGATACAAAAAAATACGCGAGGAGGATATAATTTGACAATAGAAGTAATAGCAGTCGGAGGATACGAACAAATTGGAAAAAACATGACTGCTGTAAAAGTAAATGATGATGTAGTAATATTTGATATGGGTATACACCTTGACAGACTTCATATTCATGAAGATACAGACATATCAAGGATGCATAGTTTAGATTTGATAGAACGTGGAGTAATCCCTGATGATACGTTAATGAGGGAAGTTGATGGTAAAGTTAGAGCAATAGTATGTACACACGGTCACTTGGATCACATAGGAGCAATAGCAAAACTTGCACACAGATATGAAGCTCCAATTATCGCTACACCATATACTATTGCATTAATAGAAAAAACCATTAAAGGTGAACGTAAATTTAAAGTAAACAATCCTTTAAAAATATTAAATCCTGGAGAAAAATTACAGATATCACCTAATTTAACTCTTGAATTTGTTAGAACAACACATAGTATACCTCAAACAATTACGGCAGCTCTTCACACACCAGAAGGAGTTGTGATTTACGCAAACGACTTTAAATTTGACAACCATCAGATGGTTTCACCACCACCTGACTACAGAAGATTCCGTGAAATAGGTAAAAAAGGTGTTAAAGTAGCAATAATGGATACTACAAACATCAAAGAGGTTAAAGAAAGTAAAACACATTCCGAAAAGATTGCAAGAGATTTACTTAAAGATGTTCTAAAAGGACCTTTGGAAGAAAGAAAAGGATTAATCGTTACAACATTCTCAAGTCACATAGAAAGAATTCAAGCAATAACAAAAATTGCTGAAAGAAGCCGAAGAAAAGTATTAATCCTTGGACGTAGTATGGAAAGATACTGTTCAATAGCAGAATCATTAGGAATTCTAAACTTACCACGAAACGTAAGCATATATGGAAATTCAAAGTCAATCAACAAGGCATTGGCCAGAGCAAATGATAACAGAACAAAATACATGCTAATTGTAACAGGTCACCAGGGAGAACCTGATGCATTACTTCCAAGAATTGCAAACAATAAAACTAACTTCGAAATCAAACCTGGAGACAACATAGTCTTTTCAGCTACTACAATTCCAAACCCAATAAACCTTGCTAATAGGGATTTATTAAACAGAAGACTCAAAGAAAGAGGTGCAAGAATATACAATAATGTTCACGTTTCTGGTCACGCAGGTCCGGAAGACTTAAGAGACTTTATAAGAATGTTAAATCCGCAACACTTAATCCCATCACACGGTGATTTAAGTCATTTAGCAGCATTTGTAGAACTAGCAGAAGAAGAAGGATATAAATTAGGAAATGATGTTCACATACTAAGAAATGGACAAGCCCAAGTATTTAATAGGTGATTATAATGGATGTATTGGAAATATTAAAAGCATACTCAGCAGATGTTGATTTAGAAATTGAAGAAGCTTTAAGCACACTTGAACCAGATGAATTAAAAGATGCTTCAGCACATTTAATTAAAGCAGGCGGAAAAAAATTCAGACCAGCATTAACAGTACTAAGCTGTCAGGCAGTAGGTGGAGAAACAGAAAAAGCATTAAAAGCTGCAGCTTCACTCGAACTGATTCACACCTTCAGTCTCATACATGATGATATAATGGATAATGACGATACAAGACGTGGAATGAAAGCAGTACACAAAATCTGGGGAGAACCGTTAGCAATACTCGCAGGTGACACATTATTTGCTAAAGCATATGAAACAATCATCAAAACTGCAGATGACAACATTGCATATGAAAGAGCAATAGATGCATTACGTGTACTCGTTGATTCATGTATTAAAATCTGTGAAGGTCAGGCATTAGACATGTCATTCGAAGACACATTTGAAGTAACACAAGATGAATACATGAACATGATCTACAAAAAAACAGGAGCACTTATTACCGGAGCAACAGCAGCAGGAGCAATTATTGGTGGAGCTTCATCAATGCAAATCAAAGCATTACAGGAATACGGCCGTAATGTAGGATTGGCTTTCCAGATACAGGATGATTACATTGATTTAACAGGTGACGAATCAATAGGAAAACCTGTTGGCAGTGACCTTGTCGAAGGTAAAAAAACAATCATGGTATTATACGCACTTGAAAAAGCTAATCAGGAAGATCATGATAGGTTAATAGAATTGTTAGAAGCAAATGATGAAAATATCATTCCTGAAGCAATGGCATTACTCGAAAAATATGGTGCAATACAATATGCTAGAGCAGTAGCATATGATTGTGTAATTAAGGCAAAAGAATCATTAGGATTCTTGCCTGAATCAGAAGCAAAAGATGCATTAATGAAACTTGCAGACTTTGTATTTACAAGAAAAGCATAGATACTTTTTAACTTAACCTCCCAACAATACTTTTTTTACATTAGATTTTAACATTCTTTGTTTAAAATTATTTAAATTTTGAATTTTATGAATTATCATTTTAAAAAACAATAACTTATCATTATAAAAAACAATAATTTGAAAAGTATATAAATTTTAATTTATCATAATAATATTATAAAATAGGAGAAGGTATAATGTTAGATAAAAAAATGGAACAAGCATTAAATGATCAATTAAACGCAGAAATGCAGTCAGGATATTTATATTTATCAATGGCAACTTATTTTGAAGATAATGATTTACCAGGTTTTGGTAATTCTCTCAGAGTACATGCAGAAGAAGAATTAGAACACGCAATGAAATTCTATGACTACATCTTAAGAAAAGGTGGAAGTGTAGTATTACAAGCAATCGATGAACCAAAAAGAGACTGGAAAGATGTTGTAGAAGTATATGAAGAAATTCAGGAACACGAAGAATTAGTAACATCATTAATCCATAATCTTGTAGATTTAAGCATAGAACTTAAAGACCACGCAACCAACCAATTCTTACTCTGGTTTGTAGAAGAACAAGTTGAAGAAGAAGAATTGGCTGCTGAAGACTTAAGAAAAGTTAAAATGTCTGTAAATTCACCAGAACTTTTATTCTTACTTGATAAAGAATATGGTGAATTTACCGGTGAAGAAGAAGAGGAAGAATAAACTATTTTTTCTCTTCTTTTAATTTCTTAAACATCTATTGGACTTATTTTTATGCCATCCTCTCTTGTATAAACAAATTTATCACCAGTTATAATTGCTAAAAAGGATGGTTAGGTATATTTTCATCAGTATTGCTTTTTCTTTTTTCTTTGATTAATTTATCTATAATTTTGTTTGACTGTTTTTCGT
>SUTQ01000021.1 GCA_015062805.1 Methanosphaera stadtmanae
ATTATTAATCCATTTTTTTTCTTTTTTTAAAATGTAAAAATATGTTATTAAATAACTATTTATGATAATTATAATTTTATTTAATTATTTACCTTAAATTTTAATCCAGATATAACTATAAAATCGTGTAAATATTATTTTTCTTGTTTAAAAATATAATTATTTTCAAAAAATTATTTAATCAAATTATTAAATCCATTTCGAATTTTTAATCCATCACAACGCTTTTTGTATTAATTATTTTAAAGTAACCTTTATATATTAAAAGATTTATATTAAATTTGGCAAAGATAAATAAATAAAAATTCAATCATAGGAGTGATTATGATGGTAATCAATGCAAAAAAAATTCTTTCATTAGGTTTAGGAAAAAAATTTGGATTTTTATTAACAATCCAGAACATAAAATTGGCAATGGTAATGTTTGACAAATTAACTAGACATTTAGATGATTTGGAAGAAAAAGGACATATCGGATCATGGAATTCCGGTAAGAAATTTAAATTGATTAAAAAAATAAATTCAAAAATAATTTCATTTATATAAGATTAACATAATATGATGAGATAAAATGTATGTTAAAAGAATGAATATTCTTATAGTATTTGCCTTATCTACAATTATTTTAACTGGATTTGTAAGTGCACTTAATATTAATCAGAGTTGTGGTGCAGATTTAGAAAGGGGAATTGTAATTGAAGATATAGAATTTAATATTCCTGATGGATATGAAAAAAATAATTCAAAAAGCATTGTAAATCAAACAAACACTACTGGTAATATGAGTTTTGTATTAAATCAGGAAACATTTACCAACCCTGATAATAGTGAAATAACAATATCAATAGTTGATTATAATGATTTTGATGTAGATGCAGAATCTCTTAAAAAAATATGTGAGGATGCTGATAATAAAACGTTAATGGGATATCCTGGTTACATAAGCAATAAAGACAGTTACTCCCAGTTTACTTATGCATTTAACAATAAGGCAGTTTCTATCAGAGCCCCAAATGAAGATTTAATTAATCAAATATTAGTAGTGGAAGATGCATAACCACTCTTTTTTTTATAATTATTTTTATTTTTAATTTATTCTACTGTTTATAAAATTACTGAACTCCCATTTTTGAAAATACATTTAGTACTACTACACCACTAATTATAAGTAAAAATCCTATTATTGCTGCCCAATCCGGTGTTTGTTTAAATGCAAAAATACCAATTAATGTTACAAGCACTATACCTAATGCGGACCATATAGCATATGCAATACCAACAGGTACTGTTTTAAGACAGACACTCAAACAATAAATTGATGCCAAGTATAATACAAGCGATCCTATAGCTGGTAAAATCTTATTAAAACCATCAGAAAGATTTAATAAGGAGGTTGCTAAAGTTTCAAATATAATTGCCAATAAAAGATAAATTAAATTATTCAATTATAACACACCTTTTTTATTATTTAAATTTTTCATGTATATTCAATTTGAATAAAATATACTCTATTTAACTTTTTAATTTTTTTTAAATTTGTATTTGCTGATTTAATACTATTCTGTTTCAAAGCTTAACCTAATAATAGTAATATTTTATTATCAATATATTCTTAGTTTAAAGTAAAAATATTTATATTTTTAATAAAAATAAGCAAATAATCTCTTTAATAAAAAAATAACAGAGTATTTACAATTAATCTAACGTTATTTATTAATAACTACCATATTGTTTTGATTTATAAATTTGAACACTAACAACTAATGAAACAGAAAAATTAATTAACTATCATTAGATTCCTTATAAAAAGGGCATTGATACAAGTAACAAAGACACATATGCTGATGTAAATCAGAAAAAACTAGTAAGTTTAATATGAATTGGATATATTGAGTATAATGATTTTAGTCTTAGGTTATGATATCTGGAAATTCAATAGTTTTTCAATCATGGTTTAACTACAAACATTCTTTTTCTTTTTTTATAATTTTTTGAAGAATATTTAATCTCGAATTTTAAAGGATATAATATATAATAATCAACTTCAAAAATTTGACAATTATCATTAATCCAATACCACCTAATATACCTGTGATGAATCTTAGAATATTATTGCTTTCTCTAAGTTCAAAAAATTGGGTCAATCCATCCAGAAAAGCAGGAACACATAACAATACACCAAATAATACATATTCTGGAGTATAAACTATTGGAACAAAATAAGCATAAACTGTATATAAGATTATTGTTGTATAAAAACCTGTACATCTTGCACAAACTGGAAATTGATGTCCCTTAATGAAAAATGAACGTTCCGGTTTTCTATGGCATAACAGATTTAAAAGATTCATCATAATCCCTTTTAATATTAATCTTAAAAATAACTCATTTTACTCAAATTTTCTAGAAATGTAAAAAAAATAAGAAAAAAATAATTGTTAAGAGCTATTGTAAAATAGCCCCATACATTGAAGGAACTGTATAAGTACCGCCGCTTGTAGTTTTATATGTGTAACTACCAGCACAAACACCATATACGGTTACCCAATCATCTTCAACGAATTTTGTATTATTATAATATTCTACATATGCAAGTTGATTATAATCGTCATTTACATACATTAACATATAATTTCCATTAGGATTTCCTTCAGAAATTTGCATAATTCTACCCTGAAGTTTTATATTATCCCCATAATACCTGTCAGGATTCTTATTTAATTCCTTATAACTGATTTCCTTACAATCCGATTTACTGAATGAATCGAATACATTTCCATATGAATTAGTATTATAACTGTTATCTGAAGGTAATGAACCTTTATCTCCAATACCACCCATAAGGGAACTTATTACCAATATACCAATACAACATATGACAATAAAACCGATAATTTTTATTGGTAATGATAAACCGGATATCTTATCAAAAATTGATCCGTTTGAGTTATTGTTATTGTAATTGGTATTTTGCTGTTGATTATTAGTTTGAGGTATGTTATTTACACGTTGTTGATTATTAACTTGTGGCTGGTTATTCACACGTGGATTTTTATAAACATGTTCCCGTTCATCAATACGGCGAGGATCATTACTTCCTCTTGATTGATTAGTTGGTCTTTGATTATTTACTTGTGGCTGATTGCTGACATGTTGAGTTTCATCAATACGACGAGGGTCGTTATTAACTCGAGAATCATTATTTTGTTGCTGGCTTTTGCCTAGTTGAAAATCATAAATGGAACCACTTAATGACTTTCCACAATCTGAACAAAATTTGCTCTTATCATCATTCATGCATCCACAGTTTGGACATTGAATCATATTTTCACCAAATCCTCATATTAATATGATAATTTAATTTAATCGATTAATTGTTTATTAAACATAAAATTAACAGCAATTTAATATTTTCAAGTAATATTAACTAGAACTATTAAATTTATACTAATAATTATATTTTTCTTATTTATATTATAAAAAATATTGTTTTAATTAATGATGTTGAAAAATTTTGTACCAATTATTAGAATTTGAATATTTTCAGATGATAAACTTTTTGACATTTTATTTCAACTGCACTTTTTTATTATCTTACTGAAACTGATATACCAGAAGTTTATAAATTAACTTTAACATTTAAATCAACAATCTTATTTTTTTTTGGAATATTTTTTTTATTAATATTACTAATTTTTACTATAAATGGATAAATTTATTGATAAAAATATATAAACTGGAATATTTTTAAATATATTTAAATATAATAAAATCCAAAAATTTATATGTAGACTAATAAAACAAAAAAAGTGATTTTTATGAAACAGATTAATCAATTAATTAAAGAAACAAAAAAATATTTAACAAAATACGATTATGATAAAGTTATAGAATTATGTGATAAAATATTGGCAATTGATAATACATCCTATTTTGGGCTGCGATTTAAAGGTATATCCTATTATCAAACAGGTAAATACAAGGTTGCACTGGAATACTATGAAAAATTATATGAATTATCTCATGATAATGATCTGATAAATTCAATGGTCTTTCTAAATGAAAAAATAGGAAACTATGATGAAGCTTTGAAATTGTATGAAAAATTTCCTAAAATAGATTATACATTCAATAAAATCAAACGCTTATTAACAAAAATGAAAAATTTCCAATTAATTATTGATGAATATAACAATAAAATAAATGAATTAAATGTCTTGGAAAAGACTCCTGGAAATACCAAACGAAAAATTGTTTTACTTGAAGAAAAAGGAGTATTCCAGTACAGAAATGGAGAATATAATTCCGCATATGAAAGTATTAAAGAAGCATCAGTTTTATACAATGCTATTGATTATAAAAATAGTTATCATCATGAAAAACTTATCGAATGGTATGATATGGTAAGTGAATACTTAGAAAAATATCAGAATCCTGAGGATTTTTTCAATGAACTTTTTAATTTAGAAGCAAATAGTGAACTATGGTATGCTAAGATAAATTATAGGTTTTCACAGTATGAAGATTCATTAGTATTTTGTGACCTGTTATTAGAATTATATTCAGATAATATTGATTTGCTTCGTGTATGTGCTCTTAAATCAAAACAAATTGATGATGATTATTCCTTAAATTGCTGGAATATGATTTTAGAAATTGACCCTGAAAATGTTGAAGCCATTAGAGAAATTCTGGACATATATTCATATCAGTTCAGTAAGGACAAGTCATTAAATCTGATTAATCAAAAGTTATACATTGATGAAATTAAAATGGAATTGTTAGAACGTAAAATAAGACTATTGGAAAGTATGACTTTGTTTGACGAAGCAATAACTGTTTATGATGAATATTTATCAATTGAAAATGAAGATGACGGTTATGTTAATCAATTAAGCATATATGATAAAATGAGGTGTATGGAACAAAAATCTTTGGAATTATACCTGGATAATAATCTTGTAGTATCATACAATGTTTTAAAGGAAGTTTATAACATATATGAAAAGACAAGAGATTCTGATAATCATAGTAACATGAATTCATATATGGATGACTGGTATAATATCATTCTAAAGAAATCAATAGATAAATCAAATGATGATCAATATATTTTCTTTAAAGAATTTTACGAAGTCAACAATAAAACACTTGAATTATGGATAGAAAAAATAAAGTTTTTAATTCATTGGAAACATTTCGGAAATCCTATTACTTACTGTAATATCTTATTAAATAAAAATGAAAACAACGTTCAATTGCTGGATACAAAAGCGTATGTCTATTATAGAACAGGTAGGCTAAACAAGGCATTGGATATATACAATAAGGTATTAAAGTTGGACGTTGAAAATGATGAAGCTAAAAACTATAAATTTAACATATTGGTACAAAAACACAGGTATATGAAATCCTACAGATTATTAAAAAGCATGAATGTAGATTACTCCATAGTTAACCATAACTTATTAACTTTGGCAAATGCACTACTAAAATATAGAAAATATGAGGAAGCATTATATGTTTATGAATGTATATTTTCATTAATCGGACGTATAGATACTATTGATAAAATCAAGTTCCTTCAAAATAAAACCGGACAGACTGAAAAACTTCATAATTCCCCATATTATATGAATTGGATAGAATTGATCAATTATAAATATGAATCTGATAACACTTGTCCGAAGTGTGGAAATAAATTAACAAAAATCATATATGGATACCCTACTCCAGAAACAATGAAAAGCGCCGATAAAGGTGAAATAATGTTGGGTGGATGCTGTGTAAGTGATGATAGTCCTACACATTACTGTAAAAAATGCAATAGTTATGTTCATATGGGTACATACAACATTGACATTAGCAAAAACGATAAAGAACTATCATATTATACAAGAAGAAATATACATTGGATTACACGAATGATAATGAATAATCCTAAAAATAATATTAAACAAATTGAAAAAGCAGGATTAAAAAGGGGAATTGATCATCAGGAAATAGTTAAGTTTATTGAAAAACTTGTAGATATAAATCATATTAAACAAGATGAAAATCATCTTCATTTGGTGAATTATAAAAAAAATAATAGCTGGATGTGAAAATATGAAAGGTGATATTTATAGTGGAAATGCATGTTTTCTGGTTAATTTTGAAGATGATAAAGAAATTAAGAATAATTTTATCAGTTACCTAGAAGATGAAGGATTTAGAAAAACCATTAGCACATATAATACAGGCCATTCCCATTGGCTATTTATAAACGTTAACAGTATGGTTTTTGGTGGTGGATACTGGAAACCTGTCAAACTTACTAGAACAATTATTGGTGAAAATCCGGATAATGCTTTTACAATTGAAGAATTTAAACATATCTGGAGCATATTAAAAAAATATCAGGATTATGATAAAGTTCAAAAAATAGATGTTTCAATGGTTAGTTGTGGTAATTCTTCTTTTTTAATCTATGCAGATGATCTTAAGGATAATGAAAAGGATTTCTGGAATTACTTAAGAATAAACAAGTTTGAACCAATCGATAAATCCCCTAATTATTGGGGTTATATCTTAGTCAATGTAGACAGTATGCTTTTTACAACTCGTCCTAATATCATATCATCTTACATGGGAAACCTTCCGGATACTGCATTGGACATTAAAGAATTTAAAGTTATTTGGGATATAATATCAAAACACAAAGAGACTTTCTGGAATAATCTATGATTATTGATTAATTCCAAACATTTATATTTTAAAGTATTATGAAAGATATAAATGAAAAAACTATCATCTCCTTTTTATTTTTTAAGTATTATTTAATTTTTTATTCTCATTTCTTTTTACATTTTATTTAATTAACGATAATCATTTTTCATAAAAAGCATTATTTAAAAAAGTTTCTTTTAATAATATCAAATATTTTTTGAATACTGTTAATAAAAGTATTTAATATAATACAAATAAATATAATATTACCTATGCAAGGTAGGTGAAGGAAAATGAATAATAAAATAATAGCTATTTGCTTAATCTTGACAATGACCAGTCTTTCTTTAACAGCAATAGCTGCTAGTGATAGTTTAATAGAAACAGATAGTACTTTAACTCTAAACGGTATAAATTTCAACATTCCTGATGGATATACCGTGGATAAAGCACAAACAAAATTGGATTATACTGTTGATAAATACAATAAGGCTTCAACATGTATTCTTAAAAATGGTGACAAAATGATAAACATTACCGTTGGTTACATAACAAACGGTGCTCAAATTACTGGATACGATAACATATATGGAACAAACAAAACCATATCAGGAGTTAATGGCTCTCTACTAACAGACAATACAAAAATCGAAAATAACGAAGTTGCTTTCTTACATCCATTAAGAGGTAAAAGTGTTTATATTTCAGCACCAGATGAAGATACATTAAGTCAAGTTATAGAAGAATAGTTTTAATCAATTAATCTCCCATTTATTAAAAAATCATTTTAATTTTTTTTCCTTTTTAAAAAAAATGTTTATATAAACCATTCAATAGCATATATCAATTTTATAGTCAAAATGTTAAAAATTTTATTATAAATATCTATAAAACATTGACAATTTAATTCTTATTATCCAAAGATATAAATAAAGAAATTAATATACTCTTTTTTAATGACAAGGTGTTTAAATGATTTGTAATAATTGTGGTTTTGATAATATGGAAAATTCTAAATTTTGTCAAAAATGTGGAAATCCTTTAAATTATCAAAATATAAATAAGAATTCTATGTACTCACCTGGCAAGGATAATCATTCATCCAACAATACTGTACTAATCATTTGTGCAACGTTAATTATCATTGTAGCTATAATTGCTGGAACATTTTTATTTTTAAATAATAATGGAAATGCAGATTTAACTAATGAGAATCAAATTACGAACAGCGCTTTATTGAAGGTAAACACTGCATCGTTTTATTTGGATGGAAATCCTAATTCAGGTATTCCTGCAACGGTTAATGTTGGAAAAGAGTATTCTGGACAAAGTATGGAAATAATGACAACATATTCCCGTGAGGTTCTAATCTTAATAATCCTTCATCTTATGAAAATCATATAGTTGATGATGAGGGGAATATTCAAATAACAGAGTTTGCACCGATACCAAGATATCCTAATTACTGTCTTATAGAAATCAGATATAATAATCAGACATATAAATTTGGATGTAACATGGAAAAACGTAAAGGTTCACAAACAAGTGTTCCTACACCTCTATGATTTTCTGTATTAACTTCTTATAATAGAATTTTTTAGGTGATAAAATGTATTGTAAAAAATGTGGTTTTGAAAATGATGATTCATCGAAGTTTTGTAAAAACTGTGGTGAAGCTTTAAATATTCATTCCAGCTTTAAAAAGTATAACTCAGCAACACAAAAAGATAATAGTAATGATTCTTCAAAAAATATACTTATAATCTGTTTAACTCTAATTATTATCTTCCTTCTGATTGCAGGAGCAGTATTTTATACTTCAAACAATAATGCTGATCAAAATAATGTTCCTTCATCAAATGATGTTAAAAGTTCACCTGCTCCAGAAAATACAGATAATAATGAAGCCAAGAATACGGAAGTTACTTCAGCACAATATCCTTTGAAAATTGTCAGTGGAAGTTTTAGAACGGATAGTCCCCTACCTTCAAAAACGTACATTACTGTATATGTAGGTGCAGAACATGCCGGTGAAAATGTTAAAATCAGAGTATTTTATAGTAATGGAGGTACCAGATTAAACGCTGGAAATATAGTGCCAAAAACCGTTGACAGTTCAGGTTATTTTACTATGAGAACAGCAAATGAACTTAATGTTTATCCGGATCATGCTTCAATAACACTATATGACGGTAATGGAAATATTGTTGATACACAGGAAGTTAATATGAATCCTATCGGTGGTACTCAAACGTTTTAATGATGAATTTATTTAAAATTTTTTTATTCTTTTTTTGTCCAAATATTAATTAATTCTTAAATATATACTATGTTTATGAATAATAAACATGAAAGTGAGAGAATCTTTACTAAATCTTTTTTTCTGATTTTTGGAGCATTACTGTTTACATCACTTGTAATGTATGCATTGATGTCAACTGTAACTGAGTATGCTACAGCCCTTGGTTCATCAGCAAGTATTGCAGGTTTAGTGTCAGGTATTTATGTTTTTGGAGGTTTATGTTCCAGAGTATACTCGGGAAATGCCCTGGAGAAGAAAGGATGGAAGAAAATTGCTTTAATATTCATGTCGATACATTTTTTAGCTTGTTTATTCTATTTTATGGTAAATGACATTAACTTACTTTTAATTGTACGCTTTATACATGGTATAGGTTTCGGTGCATCAGCCAATGCAATTGTGACAATAGCAACTGAAATTCTTCCCAAAAAACGTTTCGGTGAAGCATTTGGTTATTTCATGATTGGAACTACAATTGCAGTAGGACTGGGACCATATATTGGAGGATTTCTCTATGATTATGTTGGTTCAAACGGATGTTTTTTTGCAGCAAGCCTTTTTGCTCTAATAGCACTATTATGTATTATCATATTGAATGTTGATAGATTTGAACCTAAAAAGAAATATACTGATATTGAAAGTGTTTCAGTTAATGGTCTTGAAAAAATATTTGAATATAGTGCAATGCCTGTATCACTTTTTACGGCACTAACCAGTCTTGGTTATGTTTCGATTTTATCATTTTATAGATTATATGCTGTTGAAGTAAATTTAACAAGTATTTTCTCATGGTTTTTTATCATATATTCCCTTAGTCTTGTATTAAGTCGACCTATAGCAGGTAAAATTCAGGATAATAATGGTGATAAAATTGTGTGCATTACTGGTATATTAGCCCAGACTCTTGGACTGTTTTTAATTGCATGGATTCCTTCAAATGTGACCGTTGTTATTTGTGCAATATGTGCTGCACTGGGTTTTGGAACTTTAAGTTCTGCTTGTACAACAATCATTACAAGAAAAGCATCTATAAATCGAAGATCTTATGCTTTGTCAACATTCTTTATTTTCTGTGATGCAACAATGGGTTTTGGACCTGCTCTGCTTGGTAGTTTTGTAAATGCAGGTTCAGGTTATGCACCCCTGTATTACATATCATCAGTGATTACATTATTGGCCTTGCCAGTTTGTTTATATGCATTAAGGAATTAAGATTAATTTATATTTCATCTGACATAAAAAATTAAGTATATTCATGTGTTTAATACCTTTTTCCGAATTATAATTAGTAAAGTTTTGTCTATACATAAAACTTTTGGAAAAAATAGAAAAATTTTTAGATATCAGTAAAAAATTTAATGCTAAAATCTATTACCATCATAATATATTTAAATATTATATAAAAAATTAGATAAAATTATATTTTTTATTGCACGATAATAATTGTTAACTCTATATAAAGTTAAAATTTATTAAAGATAACATGTTAATATTAGGATATTTTATGTAAACTATAAATAGTAAAAGATATGTAATATCATGTGTGTTATAATTTTATTATTATTATGCGCATTTAAAATATTGTGTAGAAATATTTGTATTTCATTTGTAAAGTAAAAAATCATTTTTATCATTATTTTTTTATTGATAATATAGATCTAATCTATATAAGGGAAAGAGAAATAGATTGAAAGAGACACCTATTTTTCAATTTTACTATTTCTCTTATTTTTTTTAAAAAATTCTTAAAACTTATTTTATATTTAACTAATTTAAATTTATTCAATACCATTCATTAATGAATTATTTAGTAATTTGATCTAAAAACCGTTGATTTATAAACTGACATATATTATTAAATACAAAAATATTTCTAGTGATACATATGGAAAAGAATAAAAAATGGTTATTGATAATTTTATTAATTATTATTATAATTCCTCTGACATATTTTGGAATTTCATTTTTACAGGAACAAACTTTCTATAATGGAATTAAGGAAATTAGTGATATTGAAAATATAACCGATGCTGATGGTGATAAGTTAAGAAATCAAACTACACCTTCCAATAATGATATTATAGAATATCATATCAAATCAATCAATACTACTTCAACCGAAATTTTAATGTTACAGGATTTAAAATCTAAAGTTCTCAATGATGAATATACTGAATTTATTGATATTCAGATTAATCGTTTAAATAGTGAAAATAGAACATATACTGCAATGTTAGATAATTCAAATATATATGAACAATTTAAAAATGGTCAAATAGGATCATCAAAAGCATTATCCTTAATTAATGATAATAATAAAGAAATTAGTACTTATTCAAATAAAACCAGTGAATATAAAGCAGAAGCTGATTCATTTTTAAGTGTTCATACAGATATGAAAAATAAATTTAATGAATTAGGTATTGATGAAGATTTCCTCTACGATCAAATTGAAGAAGTGAAAACTGAAAGAATAGTTTAAAAAAATATTTGACACATATTTTTTTACAAGACAGGTTTTAATTATATTTTATTAGTAATTAAAACTCATTACTACTTTTTTTATTTTAGTTAATTATATTCATATAATTAGTAAAACAATAATGATATTGTTACTATATTCTTTTTATCAAATTATAATATTAATACTCCCTAAACATTAATTTTTTCTTAAAATTATTTATAATTATACAAATATATTATACAGTGTAATAGATTAATTATGAATTAATTATTATTGTTCAAATAAAAATAAAGGTAGGAATTGTCTATGATAAATAAGAACATCAAAAGAATGTTATTATTTATTACATTATGCTTTTTACTTATAGGAATTGTAAGTGCAACAGATAATGTATCTGACGATACATCTGGCTCAACACAAACAATTACTGAAAAATCAGCAGCAGAAGTAGAAACTGTAGCCGAAGTAGAAGATAATGTAATTGATGATAATAAAGAAGATTTTAAGAAAGACAGTAAAACAGATCAGATTAAAACTGCGACAAGTGCTAAACAGACAAAAATAACAATAGATCCTATACCAAAGGTATCTGTAGATGATAGCGTATTCATTAGTGGAACTTTTACTGATATAAATAATAATCCTTTAAGATACACACACTTAAAAGTAGTTGTAAATGGTGAAGCTTACTACAGTCAAACCAATGACTATGGAGACTACTTTGGAGAATACTATGCCGAAACACCAGGTACTAAAACAGTTACTGTTTCATGGGCAGGAAATACAGGATATGCACCAACCACAGCAAAAACAACATTCACTGTAGATGGACAATATCCAACATACATAAACCTAAACAATATAAAAGATGTAAACCTTGGAGATTCAGTAAGTATCAGTGGATACTACCGTTATGATCAGGCAAAACCACTAAGACAAACAGCAATGACAATAAACATAAACGGAGCAAAATACTACGCAAGAACAAACGACAACGGATACTTTAATTATAATTATAAAACGACCAAAACTGGAACCAACACAGTAACAGTATCATACCCGGGAAACACAAGATTCAAATCAGCAACAGAAACACAAACATTCAACGTTAAATCAGCAGGACCAATGGATACATATATTACATTAAACAATATTAACGATGTAAAAAATGGAGAATACGTAACAATTAGTGGATACTACCGTTATGATCAGGCAAAACCACTAAGACAAACAGCAATGACAATAAACATAAACGGAGCAAAATACTACGCAAGAACAAACGACAACGGATACTTCACTTATAGCTACAAAGCTACCAAAGCCGGAACCAACACAGTAACAGTATCATACTCAGGAAACACAAGATTCAAATCAGCATCCGTTACTAAAACATTCAATGTAAAATCTACAGGACCACAGGATACATACATCCTTTTAAACAATATAAATGATGTTAATAATGGACAATATGTTACAATTAGTGGATATTACTATTATGGGGATTCAAAACCATTAAGACAAACAGCAATGACAATAAACATAAACGGAGCAAAATACTACGCAAGAACAAACGACAACGGATACTTCACTTATAGCTACAAAACTACCAAAGATGGTTCAAATTCTGTTACAGTATCATATCCTGGAAACAACAACTTCAAAGCAACAAATTCCACAAAAACATTTAACGTCAAAAGTATTGGTCCTAAAACAACATATATAAAATTAAATAATATATATGACTTCTCTTATGATGATTACACCTACATCACGGGATATTATTACTATGGAAACGACATACCCTTAATTTATACACCAATGACAATCAATATAAATGATAAAAAATACACTACAAAAACAGATAGTGATGGATTTTTCAGTTTATATTATTCACCTGAAAAAGTTGGAAAGAATACTGTGAATGTATCATATCCTGGAAACAATAACTTTAAGGGTGCATCAGCAACAAAAACATTCAACGTAATAATTACAAGTCCTATAGAAACAACGATAGATATGTTTATAATGGGTGAATATGAACTTGGAAAATATATGGATATTCATGGATATTATTATTATGGTGATGGCATACCTTTAACACAAACTACTATGACTATAGATGTTGAAGGTCAAATATATCATGCTAAAACAGATAACAATGGATATTTCAGCTACAAATATAAACCAACCAAATCAGGTCCTAATATAGTTACAGTAACATTTGATGGAAACAAAAATTTCAGAAGAGCCTCCTGTGTAAATACTATCATAGTATTGGATCTTACTCCAAAAGTAGTTACATTAAAAAGTTATTCTACCAATTATATAGCTGATAGTACTATTGTAGGTTCAGATAACTTTTATAGTTATTATGAAACTAAAACAAATGCTCAAAGTTCTCAAGGAGTATGGGTAGAAAACAGAAATGTGGATGCTCAAGTACTTGATGATCTCGCACCAACCAAGAGAATTTTAAGTGCTAAATTCTATTTCCGTAATAGCAATAACCAAATAAAAACAAAAACAGTTAATGCTCAATATATAGATTTTGTTAAAACATCTTTAATTAGTGGTTATACACCATTTAAAGTTGATGTAACTTATCGTGATATGACAGAACAGGATACTGCTGAATGGTATGGACAATTTGAATATTAACTTCTTTTTTTCATTTTTTTTATATTCATACTAAATTTTCTTTTGTAATTGAAATTTCTACAAAACTAATGATGAATTAATATAATGTTCAAGATTCAATATATTCCAATATTAATTTTCTTTCATATTCCTTCATATCATCTCATAAGCAGATAATATTTATTAAAAAGGTGTTTTAGGGTCAGAAAAATAGTATATTTTTACTATATAAATGCTTTTTTTTATTACTATACATTAAATTAACTTGTTAAAAATAATAATTTGATTTTTACTTGGATTTTGATTAAAGATTTTTATTATCGAAATATTAAAAAAAAAACTTTAATAAACATATTTTAGTGATATTATAACCATTAATCATCACAAAACTAATTTCAACATAAAAAGACTAAACAACTCATTAACTTGCCACTAGAATATTTCAGACAAAAAAAGATAAAGAAAATAAAAGTAAAATCATAAAATTAACAAACTCATTTTGTAAAAATATAAAAAAAGAAAACAAATAACACATATACAAAGCCATATCGAAGATTTTTTCAAATTCCTAAAAGAATGACTGAATTTTAAACATTTTCATAAATATACAACAGAATCGACGAGAAAAACAACATATTTACTGTATTATTAGCATCTTTAATCATTAATCAAGGATACACTAGAAGAACAGACTTACAAATGCTTTCTGAAGGACAAATAATCTAGACCCTTAAATGTATTATAATACTTTTTTTCCATCTTTTTTAGTAGTTCGTTATAGCCTGATATAACGAAGTAAATTTTCATAATTTTGTATCTGAATAAAAATTTTTATCAAAAAACTATTTTTAGAAAAAAATTTCATCTTTACGAACAAAATCATTATAAAAGTATGAAAATTAAGTATGACATATACATGTAAGATTGTATATTTGGTATAATAGAAGAAAAAAAATATAAGATAAAAATATAAAATAAATATTTCGAATTTTAATTAGACTATTTTTTCCAAACAAAAAATCGAAGTAATTTTTACATTATGTTCTCATATTATAAACCTAAACTTTTAAAAATAGGAAAACATTATTAAAAAAATCAAAATTAAAAAAAGAAGATAGATATTAAATATCCACTTTTTATTAAAGTTATGACATGTCTCCGGGACTAATAGCATTTCCTTCCATATCATATTGTTTGATTTTACCATTAGAATATTCAACAGTTCTAACATAACTACCATCATCAACCTGATAATTATAGTCTACAGAATCACTGACTACACTAGGCTCATCAGATTTCTTGGAACTGCTTGATTTACTTTTCTTTTTAGTTTGTGTCTGAGTCTGTGTTGTTTGATTATCTGTTGTATTATTCGTATCATTTAAAGTAATATTTATACTATCATTAGTTGTGTTATTTGTTTTATTATCTGTTAATGTAGTAGCTCCAATTATCAGTAGCCCACACAATATTACAGCAATTATTCCCAATAGAATAATATTATTTGTTTTCATAAACATTCCCCACAAAA
This sequence comes from Methanosphaera stadtmanae, assembly GCA_015062805.1. Taxonomy (GTDB): domain Archaea; phylum Methanobacteriota; class Methanobacteria; order Methanobacteriales; family Methanobacteriaceae; genus Methanosphaera; species Methanosphaera stadtmanae_C. The sequence continues at coordinate 15,643 of SUTQ01000021.1, forward strand.
TAATATTTTAATGTTTTTTCTTATTCTTATGATATTTTTAATTTCAAGATTATATAATTTATTTTTTAATAATATTTAACTATATTCATTAATAATAGAATTATGTCTAATCTCTGATTAAATACATATGTTAGTTTAATCAAATCGTATAGATACGCCCTTATGATCAGATAAATGTTTATCTTCATTCCATTCACTAATATGAGGAGTACTATCAGCTATAAATTTCTTTGATATAGCTATATGATCTATACAGGATGAACAGTCATATGTTAATAACTCAATATCACAATCAGAAAATGTTTCACAAATATTTTCTCGACCTTTATTTGTGAAGTAGTAATTACTGAAAAAACTACAATTATAATCACCACATATACATAAGTTATATCCTTCATCAGTGAACCTACGGAAGTCCTCTATCTGTTTGATTAAATCTTTTTCATAAGAAGGGTCACGGTTTCCAAGAATTCCCATTATCGTACCATATACAAGAAGATTACCTTTTTCTGTCTCCAATTCTAGGCAGAGTGATGTGAACTTGTAAAAAGTATCGTGTTGTTGAACAATTTTATAATTTGTATATATTGATACTCTGTGTTCTGATGATTTATAAGTAATTGGGGTATAATAACCTTCTACCTTCAATGGTTCTGGTGTAGGTGTATGACACCGATGCTTATACCCCAGATTGATAGCTTCATCATTCTCAGTCAATATAAGAATATCTGCATTAATATCTTACACTTTTTAATTATTTCATCAAGAGATTTTCGATGTTTTAAACGTTCTACATTCCATGTTGCTATTTTAATAATAGTCTCCCCTAGTTTTTATATAATTATCTTTATAATTCTCTAAGTCTAACTGAATGAATTAATATATTTAATATATCATATGATTTTTTATTTAAACATTTAATATAAGATATTCATAACTAGTTAAAAATATTTTACAATTCATCTTTTTTAAATGTTCTAGTAAATATCTTGCCAAGTCTCCAACTGGTTGCTTTAACAGTTATATCATCATCCTCTAATTCATATAATACTACTGCCATCCTATCCTCATTGAATAATAATTTTACTCTTGGATTGTCTTTATTTGTATATAAGTATAAAAATCCTTCAGAATCATGTTGTTTTACATCAGTAAATGTGTAATCACCAATATCTATGTCCATCATGTTTCTAGGAAAATCATATTCCTGGTCTATTTTTAAGTTCTCGGATATTTCTTTTAATGTAGTCATATATCATCATTCCTCCATATATTAAGATAATCCTGTTTATTTTTTTTATGAAATAAATATAAAAATACTATTTTTTATTACTTCTTTGAATTTTTCATATATTTTTACCAATGCATATGTGTCCAGTTTGCAGTATTCAAATAATCCCTGTCTGATTTCTTCCTTTTTCGGGTGATTTATCTTTCAGACTAAGGAATGCTTCGGATGTTTATCAACCATCATGTACGGATGATAAGTTATTATAATTTAATTAAGGATATCAGGATATAATGAGATAATACAGCTTTTAATGAATAGGAGCCCTGCATCTCTTTTGTGTAATACTGTTTACTTCTAAAAGGTACCATGAAATCAACATATTGTCATTGATTCTTAGAATTTCTTCTTCAAGATAAGGATACATTCTTGCAAGTTCCTTATTTACAAAGATTCATTCAAATGTTTGTTTATGTTATTTTAAAATATTAAATTATATTTCAGCTTTATTAAAATCCTACAAAATTATAATCCCAATATATTTCATTAGCTACATCATAAGCATTGGATTTACCTATGAAACCTCCCTGTAAATCATCCCTTTCTCCTTTTAATAAATCAGTTGCCTTTTCATAACTATATCTTTCAAATGTTGTTAAACATAACTTTATATCTTCAATATATTCTTCAAAATTATCATAATTCTTGAATTCTTTACATGTTTCAATATAATTCTTGAATTCATTCTTATTCCTGAAGATATGGGATTTTCCATTGTATTTTTGTTTAATAGTATTTTTGAAATTAGAGTAATCATCACATAACATTAGTTGATTTTTTTCTTTAACCAAAAATTTGATTTCAACCATTTTGTCTATGTATGCCTGAAATTCTATATTATTTAATGCAAATTCTTTATAAGCACATTTCTGCATACTGTCTATAGAACTTACATGATTTTCTTCAAGATACTCTACAGTCCATACTATGATATCTTTAGTGTAATCGGCAAGTTTGAAATTATCCTCTTTAAGATCTATGCCACATAAACCCATATATATTTCCTTTTTACATTCAGGACAGTAATCTGTAGGCCTATATTTTAAAATATTAATCTTTTCAGATGCATAACATTGATTACTACTGAAATCCGAATCTTTTGTCGCTATAATTAACCCATATTTAATAGGCATTAATTTTCCATGACATTCAGGACAGATACATTTTTCATGCTTGAAATTTATGAGACTAATCCAGTCCATATAATATGAACTATCGTTTTGAGTTTCAATATCATCAGATTTATCCCATAGCATTTTAAGTTTTTTTAATTCTTTTCTTGTCCATCTTTCAATCAACAGCCTGTTTAAACAGTATTTTGCTTTGTTATATTCTCCATTGTTTATTAAATGGTCAACAAATTTATCTAAGTTATAATAGATAACAGGATAGTCTATTTCAATATCTTTTAATAATTCATATGCTTCATCATATTGTTTTGAAATTATTAACATTTTGAATTTCTGATTTAATATTTCCTGATTGTATGGGTTTATTTCCAATATCTGATTAAATATTGGTAGAGCCTCATAAGGCTTCATAACTCCAGTATAGTATTTGCGTGCCTTATCCAATAAGAGCAAATAATTTGTAGGATTTTCACCAAATAATATATTAAGATATGTCTTATATCCCATACTTTTTAATGGAGTATCTTTATATCCCATAGAATTTATTTTTCTTATCCAAGATTCTGTCTGTTTCCTGTCAGGATCATAGAATAGTTTAAAAAATATCTCCGAATTATCATTTGATATAGAGTATTTGGGATATGATTTTGTTAACAGAACTAACATCCATGAATTAGAAAACTTCAAATGGTATGATGAAGTATTGTCAAAATGTTTTGAAGAATTTAATGGTAACTATGACGAATTCTTTGAGAAGATTTATGAAATATCTGAAGATACAATTGATGCGTGTCTGGACAAAGCAAAACTTTACTCAAAAGTTTATGGTAAGGATATGGCAGAAAAATACGTTGAAAAACTTGTTAAAATTTGTCCTTCCAACCCTGATGTTAAAGAATTCCATGACAGGATACTTTATATCAATAACGTGTATAATATTACGGAAGGCTGTGATGAATTCAAGGATTACAATAGTATTGAGGAATACATTGAAGATGTTATAGTCTGCATTGTAGCAAGCTTTCCATATTATGATGAAAAAAAAAGCAAGAACAATCGTGAAAAAATCAGAAGACTTTATTAAAGAATCTTATGAAAAGCAATGGCCTGCAGGTGAAGTATCATGGGAATTTGCTATTTGGTAATTGAAAATTTGAAACTAATGATATTAAAAATAATTAAACTAACAAATTATTAAACTATATATGTAAATAAAGTCTTAAAAAAATTGACTAACTGTTATTTAAAAAGGATTATTAAGAATAGTCGGAAAGAGGATATAATTTATATTCAAAACTAGTGAAAAAATTTGAGTTAATTATATCTTTTAAATATTAATCCAACTATTCTCATATTAATTTTGTTTTCAATATTATTTCATATGAACAAAAATATTTTCTTCTAGATAATACAATATTAATTATTGAATTCATATATTTCTGTTGGTGTTTTTTGTTGGAATGATATTATTGCTTTAAAAGGTATGTATCCATCTATAAAATCACTTTTAAATATATTTTCCATATACAGATATTGATAACCCATCCTTTTAATTATATCACCCTTATCATTTTTAAAATAAAATATTACTTCTGTTATAGTATTTGCAGGAGTATCTCTTAGCAATATCCTATTTTGAACTATGTATACTCCCGGAGTCAATCTTAATCCTTCTAAATATTTAGAAAAACCATATATATTATCCGAACCTAAATTAACCGTATCTGAAATATCAAGATCCTCATAATGTTCTTTATATAATGTGAACTCGTCATCTTCATAATGCTCTTTAAAATGTGGTGTAAGTATCTCCACAATATTTTCTTTAGTTTTTGCTATGAAACATATTTGTGTTTGTGTTTTATCATATTTAGTATTACCAGCATAAATTGCTGTTAAAGTGTGTGTGATATTAGGATTTCCATCATAATAACATGTGAATAATCCATTTTTGTCTGTTTTTGTAGTATATTTTTTTCCATCAATCATTAATGTTAATGGAGTGTATCTTAGCATATTTCCCTTATAATCATAAAATTGTCCTTTAATTGTAATAAAAGGAGTATTTACTTCTTTAACAGTATTTGAAATTGTAATATGTGTTTCTATTCTATCTGCTATAATTCTAATTGATTTAGTTGATGGTGCATATATATAGTTTCCATTATATTTTAGTGTTACATTATTTACTCCCATTTTATTTATTAGATAATCTAACTTAAAATATCCTTTATCATCAATATTTGTATTATAATTTTCTCCATTAACTATAATGGTAATAGGTATGTTAGTTAATCTATTTTCAAACTCATCGTTAACTCTTCCAGTAATGGAAACATTATCCCCTACTCTTGCAAAAATATTATCATCAACAAATATTTCAGTATTAATTTTACTGTAAGATTTTTTAACTGATGTCCCAATATATCTGGCATTTCCAGAATAAGAAACTGTTATTACATTTTCATTTTTTAAATTTGATATAAATGAATGATTAAATTTTCCATAGAAATCTGTTTGTGTTTTATATTTATTTCCATCAACATCAATTTCTAATGTTGTATACCTAAGAGGATTTCCATTATAATCTGTAAAATTTCCATCTAGTTTAATAATATAAGAATCTCTATCAGAAGAGTATGATTCGTAACCTGGATTAAATTTTAAAATTGTATCTTTAGGTATTACTGTAAAAGTAGATGAGATATTTTGGGCATTATATCTATTGTTTCCTGAATAAGATACTGTAATATTATTTACACCAATTGTATTTGTTCTGTAATTATAAGAATATTAGCCATCATTATCTGTTTTTATATAATATTTTTTTCCATTAATATTGAGATTTAATGTAGTATATCTAAGTGGATTTCCGTCATTATCCGTGAAAATTCCCCATATTTCATTGTAATCTGTGTATTGAACAAAATCATTATATACATTCAACTTTAACAATGTTGCTTTACTTATTACGTTAAATGTAGATTCTGTAGTAGCTGCTTTATATCTAATATTACCTGGATAACTTACAATTATTTTATTTTCACCAACAGTTCTTGTTTGGTAATTTAATGTAAATTCTCCATTAGCATCTGTTTTAGTTGTGTATTTGATTCCATTTATATTTAGAGTTAATGTTGTGTATCGTAATTTATTTCCACTATTATCTTCATATTTTCCAGTTATTCTGAGAATACTTACAATGCTCTTTGTTTCTATTGGATTTATTGTTATTTTTGTATCTTTATTTGTTACATAAAAAGTTGTTGTAAAAGTTGTACCACTATATCGAGTATTTCCAGGATAAGATGAGGTTACAACATTGGATCCTACATTGTTTGTTTTATAATTAAATGTATAATCTCCATAATTATTTGTTGTTGTAGTATATTTGATTCCATTTATGTTAAGTGTAATCGGTGTGTATCTTAAGTTGACTCCATTTTTATCAGTATACTTACCAGAAATTACTACATAATCTGTGTATTGTGTAGTTTCTATTGGATTAATAGTTATATTTGTTTTTTGTTTAGTTACTAAAAATGTTTCTGTAGTAGTTGTTCCTGAAAATTTTGTATTTCCTGAGTAACTTATTGTTACAATGTTAGTTCCGACCGCATTTGTTCTAAATTTTTCTATAAAATTTCCATTGTTATCAGTTTGTATTTGATATGTGTTACTGTTAATTTTAAGAGATAAAGGTGTGTATCTTAATATTCTACCAGTTACATCTTTATAGTTTCCAGATATTGTAACATTATCTGTGTATTGTGTATTATTTATGGAATCTATTGAAATTTTTGTAGGAATGGTAGATGTTTTTGTAGGTTTATCACTTTTAAATATATTTTTATCTTTTTTTTCCACTATTGAATTAGATTGAAGTATTGTCGTATCAGAAAACATTGATTCTTCAACATTCTCTGTTGAATTTTTTACATCAGAATCCTCTTCTATTTCTGTAGCACTGACAATTCCTACTAATATGATTAATAATGAAAAAAATATAAAAAATTTTTTGATGCTTTTAATTTTCATAAAATCATTCCTTTAATTTTATTTAATAATTTATTAGCCATATTAATTTTTTTATCTTTGGATACTTTTTGTTAATTATTTATATTGATTTTAATGTTATAATTATTTTTATTTTTTTAAATATTTGTTTTCTCATAACAACTAATAATAACATAATTAATTTTGAAAGTAAATTGAAACAGAATATTAAAATTAGTAAAAGGAGATTGTATAAAAATAAACTTAAAACTAAAACAAAATCATACAATGAACAAAACTAAAATAAATAAATAAATATTAATAATTAAAAAATAGTTATCGCAGAGAGTTATCGTAACCCTCCATAATAACTAAAAATAGAGGAAAAATATCACATACTTCTCCTAATCACTTGCTTCAAAGCTTTTTGTTGCTTTGTCTCCCAGATAATTGCTATTTCCTTTGTAGGTTACTGTTACATTTTGTGTTCCCGCACTTGTTGGCGAGTAGGTACATGTGAACATTCCTTTTGTATCCGTTTTTATCTGCTGTTCTACGCCGTTTACTTTAACGAATATGTTGCAGTTTTTGTAAATTGTTCCACTGTCGTCGGTTAGTTTACCGGTTATTGTTGTCGGGGTAGCGACTGTTGTATCGGGAATTTCATCTATTATGAGTTTTGTTGCATGTTTGGTTACTGTTAGTGTTTTCGTTGCGGTAAGCTGAGTTTCTGTAGTTTCATCGTTGTATGTTGCCGTTACTGTAAAGTTGCCTAATTCTAAAGCTTGTGCTTTATATGTGTATTTTCCATTTTTATCTGTAGTTAGTATGACTGTTTCACCATTTATGTTCAATTGTACTTCTGCACCTGTTATGATGTTTCCTTCATAATCTGTCAGCTTTCCTTGGATGGTATAATTGTCCCTGTATGTTACCGGTTTTATCGTGAACATAACCAGTTTCATGCCAGATGTTGTAAATGTTGCAGTTGCATTTGAAGCCAGATATTTTGTATTTCCTTTATATTTTACCAGAACTACTTGTTCTCCTACAGTACTTGTTGTGTATGTTGCCTTGAATATACCTGTACTATATGTTGTTATGTGTTGCTCTTCACCATTCAGGTATACGAATACGTTAACATGGCCAAGAGGATTGCCATCAATATCGGTAATCAAACCTGTGATTGTAATGTTTTCATTGCATGTCACGCATGCAATGTCGTTAATCGTGACTTTAGATTCCCTTTTGTTCACAGTGAATGTTTGTGTTGTGTTACTTGCCTTGTATTTATCTGTTCCTGCATATATTGCAGCAATTGTTTGTTCACCTACCGTTTTAAGGGTGGTATTGTATTCAAATATACCTCCCCTAGTGGTTACGTTAACAGTTTCATCTCCAATACTTAAGGTAACTACTTGGTTGAATAATCCAACTGAATCTTCGTTAATCAACATACCACTAATGGTCACATTTGAATTATATTTGGCATCCGTAATTGGATTTAATATTATTGTCGTATCTTTGGCTCCCGTCAATTCTCTTATTTGTTCCTCAAGATCGTCAATTCTTTCTGATTGACTATTAATCGTGCTGTTTAGTTCTTCATTTTGCTCCGTTATTTCATTGATTTTGTCGTTTTGTTCATTTACCGTATTATTTAATGTGTTGATGATATCCGATTGTTCTTGAACTGTATTGTTTAATTCATTAATTGTGTTATTCAATGTATTGATTGTGCTGTTTTGTTCTTGAACAGTATTGTTTAACTCATCAATTGTGGTTGTTTGTTCTTCAACAGTATTATTCAAGTCATTGATTATGATGTTTTGATCTTGTACTATATTGTTTAAGTCATTGATTATGATGGTTTGTTCATTTACTGTATTGTTTAACTCATTAATTTTATTATTCAATATATCGATAATAATGGTTTGATCTTGAACAATATTGTGTTGGAATTCTACTTCTTCTTCTAGTTCTTCTATTTTTTCATCTTTATCTATTTCCACGGTGAAATCTATTGTTACTATGGATGCCTTATAATCCTCATTTTCTTGGTAGTTAACAGTTATTGTGTAATCACCAAGGCGTAGAGTTTTATCTGTGATTACTCCGCTAGTAGTTTCTTGACTGATGTCTCCCGTTATCTTGATTGCAGCATCAGGCAGGGGTGTCCTGTAAATATCATCCAGTACGGTTATGTTTATCTGCACATTGCCCTCAGTATTATTAAGAATATCATAAATGATAGTGGTGTTTCTTTGTTTTATTATGTTTAAAGTGAACTCTGTTGAACTTGGAGTAACATAATAATCATTGCTAATGTATGTTACGTTTATGACATAAGAATTATCTAAATCATTGTTGTAGAGGTTTTTCAATGCCTCATTTAGTATTTCTGTTGAGAACGTGTATCCATCCCTTACATTATGACAACTTACAAGTTCCTGGTATTCGTCACCATCCTTTACTCGTATGTCCGCTGTTCCTTTTTCACTTCTAGTATCAGTTATATCTAGTATTATATCATTCTTGACCCCACCATAATAATCATAAGCCGTTTTATGTGTTGATATTTCAGATGCTTCAACAATTTTTAAAGTTAATGTATTGGATTGTTGATTGCAGATGGTATAATAAACAGAGTATGTGCCTGGTTTTAGATTGGATAACGTGTAAATGTCACTTGTTGTTGTAACGTTTTCTTCACCGTTGATGTAAAGCGTTTTGGTTATTTTTTCCAGGATATCCATATCATAGTATTCTCGATGTTCTAATTCTATGATAAAGTTTAATGTTACATCCTCACCTGTTTCGAAAGTTTCCTGATTATCATTAACAGTTAAATTAATGGTTTTAAAACTTATATCTGTAGAATCATAAATGTTCCTTTCAATAGTTTTTTCTCCAAGAATATATAGTGTTTCATTATCATCTGCAGTATTTCCCGTAAACGTGTTGTTTATTATAATGTTGGTATTACCATCATCACTGCATATAGCTCCTGCTCTACCTGCATGGTTTTCAATGAAAATCGTTTCAGTCACATTAAACTTAGCATCCACAGAAGATTCGTAGTTGAATATTGCTCCTCCATTACTTACTGCTTCATTATGCTTTAATGTGGAATTGAAAATAGTTATATTTCCACATATATTATCTATTGCTCCTCCATCATAGGTTGCAGTGTTGTTTGCTAGTGTGGAATCTTTGATGGTTAAATTTCCAAAATAGATGTATATTGCTCCTCCATCATTATTTGCTGTGTTGTTTGCTAGTGTGGAATTTGAAATTGTTAGTGTTTCCCAGTTGAATATTGCTCCTCCACGGTATGCTTGGTTGTTTGTGAGTGTGGAGTCTATGATGTTTAGTGTTCCACGGTTATCAATTGCTCCTCCAATGTCTGATTTTGCGTTTGTTATGGTGATGTTCTTTAGAATCAAAGTACTTACAGTACCTATTAAGAATACTTGTTTTTGATTACCGTTTATTGTTTTTCCGTTTCCATCAATGGTAATTGCTATGCCATTAGTAAATCCTATTGTTTCTGTATTTATGATGTTTTCCTGAAGGGTAATTGTGGTATCCTCCGTTGCTTGTGTTATTGTTTGCTTTAGTTGTTCCCATGTTGTTACAGATGTGGCTTCTTTTGTGTTGTCCCTGTTGTTGTTTTTTTGTATGCTTTGTGTTGCAGTCACATCATTTTCCGGAATTGCGTCCCTTTCTACATATTTTTCTTCATTATCCTGTATTGCCATATTATTCATATCTGTTGCCGTCTGTGTTTCCTGCATCGTCTCTTCTGTCATGCTGGCAGGGCCTATGACATCATCCGATACATCAGTTGCACTTGCAACTCCCACAAGCAGTACCATTAATGCAACAAAGATTAGCAGCTGTTTTTTTACATTCATATCTAACACATCATTCAAGTTAATTTTATATGATATTATATATGTGATGGAAGAATATTTAATATTTTTATTAATTTGTTATGGGATTGTCTATATTTTTTATTAAACAAGTGGATTTTTTAATAAAACTATATTTCTGAATTAATTTAGTATGTACCATTAAAAATATTCTACAATTAGCTCTAAGAACACACAGAATAACAAAAACAGAAAAAGATAATGAACCCCTATGTGCCATATCTGACAACATACTCAAGGAAATAACAAAATTAGACAACATACTGGAACTATAAACAATAAATAAGTATTAAAGTCAAGAAAAAAGATACAGTTCGTGCCAACAGTCAACCAACAAAAAAAAAATAATTAAAGAGAAGGAAAAGGGAGATAAATTATAAATTAATCATTTCTTTATCGTTATTCATCAATTTACTGTAAAGCTTTTAGTAACTTTGTCTCCCAGATAGTTACTGTTTCCTTTATACGTGACCGTTAAATTTTGTGTTCCAGCACTTGTCGGCGTGTAGGTACATGTGAATATTCCTTTGGAGTCTGTTTTAACGTGCTGTTGTACACCATTAATTTTAACATATATGTTACAGTTTTTGTATATCGTTCCATTCTCATCTGTAAGTTTACCTGTTATTGTTGTTGGGGTACCGACAGTTGTATCAGGAATTTCATCCACAACGATCTTTGTTACATGTTTGGTTACAGTTAATGTTTTTGTTGCCGTCAGCTGAGTTCCCGTAGCTTCATCGTTGCATTTTGCCGTAACAGTGAAGTTTCCTGTTTTAAGTGCCTGTGCCTTGTATGTGTATTTTCCGTTTTTGTCCGTTGTCAATGTGATTGTTTCACCGTTGACGGTCAATTGTACTTCAGCACCTGTTACAACCTTTCCTTCATAATCAGTAAGTTTTCCCTGGATAGTGTACGTGTCCCTGTATGTCACCGATTTAACCGTGAACATGACAAGTTTCATGCCTGACGTAGTGAATGCTGCAGTTGCATTTGAACTAAGATAGTTCTTATTACCTTTATAAATTACCAGTACCTCCTGTTCTCCAACTGTAGTGGTTGTGAACGTTGCCTTGAATATTCCAGTACGGTACGTTGTCACGTGCTGCTGTTCGCCATTCAGATATACGAAAACGTTCACATGACCAAGCGGATTGTCATCAATATCGGTAATCATACCTGTAATTGTAACGTTGTCATTACATGTCACGCCTGCAATGTCATTGACCGTGACTTTGGATTCCCTTTTGTTCACCATGAATGTCTGTGTCGTGTTGCTTGCCATGTATTTATCTGTTCCTTCATATCTAGCGGCAATTGTCTGTTCACCTACCGTTTTTATGGTGGTGTTATATTCAAATATTCCCCCTCTGGTTGTTACTTCTGCTACTTTGTCACCTATGGTTATTGTTACGACTTGGTTGTATAATCCGATACTATCTTCATTTACAAGACTACCTGTGATTGTAACGTTTGAGTTGTATTTTGCATCATTTACTGGGTCAAGTGTTATTGTTGTCTTTTTTGGAGCCAACAACTCGTTTATCAATGCATCCTTATCTATTTCAACGGTAAAGTCAAACGTAATGTTGGATGCCTTATAATCATCATTTTCTTCATATTTAACAGTTATTGTGTAATCATCAGGGCATAAAGTTGTGTCTGTGATTACTCCGCTGGTAGTTTCCTGTTGGATGTCTCCCGTAATCTTGATTGCAGCATCCGGTACAGGTGTCCTGTAAATATCATCCAGTACCGTTATGTTAATCTGCACATTGCCCTCCGTGTTATTGATGATATCATATAATATACTGGTGTTTCTTTGTTTTATGATGTTTAACATGAACTCTGTTGAACTTGGAAGTGCATATTCACCAGTGTATGTTACGTTTATGGTATAGGAATCTCCTAATTCATCTGCGTAAAGGTTTTCCAGTGCTTCTTTCAGTGTTTCCGTTGAGAATGTGTATCCGTCCTTTACATTATTACAAATTATGAGTTCCTGGTACTTGTCACCATCCTTCACTCGGATGTTTGCTGTTCCTTTTCCCTCAATAGAATCTCTAATGTTAAGGGTTACATAATTTATAACTCCACCATAATAATCATAGGAGTCATCTGGTGTTGTTATTTCAGAGTAACCCATCATTTTAAAAGTCACATTATTTGAGTAACCATTAGTGGTATTGTAGTTTACTGTGTATTTACCAGGACTTAAGTTGGATAGTGAGTAGTTTGTATTGTTTGTTGTAACATTTTCCACGCCATTAACATATAATGTTTTGTTAATTTCCGTTTTTTCTAGGATATCCGAGTCATAGTATATTGGATGTTCTAACTCTATGTTAAAGTATAATGTTACATCTTCACCCGTTTCGAAAGTTTCCTTATTATCATTAACTGACAATTCAATTGCCTTTAAGGAGATGTCCGTGGATATATACTGATTATCATTAAATATTCCATTCCAGTATCCGTGTAAGTCAATTGTTTCCTTGTTGTCTGCTGTGTTTTCAGAGAATGTGTTACCTGTAAGATTTGCATATCCCAATGAATATATTGCTCCACCCTCACCTGCATGATTCTTTATGAAATTAGAATTAATTACATTAATATATTCAGGATATTCGTTGATTGTTACTACTTCTTGATATATGTTGCTTATTGCTCCTCCCTTCTCGTTTGCAGTATTATTTGCTAGTGTGATGTGTATGATATTTAGTCTTCCAAGGTTGTTGTGTATTGCTCCTCCAATGTTTGCAGTGTTGTTTGCTAGTGTGGAGTCTGTGATTGTTATTGTTCCAGAATTGTATATTGTTCCTGCATAATGTGTTGCAGTGTTGTTTATTAATGTGGAGTCTGTGATGCTAAGTGTTCCAAAGTTCCATATTGCACCTGCATGTAGTGCATTGTTGTCTGTTAGTGTGTTGTGTGTGATACTTAGTGTTCCATGGTTGCGTATTGCTCCTCCATAAAGTGTTGCGATGTTGTTGTTTAGTGAGGAGTCTGTGATGCAAAGTGTTCCAACGTTGTATATTGCACCTGCATGTTCTGCTATGTTATTTGTTAGTGTTGAGTCTGTGATCGTTAGTGTTCCAGAATTGTATATTGCTCCTCCAGAGTCTGACGTGTAGTTTGTTATTGTAACATTATTTAGTGTTAAGTTGTTGTCTGATGCTATTTTGATGAATTGGTATGTGTTATTTCCGTCGAGTGTTAATCCATTACCGTTTATGATTAAATTTTTAGTTTTGGATTCTTCCCAGGTGATATTTTCTGTAGCATCATAATTCCCTGGGAGCAGGTTGATTACATAACTACTACGTTGTTCATTTTGTGCTGTTTTTATTGCTTCCACTAGTTCTGTATAATTATGTACTTCCACATTTGATTTTTTGAGTATGAACCTGTTATTGATTGTCTTTGAGTCTGTACCGTTTACTATTATTTCTACGCTATTGCTTTCATTTGGTATTGTATATGTTTCAGCTTCCAAATCACCTATACTGGTTCCATTGGCTTTTTCTATACCATCCACGATAATACTGTAACCAACAATAGTAATGTACCTATCAGATTTTTTTAATTCTATTTTATTTGTTGTCTCACTTATGATGAAGTTATCCGGAGAATTTTTATAAAATGTTGTGTCTGTAATATTATAATTCTCACCCATGCTGTATATTGCTCCCCCATCAGCAGAAGCCGTCCCATAGCTTGCTGTTGCTATTGCTGTTGCTTGGTTATCCTGTAGTGTGGAGTGGGTGATGGTTAAATTTTCATAGTTGTATATTGCTCCTCCAAGAGCATCACCATATTCTCCTGTTGCTGTTGCTTGGTTGTCTTGTAGTGTGGAGTCCATGATGATTAAATTTCCCCAACTGTATATTGCTCCCCCATAAACATAAGCCATTCTAGCATCTGTTGTTGTTGCATTTCCTTTGTTGTTGGTGAGTGTGGAGTCCGTGATGGTTAAATTTCCCCAACTATATATTGCTCCCCCCTCAGCATAAGAAGATGCATCAAGTCCTTCTGCTGTTGCTGTTGCATGGTTGTCTTGTAGTGTGGAGTTTGTTATATATAAATTTCCAATATTGTATATTGCTCCACCATCAGCATAAGCACCGGCATTCATTCCTGTTGCTGTTGCTGTTGCTTGGTTATCTTGTATTATAGAGTCTGTGATGGTTAAGTTTCCACTATTGTATATTGCTCCCCCATAAGCATAAGTAGCAGATCCTGTTGCTGTTACTTGGTTATTTGTGAATGTGGAGTCCGTGATGCTTAAATTTCCACTATTGTATATTGCTCCCCCATAAACAGAAGCAACGTACCCTATTCTTGCTGCTTGGGCGTTTGTTATTGTGATATTTTTTAGAACCAAAGTAGATTCACTATTAATAATGAATACTTGGTTTTGGTTTCCATCTATTGTTTTTCCGTTTCCGTCAATGGTAATTGCTATGCCGTTATTAAATGTGATTGTTTCCTCATTTATCATGTTTTCCTGTAGGGTGATTATTGTGTCTTCTGTTGCATCTGCTATTGTTTGGTTAAGTTCATCCCATGTTGTTACTGCTATGGCTTCCTTAGTGTAGACTTTGTCGATGTTTTTTCGTATGTCTTGTGATGCACTTACACCGTTTTCCGAACCTGTATCAGTTTCTACATCATTTTCTTCATTATCTTGTGTTGCTATATTATTCATATCTGTTGCAGTCTGTGTTTCCTCTATTGTCTCTTCTGCCATGCATGTAGTGCCTGTGGTATCATCAGATACATCGGTTGCACTTGCAGCTCCAACAAGCAGCACCATTAAGGCAACAAGTAGCAGCAGCTGTTTTTTTACCTTCATATTTAACACATCTCTAAAGTTAATTCTATATGATATTAGATATGTGTGGATGAATATTTAATATATTTATTAAAAATTATTGTGGAATTGTGTATATTTTTTAGTAAACAATGGGGGTATTTTAATAAAACTATTTTCTTAATCATTTTAGTATTTTTAAGATTATATTCCAATTATATTATTTTTCCTAAAGACATCTTTTATCCTGTTTAAATCTTAATGAGTCTAAAGGATAAACCGGTTGTCATCCAATATCCCCGTAAAAATGTTTAAAATAGTTATATATGTTTTAATTGAAGCACCATTTGAACAATCAAAAATAATCTACAGCTATAGCATCTAAGAACACACAGAAAAACAAAAACAGAAAAAGATAATGAACCCCTATGTGCCATATCTGACAACATACTCAAGGAAATAACAAAATTAGACAACATACTGGAACTATAAACAATAAATAAGTATTAAAGTCAAGAAAAAAGATACAGTTCGTGCCAACAGTCAACCAACAAAAAAAATAATTAAAGAGAAGGAAAAGGGAGATAAATAATAAATTAATCATTACTTTATCGTTATTCATCAATTTACTGTAAAGCTTTTAGTAACTTTGTCTCCCAGATAGTTGGTGTTTCCTTTGTATGTGACCGTTACATTTTGTGTTCCGGCACTAGTCGGCGTGTAAGTGCATGTAAATATTCCCTTGGTGTTGGTGTATATGTGTTGTTTTTCGCCATTTATTGTGACGTATATGTTGCAGTTTTTGTAGGCCGTTCCAAGGTCGTCTGTTAGTTTACCGGATATTGTTGTTGGGGTACCGACCGTTGTATCCTGAATTTCATCAATTATAAGGGTAGTTGCACGTTTGGTAACCGATAATACTTTGGATACACTTACTTGGTTGTATGGTTCTTCTCCGTTGTATGTTGCCGTTACCGTGAAGTTACCTAATGCTAAAGCTCGTGCTTTGTAAGTGTATCTTCCTTTCTTATCAGTAGTTAAGGTGACTGTTTCGCCGTTGATTGTTAATTGTACTTCTGCTCCTGTTATGATGTTACCTTCGTGGTCAGTCAGTTTTCCCTGGATGGTATAGTTGTCTCTGTACGTTACTGGTTTAACCGTGAACATGACCAGTTTTATGCAGGATGTTGTGAATGTTGTTGTTGCGTTTGATGCAAGATATTTTGTATTACCTTTGTATTTTACAATTACCTCCTGTTCTCCTACGGTGGTGGTTATGTATGTTGCCTTGAATATTCCCGTACGGTATGTTGTCACGTGCTGCTCCTCACCATTAAGGTAAACAAATACGTTTACATGGCCGAGTGGGTTTCCTTCAATATCCGTAATCTTACCCGTGATTGTTACGTTGTCGTTGCATGTTACGCTTGTGATGTCGTTTACTGTGACTTTGGATTCTTTCCTGTTTATGGTGACTGTTTGTGTTGTGTTGCTTATTTCGTATTTGTCGTTTCCGTTATAATTTGCAGTCAGGTTATATTTTCCGGATTTTGAAATTGTCACGCTTGTGTTGAATTCCCCTTTTTCATTGCTTGTTGCTGTGTACATTTGATTATCAACTATTATATGCACCGTTTCTTGGATTAACGGATTATTGTTTTCATCCTCTAGTGTACCGGTTATTGTAAATGCATCTCCTACCGTGGAATTTATATTGTCTACCATTAGTTGTGTGCCAAGTTTTTGGGCCAGTATCACTGATGTTCCGGTTACGGCACTGTATTCCCCCTCTTTTCCATCGTATGATGCCGTGATTTGTGTTTCGTTGCTGTTTATTGTGTATTCTATGCTGGCTATTCCTTCGGGGTTTGTCGTTACGTTGGTTGTCTGATCTATTGTGATGTTTTCTCCACATACTGGTGAGTCAAATTGATCTTTTAATATCAATGTTAGGGTTACTTTATCGTTTACCTTAGGGTTACTGCTATTTGTGGATATTGTTATGCTTGTGCTAAGTACATCGTAGAAAGTGTTGCCGGTTATTCTGACATTTTCACCATCAGTATATATTGTTGAACCGTACCTGGAGGTTTCCGCGTTTATGTTGTCCTCTATTATGGCGTTATCTAAAGATTCTATGACATTTCCCATCTCATTTCCGGTATTGGCTATGAAATTGTTTTCCGTAACGCTTATATTTCCAAAATTGGCTATTGCCGCTCCGTTGGATGCATCATTGTTTCCGAATGTGCTGTTGGTGACAGTCAAATTTCCATAGTTAATCAAGGCCCCTCCCTGTGATGCTTGGTTGTTTATGAGTGTGGAGTGTGTAATGTCTAGTGTTCCACGATTATCTATTGCTCCACCATTTGTTGCTTTGTAGTTTTTTAACGTGATGTTTGTTAATGTTAAGTTTAGTTCAGTGCCTACTTTGATGAACTGGTAAAGGCCTTTTCCATCAAGCGTTAATCCGTTAGCGTTTATGATTAAGTTTTTAGTTTCTGATTCTTCCCAGGTGATACTTTTTGTAGCGTTATAGTACCCAGGGAGCAAGTTGATTATATAACTGTTATAATTATCATTTTGAGCCTTTTCCATTGCTTCTACCAGTTCTGTGTAATTATGTACTTCAACGCTAAATCCTCTAAGCATGTAACGGTTGTTCAATGTTTTTCCATCAGTACCGTTAATCACTATCTCCACGTTTTTATATTCATCACCTATCGAAAACTGTGTTAGATTATCTATACCCGTTCCAGTTCCTATTTCCTTACCATCAGCTATGATAATGAATTTGCCAATGGAAACGAAACTATCCTCTTCTTCTATAACATCTATTCTCTTTTCATCGTTTATGATAATGTTGGCAGGAGCATTGTTATAAAAGGACGTGCCTGTAATATTATAATTTCTCTTGTTGTTGTATATTGCTCCTCCAAGAGCATTAACATCAACAATTGCATCAAAACCTGTTGCCGTTGCCATTACTTGATTGTTCTTTAGTGTGCAGTCTGTGATTGTTAAAGTTCGAGTATTGCATATTGCTCCCCCATAAGCATAAGCCTCAACAGTTCTAAATTCTCCTGTTGATGATGCCGTTGCCGTTGCTTGGTTACTGTTTAGTGTGGTGTCTGTGATTGTTAAAGTTCCTGTATTGTATATTGCTCCTCCACGAGCATGAGCCCCTAGATTACGATTTCCTGTTGATGTTGATGTTGCTTGGTTACTGTTTAGTGTGGTGTCTGTGATAGTTACACTTCCATACAAGTTGGATATTGCTCCTCCAAGAGCATCAACATATGTAAATTCTCCCGTTGCTGTTGTTGTTGCTTGGTTGTTGTTGAGTGTGGAGCTTGTGATAGTTACACTTCCATACAAGGTGCGTATTGCTCCCCCATCTTTTGCAGTATTATTGTTTAGTGTGGTGTCTGTGATGGTTAAATTTCCATAAGAGTTGTATATTGCTCCTCCACTTGTTGCTTGGTTGTTGATGAGTGTGGAGTCTATGATGGTTAAATTTCCCTCGTTGTATATTGCTCCTCCATCTTCTGCTTCGGCGTTTGTTATTGTGATATTTTTTAGAACTAAAGAAGATCCACTATTAATATGAAATACCTGATTTTGCATTCCGTTTATCGTTTGTCCATTACCGTCAATCGTAATGGTTATCCCCGGTTTATCCAATGTAATTGTTTCCAGTATATTGTATGGTAATCCTTCTTCTAGTTTTAGGGTCATATCCATTGTTGCATTTTCTATTGTATCAATTAAGTTCTGATATGTTACGTCTATCGTATCTGATAGTATGTATTCATTATTGGTTATATTAGTACCGTTGACTATCAGTTTAACAAGATGATTACCATCAGAAACATCACAATAAGCTAGTGGATGGGGAATTGCTGCGATTTCATAGAGCGGACCATTATAAATGTCTTTACCATCTACTATTACGGCTATATTGCTAACGTTGATGTAAGTACCATTTTCTTCCAGTTTTATGTAGTTATCCTGGTCTATGAAGAATTTTGCCGGAGTGTTTTTATAAAAAGTTGTGTCTGTAACATTATAACTACCCTCTCTGCAGTCTATTGCTCCATCCCACCAGTATGCACTGTTGTTGTTGAATCGTGTGTTGGTAACTGTCAAAGTTTCACCACCTCTGATTGCTCCACCAAAATTGTCTGCATGGTTATTGTTGAATTCAGAGTCCGTCACAGTTAAATTACGACTATTACTGATGGCTCCACCGTAACCACCAATCATCATCAAACCAAATAGCTCATCTTCAATATATAGGCCATGTGCATTGTTGTTGTTAAATTGTGAGTTGGTAACAGTTAAAATACCACCACCATCGATTGCTCCACCCACCCGATCTGCGGTGTTGTTGTTGAATATACTATTCATCACGCTTGATATCCCGTCTTGATTTATAATAGAACCGGCATCACCGTTTAGATTTTTAAAACCAGGATAGTTGATTGCTCCACCAAAATTGTATGCGTGGTTGTTGTTGAATTCTGTGTTATCCACAGTGAAAATATTATATTGAGTATAGATTGCCCCACCATAGTCTGCGGTGTTGTTGTTGAATCGTGTGTTGTTCACGATTAAAGAACCCCCATAAATTGCTCCACCTAGTCCAACATCGTTGGCGGATAGGTTATCAACATGTGCTGTGTTGTTGTTGAATTCACTGTTATCCACAATTAAGGTATCATAATTCCAAATTGCTCCAGCAAACAGTTCTGCGCGGTTGTTGTTGAATCGTGTGTTGTTCAGGATTAAAGTATCGCGATTTATGATTGCTCCACCACCAGTTAATTGAGAACCATCATAAAGAGAAGGGGCAGCAGTACAGTTGTTGACTGTGAGGTTGTTGATTGTAACCTCCATATATTGATCTATATCCAAGAAGAAATGTCTGTGGTCTCCATCTATAGTTTTTCCTTCCCCATTGATAGTTACATAAGCACGAACACCAAAGTTTAGATTAGATTTAAGATGTATACTATCGTCAAGTTTTATGTTATCTTTAATATTGACTGTAATATATTCATCATTTATATTTGTTAATACCTCACGTAATTCCTGATAGGTTTCCACGTCATATGATGATGCAGTTTTGAGAGTTTTCTCTTCCCGCGTTATCTTATTGATTTTTTGTTCTGCCTTGTTTTTTTCCACATCCATTGTGGGTGTAGTTGTTTCTTCCATCGCTACTTCTTCCTGTGCTGACGTATCCTCAGCTATACTTTCAGGCGTATCTGAGCCTATTGTATCGTTTGATACGTCGGTTGCACTTGCAGCTCCCATAAGCAGTAGCATTAATGCAACAAAAATCAGCAGCTGTTTTTTTACCTTCATATTTAACACATCTCTAAAGTAATTTTATATGATATTAGATATGTGCTGGATGAATATTTAATATCTTTTAGTGTTCAGGAATATTTACTTTAAGAAAGCCTTTGAAATTCTTCCTTTGCATCAACAAATAAGGTATGCTTATCCCATAAGAACAGTCAAAGAATGAAGTGGCCTTACACATTGAATCGAACGTATATCTGTTCAAATGCTTAAATCCTATACTCTCTTTCAAGAATTTAAAATTAACTTCAAATAAAATGTACTCTTTCCAAGTAGGAACAATGATATTCAAAGATTTAACTAATTGCTAAAACATCATATAATTGATTATTAGAATATTTATAATCTAATCTATACCTATTTTAATCTTGTTTAAAGAATAAGATTCCATTACATTCAACATATCAATGAAAAAGCAATAGTATTTATATAAGAATTATTATATTTACTACTGAAATTATAATAAAATAAATAAAAAATAAACAACAATATACTGTAAATATAATCTTTTAATTGGGATAATATGATAAAAAGAGACAATAATATCTTGACCAGTAAAGATCAGGAAATTCTGAGGTTAACGTCACCCGTACAAATCGTGGATTCAAAAGCGTTTGACGTGGAAGGTCATCCATTAACCTGTATAGAAACCTTATCGGGGCTGAAGTATATCATTGAACCAAGAAAGGGAATACTGAGTGATGATGAGATATTGAAGTATGCTCCGGACTCCATGGCCGCAGCAAAGATACGTATCAGGAATGATACAGCAACATTGGATGACTATCATCTGGCATACAGTACGCTGCCCTGGAAACTGGCTTCATATTACGTGGTATTACTTATGCTGGCTGTACCCCTGATATCTATACTGACTAACTGGATAATCATACTCATTGTGGTACTGCTTGCTGTTCCACTCTATAACGTCAAAAGGGTTCTTGACATCAAAACCGGAATAAGGCTAAATGGAACCGGAATAAAACGGGAAGCCTACTCAAACAATACGGATTACTCAAAATCCGACAAGGTTCCTTTCATAGGATATGAAAGGGAAATCATGGAATTGAAGGAAGAGTTCACAGATAAAAGAATCAATGTTGAAAGCCTGATAGAAAGACGTTTTGCACCGCCGCAACTGACCTATGACAAGTTCATGTCAACTGTTGAAAATGCCGAAAGGGCATTTGACGGTGAATATAATACCGCAATAGACTTGGTAAGATATTCGAAGGACTATTCACAGGATATGGAAGAACAGATCAAGGCAAGAATAAGGACACTGAAAATACTTATAAATCAGTTGGATAATTTGACAAGGGAA
>SUTQ01000022.1 GCA_015062805.1 Methanosphaera stadtmanae
TTTACTGAAAGTGTTCTGGATGAAATATTCCTCAGTATGGGTGAAGAAGATGTTGAACGTGCTGAAAAGATTCTTGAAAGTCTTAATTTATTAGAGTTTAAAGATGCTCATCCTATGAGTCTTTCTGGTGGTCAGAAGCAGAGAGTTGCAATTGCATGTGCTGTTGCGTCAAATAGTGATATTATTTTCTATGATGAACCTACCAGTGGGCTTGATTTAAAACATATGCATCATGTAGTAAACAATATTAATTTACTTCAGGAAATGGGTAAAACACAATTTATCATTACTCATGATTTGGAATTTATCATGAATTGTTGTACTCATGTAATTCATTTGGAAGCTGGTAAAATCATAGATTATTATCCAATCATAGATAATGAAGAAAAAATATTTGACTTTTTTATGAAATATAGAAATTAACTATTTTTCCATTATTTTTTTAAAAAATTTATTATATTTGGTATTATTGTTAATATTGCATTAATTACATTTAATATCATTAAAAGGAGTATTATATGTCAAATATTAGACAAAAACGTGAAGAGGAAATTATTAATGCAGCAATGAAGGTTTTCCTCGAAAAAGGGTATATTCATGCTACAATGGAAGATATAATTGATGAAACTGAACTTTCTAAAGGCGGGGTGTATCATTACTTTAATAATAAAGCAGATATCTGTGTCAAATTAATGGATTCTGTTACATCAGATAGGTTGGATTTGACTGATAAACTCAATATGGATAATCCTGATATAATTGAAGAATTATGTTATTATTTCATAAAATTACTCAAAACAGATTCAGAAGAAGTTAAATTAGCAAGTATTATATTAATTGATACTAGAAATGATATTGAACTACAAAAAAAGATTCATGAACAATTTGTTGGAAGAGATTTAAGTATTATTTCAGAATATATTTATTCCAGGACAAATATTAAAAATAAAAAATCTTTTGAAAGAAAACTATATTTTTTCTTAGAAATCTTTCATGCATTACTATATTATAAGTATATTGAACGGATAAATTATTATCAAATAGAATCGGAACTTAAAGAAATGTTTATGAACATATTTAATGAAGTCCAAACATAATGATTTTTACAAATTATTTTTACAAATCTCTTTTTTTCATCTTTTATTTTTAAAACATATCAATATTAATAATGATTTAAAAATAATTAAATAAGGAGAACAATAGTTATGTCAACTATCAAAAACAATCGTAAAGATGAAATATTTAATGCAGCTAAAAAAATATTTACAGAAAAAGGATATAATAATACCACAATGGAAGATATAATAGCTGAAACTAATTTATCTAAAGGTGGTATTTATTATTATTTTAATAATAAAGAAGATTTATGTTTAAATTTACTCTTTTCTATTACTTCCAATTATCATGATTTATCAGATAATGTTGAAGATTATGGTAATAATAATGATCCTATAGAAAATCTTTGTGATTACTATGTTAACTTCTTAATAAACGATAATGAAGATATTTCAATAATTTCATCAATTTATATTGAAACAAGACATGACTTGGAACTTCGTAAAAAAATAAGTGAAAAATTTGAAGGAAATAATCTTAACCATATTATGGATTATATTAATAGTAATTGTATTGTAGAAGATAAAGAGTTATTAGAGAAAAAAATTATTTTTTTCTTGGATGTTTTTCATTCAATGCTATATTATAAGTTTATAGAAGAAGTTCA
Organism: Methanosphaera stadtmanae; assembly: GCA_015062805.1. Taxonomy (GTDB): domain Archaea; phylum Methanobacteriota; class Methanobacteria; order Methanobacteriales; family Methanobacteriaceae; genus Methanosphaera; species Methanosphaera stadtmanae_C. Next base: position 1,724 of record SUTQ01000022.1, read on the forward strand.
TTATTTAGAACAGAAAGAAGATATTAGAAAAATGTTTTTATCTATTTTTAATAATGTTATAAGAGTTCCTAAAGCTTAAACTTTTTTTAACTTTTTTTTATCACATGATAATATTTATGTATGTAATTATCTTTCCATAGGAAAGTATTTATGATGTCAGGCATATAGTAACATACAACGAAAAAAGTGCATATATTAATGGAGAGATAAAATTGCAATTAACCGATAAAGCTAAAGAAAATCGTGAAAATGTTTTGCCTTATTATGAATCAGAATTAAACATGACGGATCCTGAATTTATGGAAATATTTAACAATTTTTTATTTGATGAAGTACAGTCAAACACAAAACTTTCCGAAAGAAGTCAGATGCTCATCACATTAGCAACTTTAATAGCAAACCAATCATTAAAACAGTATGAAATTGCTGTTGAAGCAGCAATCAATATAGGATTAAAAGCTGTAGAAATCAAGGAAGTCTTATATCAAACAGCACCATATGTAGGATTTGCAAAAATGTATGATTTCCTGGATGTGACAAACCAAATATTTGATGAAAAGGGAATAGACGTTCCAATTCCAGGACAATCAACAACAACACGTAAAGACAGGATAGAAAGAGGATATGAAATTCAGTTAAACTACTTTGGGAAAATCATAGAAGAAATGAATGAAAACACCCCAAAAGACCAGAAACATTTCAATGAATTTCTTAAAGGATACTGTTTCGGAGACTTCTACACAAGAACAGGGTTAGATGATCAGGACCGAGAATTAATAACATTCAGTATAATAGCATCTCTTGGTGGATGTGAAAATCAACTAAGAGGACATACTGCAGGAAATCTAACAGTAGGAAACGACAAACAAACGTTAATCGATGCAGTTACAGTACTTTTACCATTTATCGGTTTTCCAAGATCACTTAATGCATTAGCAATAATAAATGAAATATGTCAATAAAAAAATGGAGATGATTAATATGACAAAAAGTTTAGTAATATATTATTCAAGAGCAGGACAGAACTACGTAAACGGAGATATTGTTGATTTACCAGTAGGTAACACAGAAATAGTAGTGGATTATATCAAAGAATTAACCGGAGCAGACACATTCAAAGTAGAAACAGTTGAAGATTACCCTGCAGACTACATGGAAACAACAGAAGTAGCACAGGAAGAACAGGACAATGATGCCAGACCTGAACTTAAGGAAGAATTAACTGACATTTCAGAATATGATGTGATATACATTGCTTCACCTAACTGGTGGGGAACATTACCAATGGCAATGTTTACACAACTGGAGAAACTTGATTTTACCGGAAAAACTGTTAAGACAGTAATCACTCATGAAGGTTCCGGTCTCGGAACCAGTATGAAAGATGTTAAAAAACTATGTAAAGGAGCTGACATTCAAAAAGGATTAGCTATACATGGTGCTGAAGTAAAAGATAGTAAATCAAACGTAGAAAGATGGATATAAGGATGTGTAATTAATGGTTAAAGAAGTTTTATTCGGTGTAGGTGAAGAAAATCCGTATGGTGAATTCTTCACAGGAAAAAGTTATCTTAATATGTTAACAACAGATTCGGTAGTAGTTGCAAACGTAACATTTGAGCCTGGTTGTAGAAACAATTGGCATATACATCATGCAGAAAAAGGTGGAGGTCAAATACTACTAGCAACAGAAGGTGAAGGATGGTATCAGGAAGAAGCTAAACCTGCACAAAAGCTTACGCCTGGTAGTGTTGTGGAAATACCTGCCGGAGTTAAACATTGGCATGGTGCAGCAAAAGACAGTCAATTCACACATATTGCAATAGAAGTGCCTGCTATAAATGGTTCAAACGAATGGTTAGAACCAGTAAGTGATGAAGAATATAATAAATTATAATTATTCACAATATTATATTTCATCATCTAATAAAAAATCTATAATATTTTTATGTTTTATTCCATTTTGTGAGAAGTTTATTTCGTCCATACTTAATACATAAGTATCATATTTGTCAGGTATTTCAAGCAGTGGTGAAAATTCTCTATTAACAGTTTCAGGTGTTGTAAGTAAATAGCTAACTTGGATATATACTTTTTTATCAGCTTTCTTGCATACAAAATCTATTTCTTTTTTCTTAATTTTTCCAATGTTTACGGAATAATTTCTTCTTATTAACTCATTAAAAACTATATTTTCTAATATTCTGGGTATCCAATTGTTATTATTATCAACCAATGCGTGATGGAATCCTTGATCAGTTAAATAATATTTTTCTTCAGTTTTTAATATTTTTTTTCCTATAATGTCTTCACGTCTAACTTGTTTACAAAATAGTGCCTCTGTGAGATAATATGTATAATTAGCTATGGTGTTTCTGTTGGTTTTTTTATTTTCATTTTTCAAATAATTGGAAATACTTGTTTTTGAGAAAGTTTGGCCAGTTGAATTCATTAAATAATGGGAAAAACGTTTAAATAAGTCAATATCTTTAATATTATATCTTGATAATATATCATGAATAATTATTGAATCATAAATATCTTGAAGTGCATTTGTTTTATAATCTGCTTCTTTAATACTTAATAATCCGGGCATACCACCATATAACATATATTCTTTAAATATTTTCTTTTTATTTTCATTATTCAATTCTATTTTTTCATTTTTTATTTTATATTCCATTACTTCTTTAAATGAAAATGGATATAAATTAATTTTTACATAACGACCACTTAGTAATGTTGCCAATTCATTTGATAATAATTTTGAATTGGAACCGGTTATATAAATATCTGAGTTAAAATCAACATGATATCCATTAATACATTTTTCCCAATTATTTACTTGTTGTATTTCATCAAATAGTAAATATATTTTACCGTTAAGATTTTTTGTTAATTTCATTATTAGTTCATCTAATTCTTTTTCAGTGAATATATTTTTGTATTTTACTGATTCAAAAGAGATATAAATAATATTTTCTGGCTTAATTCCTTTTTCTATTAATTCTTCAATAATAGTTTTAAGAAATACTGTTTTTCCACATCTACGCATACCTATTATAACTTTAATAAAGTCTGTGTCTATAAAATGCCTTATTTGTTTTAAGTATAATTCTCTTTTAATCATGATTATTCACCTACTAATTTTATAATATGTTTATTAATAAATATAATGATTTCTATAAGATGCATTATTATAAATTTTTTTTATCATTGCTTTCTATAAGATGCATTATTATAAATTTTTTTTATCATTGTTATATGTAGAAAGCATAATATACTAATTTCTTAAAAATTATAATTATATATCAAAATCTTTCATAGATAAATATAGGAGAGTTAATATGATAGAAGAATTATCATACACACTAAATCATGAAAAAATATATGGGAAAATATATAAGACAGAAAAAGAGGGTAAACAGCCAATTTTAATTTTATCTCATGGATTATCTTTAGATCATACTCTTATGATGCCTTATGCTGAAAAACTATACAAAAAGGGGATTAACACTTACATATATGATTTCAGAGGTGGGGGATATAATGGTAAAAGTGATGGTAAAATAAGTGACATGACAATTGACACTGAAAAAGATGATTTAAATTTTATTATAGACTCTTTAAAAAAAGAAGATTTTGTTGATGAAGAACAGATTTATGTTGGTGGACATAGTCAGGGAGGACTTGTAAGCAGTCTCGTAGCACCTACAAGGAATGATATTAAAGCATTATTCCTATTTGCTCCGGCATATGAAATTCCTGATGATATGAAAGAAAAGGATAATCCTAGTCAAATGAATGTTCTGAATCTTATGCCTGAATATTTGGGTGAAAAATACATTAACTGTGCTATTAATATTGACGTATTTGAAGAAATAAAAGGTTTCACTGGTGATGTTTATATTTTCCATGGAGTTGAAGATAAGAGGGTACCAGTTGAATACTCTATTAAAGCAGATAAAGTCTATGAAAACTCAGTAGTATATTTATATGAGGAAGGAGAACACAGGTTTTCCGATGAAATAAAGGATGATGTAGTGGAGATTATTTCTGAAAAAATTCTTTAATAATTATTTTTTCTATCTTAAGTATGCACTATGGAGTTTTAGTACTAAGAACTTTCATAAAATAAATTATCATTGGTTCTATCAGTCGCTAAAAATTTAAACTTTGAAATAGATAATATAATATAACCAAATAATTAATTAATTTAGGGGAATAAAATAATGGTGAATCCAAATAAGAAAGTTAAAAGACCAAATGGTTTAGGTAATGTTTACAATTATAAAACAGATGAGGAAGGAAATGTATTTACATTACCTATTAAGACAATTATTAAAGAAAACTACATTTATTTATACAGAGCAATAAACGATGAAGATTATTATATAGTAGAAAATGATACATGTTTCTTCTTTAAAGAAGTATTATATGATGATGAGGTTGTCGGATTTGCAACCTACAAAACAACACAAATCAATAAAGATGCATTAGTAATGCAGTATTTCTATGTATTGCCTGAATACAGAAATAAGGGACTATTGGAAGAAGAAATTGATGAATCTGCAGCATTATTTGAATCAAGTATCATACTAGAGTATCCTACCAGGGACATGGTGGAAGCTTTAACAAAACATAAGCTTGCAAGAGTATTCGATGATAGATTTGTTGTTTCACGTATTCCATTTTCAGTACCAATGTTTTCATTAGAAGATGTTCAAAAGGGCATTGTACGAGAAGAATATGATACTACTGGAACTAAAGGTTATTATAAAATGTCACACCTTTATGACTTGGACTTGTGTACCGTAGTTGGTCTTGCATCGGAAGATGTGGATAGCATGTATGATGAAGAAAATGTTGATGAAGAAAACATTAACAATTACAATATTATCAGTCTTCCGCTAAGGAATGATGTTGAGAAATATGATTGTATTAACAAACGTGCTGAAAGTCAGGAACTAAACGATGGAACATACTTTAAAAATGTTAAAAAGTTCTTGGATGAAAATGATGATGTAATTCAAAACTGGTTAACAATATACTAAACGTCTTTTAAGTAATTATTCAGTTACTTATTCTTATATCTTTTTTTTCTAATATTCATTAAAGATGATTTTCATGGAAAACGTTGATTATTTGATAAATTATCTCTTAGAAGAGAACCCCGAAGTAAAAATTAATAAAACACCAGTAAACATTAATGAAAAATTTAATTTATATAGAAGTTTATGTAATGTCAGACAGGCAAAACCGATAAGTGACGAATTCATTCAAAAAGAGGAAGAATTCCTGGAAGAAATTATCAAAAGCAAAAATATTACTTCCATTGACGATATAGATGTTCTGGATAAAGTTTATCCACAAAATAATCAAAACAATGGTGATAAACTTTGTTTATGGAGAGGAGATATAACCAGTCTAAAAATCGGTGCAATAGTTAATGCAGCTAATTCACAGGGATTGGGATGTTTTATTCCGGGACACAATTGCATAGACAATCAAATAAACACTTATGCAGGAGTACCTTTAAGATTGGAATGTAACGAATACATGAAAACAATCAGTTACAATTTGTCAACAGGTGAAGTATTCATTACAAAAGCTTATAATTTACCAGCTGATTATGTAATCCATACTGTTGGTCCAATTATTCAAAGTACAGTAACTAATAAACACGAGGAACTATTGGCAAACTGTTATAAAAACTGTTTAAAATTAGCACAGAAAAATAACATTCGTTCATTGGCTTTTTGTTCAATATCAACAGGAGTTTTCAGATTTCCTAAGGATTTGGCTTGTCAAATTGCATTAAAAACTGTTGATAATTATATGGATGACAATGGAGATAATTTTGATAAGATAGTATTTAATGTATACAGTAAGGAGGCCTTGGATATTTATGAAAACTTTATCTGAAAGAATTGAACAGATTCAAAAAGCAATGGATGATGCTGAATACATCGTTATCGGTGCCGGAGCAGGATTATCTACAGCTGCAGGCATTGATTATGGTGGGAAACGTTTTAAGGAAAACTTTGCAGATTATATTGAAAAATATGATATGACTGATATGTATACTGCCGGATTTTATCCATTCAAAACAGAAGAAGAGAAGTGGGGGTACTGGTCAAAGCATATTTATTTAAACTGTATAAACATGGGTTCCACCACTTTGTATGAAAAATTATATGATCTGGTTAAAGATAGGAATTATTTTGTTATAACTACTAATGTTGATGAACAGTTCGTTAAAGCCGGTTTTCCATCAGAAAAAATATTTGCAACACAGGGAAGCTATAACTATTTTCAGTGTAGCAAAGCCTGTCATGACAGGTTATACAAGAATACTGAAATTATTAAGCAAATGGTTGACAGTATTGATGAAGATTTAAAGATTTCTTCTGACTTAATTCCTAAATGTCCAGTTTGTGGAGAATTTATGGACACGAATCTTCGTAAAGATAATTATTTTGTTGAAGATGAGCATTGGCACATGCAAAATAAGGCCTATAGGAACTTTCTTGATGAGGCCAAAGACCATAAAACATTATTGCTTGAGTTTGGTATAGGTTACAATACTCCTGGAATAATTAGATTCCCCTTTGAAACCATGACATTTAAGATTCCCCAGTGGAAACTGGCACGTTTTAATAGAAGTCATTTGGAAGTTGCCTTAGAATATCATAAAACATATCGTCTGATACCTCCTGAAATGTTGGAAAAGTATGATGTTTCAAATAACTTTAATGAACGTTACATTGCAGTATCGGAGGATATTGAAAAGGTTGTTGATGAGCTATTGAAATGAACATTCTTTATTTTATCTTTATTCTATTTTTTGATATAAGTGCTATATTTATTTACTAATTTGAATTAATTATTATTAAGGAGATTAATTATGGATAGACAGACGAAGATAATTCAAACAAGTATTGTAGGAATTGTTGTAAATTTAATCTTGGTGGCATTTAAGGCAACAATTGGAATTCTGGTCAATTCAATTGCAATTACTTTGGATGCAGTAAACAATTTAACCGATGCATTAAGTTCTATTATTACTATAATTGGAACAAAATTGGCTGGGCGTGCTCCTGATAAGGATCATCCATATGGTTATGGTAGGATTGAATACTTTTCATCCGTAATTATTGCAGTTATTGTATTATGGGCTGGTTTAACTTCTTTACAAGAGTCTTTTCCTAAAATATTCACTCCGGATGTTACCAGTTACACTACTGTTTCGTTAGTAATTGTTGCAGTTGCTGTAGTAGTTAAATTTGTATTGGGCAGGTATGTCAAAAGTGTTGGAGAAAACATTAATTCTCAGGCATTAGTTGCTTCAGGTAGTGATGCATTTTTTGATTCCATTCTTTCATTATCAACTCTGGTTGCAGCAATAATAAGCATGATTTGGCATATCAGTCTTGAAGGAATATTGGGTGTAATAATTTCATTAGTTATCATAAAGGCAAGTATTGAAATGTTACAGGAAACCGTAAACAGTATGATTGGTTCACGTATTGATTCTGAGTTATCTCAGAAAATTAAAGAAAAAGTTGAATCATTTGATGAAGTACATGGAGCTTATGATTTAACATTGCATAATTATGGTCCTGAGGAAGTAATGGGTTCAGTTCATATAGAGATAGATGATAGTTTGACTGCACGTGAAATTCATGCGTTGACTAATAAGATTCGTTCACTTATTTATGAAGAATTTGGGATGGTTCTTACAGTAGGAATTTATGCAACCAATAATAGTAATGAGAAATACGCTGAAATAAGAAGTTACCTTGAAAATCTTTTGAAAAATTATGATGAAGTTTTAGAAATGCATGGCTTCTATGTGTATGATGATAAAAAAATTATTACTTTTGATTTGATTGTTGATTTTGATGCAAATCGTGAACAAATAAAAGATGAGATTCTTGAAAAACTCAACGAAAAATATGGTGAATATCAATTTATTATAATAGATGATTATGACATAAGTGATTAATATTGAATTGTTACTGAAATTATACAAAAAATTTTAATAATAGAGTACATTACTAATTAATATAATTAAATGGAGAAGAAAATAAATGTCAATATATGATTTTAATGTTAAGGATACTGAAGGTAATGATGTTTCATTGTCTGAATATGAGGGTAAAGTTTTATTGATTGTTAATTCAGCAACAAAATGTGGATTCACACCACAATACAATGAACTAACAGAAATTTATAATAAATATAAGGATCAAGGATTTACCATACTTGATTTTCCATGTAATCAATTTGGTAATCAAGCTCCAGGTACTGGTGAAGAAATTAAAGAGGCTTGTCGTCTTAACTTCTTGGTAGAGTATCCAATTTTTGAAAAGATTGATGTTAACGGTGAAAATGAAGATCCATTATACACATATCTTAAACAGGAACAGCCATTTACAGAAATCACTGGAAAAGGAGCTACAAAACTTAAATTAGCACTTAAAGTAATGAATAGAAATGCTAAAAAAGATGATATTAAATGGAATTTTACTAAATTTTTAGTTGACAGAGAAGGTAATGTAGTAAGAAGATTTGAACCGACAGAAGATTTAAAAGATGTTGAACAGGCTGTTATGGAATTATTGTAGGTGATACTATGAGTATATATGATTTTAATGTTAAGGATACTGAAGGTAATGATGTTTCATTGTCTGAATATGAGGGTAAAGTTTTATTGATTGTTAATTCAGCTACTGAATGTGGTTTTACTCCACAATATAATGAGTTAACTGAAATTTATAATGAGTTTAAGGATGATGGATTTGTTATATTGGATTTCCCATGTAATCAGTTTGGTGGACAGGCACCAGGTACTGGTGAAGAAATTAAACATGCCTGTCGTCTAAATTTCTTGGTTGAATATCCAATTTTTGAAAAAATTGATGTCAATGGTGAAAATGAGGATCCTTTATACACATACCTTAAAAGTGAAAAAACATTTGAAGGTTTTGATGAAGACCATGAATTAGCAGCTATCATTGCTGATGTTGTGAGTAAAATTGATTCGGATTATGAAAATAACAGTGATATCAAATGGAATTTCACTAAGTTTTTAGTTGACAGAGAAGGTAATGTTGTAGAACGTTTTGAACCAACAAAAGATTTAATTTGTGTTAAAAAAGAAATTAAAGAGTTATTATAATGAAATATGCAATACGTTATTATTCTAAATCAGGAAATAGTGAAAAATTAGCCAATGCTATTTCAGAGGTACTTGATGTACCGGCTTATGATATTTCACATGAATTATCTGAGGATGTAGAAATTTTATTCTTTGGCTCAGGTGTTTATGGATGCGCTTTAGATCCTGCAGTAATTAAGTTTATCAGTAATATTGATGTTAATATCGGCGAATTTGTTAATTTTTCAACTACTGGAATCATGGAATCAAATTATAACCTTATTAAAGATCTTTTGGATAATACCAGTATTAATTTATCTGAAAATGAGTTTCATTGCCCTGGTTCATTTGTAGGAATGAATAAGGATAGGCCTAATGAGGTTGATGAATTAAATATTAAAGATTTTGTAAATAAATACTTTATTTAATCTTTAAATTCTTTTTTTTTAAAAAAATTATATATAATATATTAAAGAAATTATAATATATAACAATGTTATATTTTTAATAATTTTCAATTACTTCCTTGAATTAATGGATACCAGTAAAGAATGTTATATGATGTGAATGAGATATTTAAGTAAAATAAATTATAAAAATATTAACAATAATTTATTTAAATTCATTTTTCAAAAAGAATAACTAAAAGGAGGTGACAATAATGTGTGAATTGTTTGGAGTTAGCTCAAAAAAATATGTGGAAATAAACGAATATTTGGAAAAGTTTTACAGTCATTCTGAAGAACATCCACATGGTTGGGGTTTAGCCATAATGGATGAATATCAGTCAATTATACAAAAACAACCTGTAAAGGCTTCACAAAGCGAAGAATTAAAAAATTTACTCTCAAAACCTATAGCAGTTAAAAATGCATTTGCCCACATAAGGCTAGCAACAATGGGATATATGGATTCATTCAATTGTCATCCCTTTACCAAAATTGATAATGCTGGTAGAACATGGACTTTAATTCATAATGGAACAATTTTCGAATATGAAGACTTAAAAAGCTATGTTTCAAAACAATTAGGTGAAACAGATTCAGAAAGAATATTGCTTTATATTGTTGATCAAATAAACGATTTACAAGATGAATTAGAACGAAAATTAAATCCAGAAGAATGTTTTAAATTATTGGACAATATAATTACAGATTTATCGGAAGGAAATAAACTTAATGTGATGATATTCAATGGTGAATTTATGTATATTCATACAAATTATAGAAATTCATTATACTATCTAAAAACAGAAGATACCTTATTTATAACAACAAGACCTTTAAATGATGAAAATTGGAGATTAATTCCTTTCAATAGGGTAATAGGAATTAAAGATGGTGAATTAGTATTTGAAGGAAAAAAACATAACCATGAATATCTTATCACAGAAGATCAATTAAATTTCATAATGGAACAGTTGAGTCCTTCACTCCGAGAAAGTATGAAAAATAATTTTGGTGAGTTATATTATGCAAAAGAGTACCGGCACAATAATCAGTGAGGATGTTGTTAAAAAAGAGTTATATGATAGATTTATAGAGCCTACAACTCATGGTTACAAAGATTTTGTAGGAATAGAAGTTGAAATTCCAATATTGAATCTTGATAAAAAAGCAGTTAATTTCATGTTAGTTCATGAAGTAACTGAACAATTTTTAACAAAATTTAAACATTTTAAACGTAATGTTTTGGATAATCAAGGTCATGCCTGTTCATTGATAGATGAGACTACTGGAGATATAGTATCCTATGACTGTTCATATAATAACTTAGAATTCTCATTAGGAAAAGAAAGAAATTTATTCAATGTTTATGATAGATTCGTTGAGTATTATAAATTTTTTAAGGATTCCTTTGAAAAACATAATCATACGTTAACTGGGCTGGGAATTAACCCATATAGAATCTATAATAATCATGTACCTATACCTAATGAAAGGTATCAAATGTTATATCGTCATTTATGTTCTTATTCAAGATATTCAAAATTACCAATGTATTTCCATGATCATCCGGAATATGGAATGTTTTCAAGTGCATCACAAGTTCAATTGGACGTTACAGAAGATGAACTGATTAAGACAATAAATGTTTTTTCAAAATTAGAACCACTTAAAGCAGTATTATTTTCAAATTCTGTATTGCTTGGAGAAAATGAAGAATTGCTATGTATTAGAGATATATTTTGGCAGGACAGTACTCATGGAATCAATCCACATAATATTGGGATGTATGATACTGAACTTCATAATACTGATGATTTATTAAATTATTTAGCATCATTAAACATATACTGTACAATGCGTGAGAATTATTACATTAATTTTCCAACAATAAATGTGCTTGAGTACTTTTCAAAAGAAAGTGTTATGGGAGAATATTTGGATAAAGGTCAAATCAAAGAAATAGAATTTACACCAAAATTAGAGGATATTGAATATCTAAGATCATTTAAATTTCTTGACCTGACTTATAGGGGTACAATAGAATATCGTAGTTCATGTACCCAGCCTATTAAAGATGTAATGAGTGTAGGTGCATTTCAGTTAGGTTTAAAACATAATCTTGATAAATTAGAAAAATTATTGAATGAAGACGATGTAATATATCATCAGGGTTATACCGCAACAGAACTGAGGAAGTTATTAATCAAAAGAGAAATCCCTTCTTTTATTGATGAAGATAAGTTATATGAATTATTATATGAAGTTTTGGAAATATCTAAAGAAGGATTAATCACACGAGATTATGGTGAAGAAAAATTCCTGGAATCATTATATCAACGAGTAGAACAACGTTCAAATCCTGCTAGAAAAATGTTAACATTATTGGAAGAAGGTTATGATATTGAGGAAATCATTAAGGATTATGGTGAATTATAATTCATCATTTCAATTTTTGAATAAATTATTGATAATGATTATGAATGCATAAAGGAGAAATGACTATGAAACCTGAAGAAGTTAAACGAATGGAAGAGGAAGAAGATGAAGAATTTGTGGGCTTAAATGTTGATACAAATCTTTTGGAAGTAGTTCAAATATTATTTAAAACCGAACCTGAAGTTGAAGTTTTTTATGATGGATTTTTAGAAAGAATTCAATCTGATAAAAAATTACGTAAAACTCCTGATGATAGAAAACGAATGAATTCCGCATTTTTGGATGAATTACTGAAATATCATGATTTAGATACTATCAATGACGCAATTAATGGAGTTTCCCGTGATGATGAACTGGTTTCAGGTCAAGATGAAAAAGATGTTGATAGGATATTAAGAAAAACATTCAAGAATAAAGTTGAATTCAGGATGTTTATGACTTATATCAGTCAATTTATGATGGAAAATAAGGATACTCCAGTAGAAGCTGCAGCAAAAAGTATGAAACTTTTAGGTAAATCGGATCATGAAACATTGCAAATTACAAATGTAATTGATAAAATATTTTAATCTCCATTATTTTTTATCTAATAAAAATTATGACTTTAATATATGAAATGTTTGTTTTAAATAATTTAAATATATTTTAAAGCTTTAATTGTTCTTAATATAATAAATAGAAGATTATATATACTATAAATTTTTAAAAATATATATGAATCATTAGTATAATTATAAATTTTAGGGATATATTAATAACCATATAAAAAGTGGTAATATGTTTAAATTATCTACTAATAATGATGTAAATAATAATATTGAAGAAATAATTAAAAATTTAGAGAATCTGCCAGATATAAGTGAATGCGAATATATTTATTTGGATACTTTAAATATTCCTAAAAACACCTCATTTTTAAAAAATAAGATTATTATCACACAAAATAATCTTCAAGATTTTTTAATGTTTGAATATGATAATATAGATAATACCAATCAAATAAAGGACATAACTGAACTAAATTTTAGACAAATGGTTGATTTGGTTATTTTATTGGATTCTGAAAATATTCCTAAAAACATAACCGATATTATTGATAAAGACACAATCGTTTCAAAAAATCTGGGGAACAATATTATATACATTGAAGATTTGAGAAAAAACCAGTACACCATAATTTCTAAATATGAAAAGATAGTTATTGAAGGAAGAGCTACAGAAACTCATATTAAATTTTATGAGAATAATACTTAAATAGTAAAAATTTAATATTTAAATAAAGAAATAATTAATTGATAAAATGATAGGTAAAAATATTTCAAATCAAAGTTATTTGATATCGGTAGTTATGGGAATATTTGTTGGAAGTGTGACACTTTTTGTCAGTAGATTAATTGGAATACCTATTACTGGAGTCATCTTGGCAATAGTATTATCATCTTTTATTACAGCTTTTGTTTATAATCCATCATCTAAAAGCAAAAATACTCATACAACAATTAGAGGTACTTCATCAAGCTTAATATTTTCTTTAATATTTGCGGTAATGTTAATATTATATTATATACCTCGTTTAGGTAGTTTATTTGGCACAGCAGATATATCTATTTCCGTTTCAATATTTATAATCTTATTTATTGCTGTAATTGCTGGATTAGTACTTGGAAGTATTAGTGGAACTATAGGTTCAACATTTAGAGATTTAATAACTATTGTATCATCCGAAAAAAAACATTAACTTCTTTTTTTATTTTTATTTTTTTTTTAAATCATTTTTTCATATCCTTTTAATTCATTATTCGTCGAAATTTTAATATATATAAATTCATAATATATATTTGTATAAAAAATTTAAGGGATATAATGAATACCTATAAATTGAATAAGTTAAAACCTAATGAACTAAAGACAATTGGACACTATACAGGATATATATGTTTAATAATGTCATTACTCATGGTAGTTCCAATAATTTGTGGATTTATTTTTCATGATCCAGAACGATTTGTAAATTCATTTATTTATTCTGCTATAATAACCTTTATTTCAGGATTATTATTAGTTACTTTATTTGGAAGAAAACAAGTAACTAACCTATCATTAAAAGGAGCTCTAATTTTTGTACTGGGTATTTGGGGAATAATAGCAATATATTCTGGTTTGCCTTACCTGTTGTCTGGTGAATTAGGTATATTTGATTCATTTTTTGAAGCGATGTCCGGTATTACTACAACAGGTTTTTCATTAATTCCTGTTGAGGTTCATCCATACTCTGTTGCAATGTGGAAAGCATTAACACAATGGTTTGGTGGTTTAGGTATAATTGTATTATTACTGGTAATAGTACCGTCATCCGTTAGTTTAAAAAGATTGTTCTTTGCAGAAGGCAGAACTGAACAAATGACTCCAAACGTTAAGCATACAACTATGATTTTTTTAAAATTATATGTATCAATTACAACTTTAGGAGTAATATTGTATTTATTACTTGGATTGAATTTGTATGAAGCAGTATGTTTTACTTTTACATCCTTTGCAACTGGTGGATACTCAATATATGCTTCAGATGCTCATATATTTAATTCATTACCAATACAGATTGTTACGATGTTTTTAATGATTTTGGGAAGTACCAATTTTGTGATACATTACAGAATTCTTAAAGGAAATACTAAAAACTTGTTTAAAGATATTGAATTACGGGCAATGTTTATAATAATTGGGATAGCAACTTTGCTCATAATGATATCTTTATATACTAATGGATATTACAATCAAGACATATTAGTTATATTTAGACATTCCATATTTCAAGTTATATCAGTAATGTCATCCACAGGTTTTGTTTCACAGGATATTGCTGCATGGCCACAGTTTTCCTTCTTCTTGTTAATACTATTAACATTTGTGGGAGGTTCAATCTGTTCTACAAGTGGAGGTATAAAATTATATAATATCGTGATCTTGTTCAAGTCAATCATATGGGAAGTTGAAGAAATGATGCTTCCAAAGAATACCATCAAGCCAAAGAAAATTAATCACGATAAGAAAGTTAGAGAAATATCAAACAAATCAATTAAAACAATATTAATCTTTGTGGTATCTTATATACTGATATTTATATTGAGTACTTTCGTAATATTGTTCTATTGTAATGATTTTTCATTAGCCACTACCGTAGCTGCATTATCTATTGGAAATACTGGAATAAGTATTGATTACATATCAGCCAGCATGCCTTTCATGGTTAAGTTAATATTAATCATTGATTTCTGGGTAGGTAGGATTAGTGTGTGGCCCTTATTTTTAGGAGTTCTATACCTAATTAATAGAGCTGAAAGTAAAATAAATAATTTAAATAATAAATAATCTCCACCAATACTTTTTTTTTCAATTAAAAAGTTTAGTAAAAATAGATTAAAATAATAATTATTTTTTTAAAAAAAGAATTGTAGTAGAAGTCTAAACTTCTACATCGATAATATCATTGATGTTTACTTCAGGATAGTTTTTGCTGGTTGCACTGTTAAGTCCAATAAGTAGTGTACTACCATTATGGAATATGGATGTAAGTGATGGAGAAATAACTCCTGTTAATCCTAATCCCATGAATAAAGTGTTTAGCACAACGATATATCTATAGTTCCTGTTGATTAAATCAATCATTTGTTGACTGATAATTCTCATAGTTACAAGATCATCTAATTGTGGTCTAAGTAATGTAATGTCTGCTACTTCTCTTGCAAGATCTGATGAATCTTTCATTGCAACACTAACATCTGCAGCACTAAGTGCCGGTGAATCGTTAATACCATCTCCAACCATTATAACTTTTTTACCATTGGATTTAATTTCTTCTACAATAGCTGCTTTGTCTTCAGGTAATACCTGTGATTTATAATGGTCTAATCCCAGTAATTCTGCAGTAGTTTTTGCTGCGTTTTCACTGTCTCCAGTGAGCATGATAATATCATTTATACCTAGATATCTTAGTTGACCGAGGACTTTTTTAGCTTCTTCTCTTGGAGGGTCATCAATACATATGATTCCTTCAAGTTTTCCATCAATTGCAAAGTAAATTATTGAATATTTATCAGCATTTTCCTTAACAATTTGTTCTTTTTCTTTGGTAATTTCTACGTGTTCATCTTCTATTACAAAGTGTCTGCTTCCAAGCACGGTTCGTTTGCCGAATAATGTTGTAGCAATTCCGTGTGCAACAACGTATTCAACTTCGGAGTGATACTCTTCGCTATGCTCTAAACCAAGTTCTTTGGCTTTTTGTACAATAGCTGTTGCTACACTGTGTGGGAAGTGTTCCTCTAGACATGCTGCATGACGTAGGAACTCATCATCAGTTAATTTTCCTAATGAAATGTATTTTGCAACATGAGGTTGTGATTTAGTTAAAGTTCCCGTTTTATCAAAGATAATAGTATCAGCTGTAGCAAATGCTTCAAGATATCTTCCACCTTTTACAACTATTTCCCTTTCAGATGCTTCTCTCATTGCTGAAATGATTGAAATTGGTGTTGCAAGTTTAATTGAACATGAGTAATCCACTGTTAATGCTGCAATTGCTTTAATAGGATCTCTTGTAATTAAATATGTTAATATTGTTACTGCAAAGTTCCATGGTACAATGGAGTCAGCCAAGTCTTCGGCCTTACTTTGTATACCAGCTTTTGCTTTATCTGAACTTTCAATTAAATCAATAATTTGATTAATTCTTGTTTTTTCGTTAAGTTCATCAACATTCATTACAATAGAACCATCTTCCACTATAGTTCCAGCATATACTTTTTTACCGTAATCTTTATGTACTGCTAATGATTCTCCAGTCATTGTAGCTTCATTAATTGCAGCTTCACCTTCAACAATTGTACCGTCTGCAGGTATGATAATACCTGATCTTACAATTACTTTATCTCCTTCTCTTAATTGTGAGAATGGGATTTGAACTTCTGTACCTTCTTCAGTTTTTACCCAAACTTTGTTAATGTTTAACATTAAACTATTTTCTAATGAATGTTTAGTTTTTTCAATTGTGTAATCTTCAAGAATTTCAGATAATCCTAATAAGAACACAATAGAACCTGCTGGACCGAACATACCCTGACTAAGGGTTACTGCTACACTTGTTGCATCAAGAAGATCGACATCTAAACGAAGATGTATAAGACTATCCAATCCACTTATCATGAAAGGTAATCCTTCATAAACAATTTTTGCCACTTGTAAAGGTAATGGTAAAAATGCTTTACTAAATAATCTAGAAGCAACTTTTTTAACGATTTTATTAATGTATCTACTATCGGTTTCATTAGAAAGTTCGTCTGGTGTTGGTTCTGCTTCAAATAAATCAGACTTTTTAATATTAGCTAAATATTTGAGAACTTGTAACTTCTCACAAGCATATTTTATGAAAATACTACCATTGACTGATGAAACTTTAACAGCTTCGATTCCTTCTTTTTCAGATAGCAATCTTGATAAACCGTATCCCTGTTCGGTGGTAAATGCATTTTTACCTAAACGAACACGAAGGACATCGTTTCTATCGTAAACTATTTTAAATTTCATACTTTCATTTTCCCGTAATTTTCTTAAAAAATAATTGGGAGGTTAAATATTTTTATTCATCATCTGCAATTTCTAAATCTTCTGCAAGTTCATCGTCAATATCTTCTAAGTCTTCAGGACCGAAAATTTCAATTTGTTGTTTTTCTTGTGCTTCAGCATGAATATCTTCAGCATCTTCTCTGATATTTTCAATACTTTCTTCTATGCTATCTCTTAAATTTAATGCACCAGCTGTTAAGTTAACAGCTAGTTCATGTGCTGTTTCTGTTTCTGAGAATTTTTTAATAGCATATGCTGCAACTACTCCTGCTGCAAAATATTTTACTCTGTCATCTCCTAAGAAATCTGCAATTCCTAATCCTAATCCGTTTCCATCTGAGTTTCTATTAAATACCATTTTTTTCACCTGTCTTATTATTTTATTAATTATATCCTGTAAAAAATACCAATTTAATTGATAAGTTTTCCTATATTAATATTTTTTTTATCGTTCTTAATATATTTTTATATTATCATATTTTAGTATTACCTAAAAATAACCAATATTTTTTATTTTTTCATAATATTATTGGTTATTGTTAGTTTATACTCTTTTTAATCTCTTTATTTATATTTTAAACATCATTTTTTGCTTTTGGTATTTTTGGGGTATTGATTGTTATTAATACCTATACCCCCTTGGGTATACTATATAATTTAATATTTTTAGTATATAAATGTTTAGAATTAAACAATTAAATTTACTTTATTTTGTATAAATTTAAACAGATTTCGGCGATAAAATGTAACAGTTTTTCAATAATTATTTTTTACAATCTTTGACATTATCAATAATTATATATAGTCAAAAATATATAATATAACATACAATTTTTATAGGACTCGACAATATGAAATGTCCAATTGATAAAGAGAATATCTCATTATCATTCTTATTTACAATATTTCTTAAATCTCAAAATTCTTATTATAAATACTATTTAAAAGATACAGAAATAAACATTCAACAAATACCAATCCTATTAAAACTATTAAATCATGATTACATTTATCAAAAAGAGATAGTCACAGACTTAAAAATGGATAATGGATTAGTCACAAGAAACATAAGAAAATTGGAAGATTTAGACTATGTTATAAGACAAGAAGATAATGAAAACAGAAGACAAAATAAAATAAGTTTAACAGATAAAGGAAGAGATTTTACAATTAAACTTAGGAAAGAAGGAATAAAACGTGAAGAAGAAATTATGAAAAATGTTTCTATTACACGAGAAGAATTGATAGATTTATTTTTGGAAATACTAAACAATTCTAAAGAATATAACGATGAGATTATGGGGGATTAAATGGATAAGACAAAAGGAAAAAACAGTAACATTGAATTATTAACTGGTGATCATAAAACAGCAATCAAAAAATTAGCCTGGCCCATGATGGTAAGTATGTTTCTTATCATGGCATATAATTTAGCAGATAGTATATGGGTTGCAGGATTAGGTTCAGATGCATTGGCGGCTATAGGTTTTATCACACCATTATTTATGATATTAGTTGGTCTGGGAAATGGTATAGGTGCCGGAGCAAATAGTATGATAGCCCGATTTATAGGTGCAAAAAATATACCTGAAGCAAATAACACTGCATTACATAGTTTAATGTTAACAATTTTAATTAGTGTACTTGGTTCATTAGCAATGTACTTTTTATTACCATCATTACTTGAAATAATGGGAGCCGGTTCTTCAAAAAGTTTAGCTTTAGGTTATGGAGGAATTGTTTTTACTTTTATGATAATTTTTATATATAGTAATGTAGGAACTGCAATTCTTCGTTCGGAGGGTGATGTTAAACGAGCTATGTATGTTATGGCTATTACGGCTATCTTTAATATAGTACTTGATCCGATATTCATTTATATTTTAAACTTGGGAATAGAAGGGGCAGCTTGGGCAACAGTATTTTCAGGATTTTTAAGCTGTTTGGTTCTAATTTATTGGATGCACATCAAAAAAGATACTTTCCTGAACTTGGAATTCAAAAACTTCCATTACGAAAATTCAATTACATGGGGAATATTAAATGTGGCAATACCATCCACAGCTGAAAATATAATTTTCAGTGCATTAGGAATAATTGAAAATTATCTGTTAGTTTTAGTTGCGGGAACTATAGCAGTTGCAACTTATACTGCAGGAATGAGGCTTATACAACTATCAATGATTCCTTTGATGGGATTCGGAACAGCATTATTGACAGTAGCGGGAGCATCTTTTGGAGCTAGAAATTATCAAAAATTACAGGATGCATTTAGATACACATTAAAATTGGGACTGATGGTTAGTACAGCAATGGCAATAATATTCTATGTATTTGCACCACAAATCAGTATGGTATTCGCATACTCTTCAAGTGCAAGTTTAGCACCACGTATTGCAGTTTTAATACAAATAATGATAATTTTCATTTATGCCGTTTGTTTAGGAATGGTATCTGCAATGTTGTTCCAAGGAGTTGGAAAAGGATTTACCTCATTAATATTAACATTCATTCGAGCATTACTACTTGAAGTAGTATTTTCATATCTGTTTGGAGTAGTAATGGGTATGGGAGAACAAGGAATTTATTATGGTGTAGTGTTGGGAGGATTTTTAGGTGGTATAATTAGTTTCGTATGGGCAAATATTTACCTACAAAGACTTAAGAGAAACTTTCAACCGATAAATGAATGATTATAATTCATTCTTTTTTTTTTACTTTTTTTATATTAAAATTTTAATAATTGGTTTATTGATATAATAATTAAAACGTGAAAAAAATAATAGAATACCTATGTGATGTTATATTTTTTTATAGTTTTTTCACATATATCAAATAATTAAAATATTAAAAACATATATGATATATGGCGTGATAAAATGATGAACTGGGATACAGAAAAATTAGAAGAGATGACAAATACACAAAACGAATTTACAAAAATCAAACTCAATTATACAAAAATAGCAGAAAAATATTTTGAAATGATAAATAAAACTAGGAAAAATGGGGATATTATTCCCTTAGTCTTTAAAGATGTAGAAGTTGCCTACAATGGTAAAGTAAAAGATGATCTAAAAGAAATTGAAGTTTCCGATGAAATCTTATCATTAATTGAAGAAAAAGAACAGGAAAGACAAATCATGCATATAAAACATTTTTCAAGAAGTATCTCACACCAGGCATGGTTTGATTTTTTAGATCAAGAAGTTAAAGATTTTATAAATAAATATACTGAATATGAAGATTTAATTATTCAAATTAATTGATAAAACATTCAATATATATATTTTTGTAATAATCTTCATTAAAATTAATTTTTATCCAAAATAACTATTTTTATTAAGTTTTTCATTTTTTTTAACAATATTCCAAAATAATTATGTGATATCTCTTTAATTTTCCTGATTGTTTTTAAAAAAAATATCAAAAATATAGTAATTTAATGTATAATGATTTATTATTTTATTTTTTCTTTAACAAGTATACTTTTTTGTTGATTTTAGTAATATTTTTATAAGTTTAATTAGAAATATAATTTCACATTAATAAAGTTATTATTTTATTAATGGATACTTTTGTATAATATATTAAACAAGAAAAAAATACTATATAAAGGTTTTTTTAAAATGTTTATTTAGGTGTACCACTAAGTAAACAATGCTTAATGTAAAAAGGAGATATTTTATGTCGTTAAACAATAAGCATTGTCTACTATTTCTTGTTATATTTACAATACTACTCTTAGGGGTAAGTATGGCGTCGGCAGCGGAAGTTAACGATGTTAATAATATGCAAGAAATAATGGACGATATAAAATTATCCACACCCGACAATTATGATGTGGATAAGGTGGTACAATCTAGTACTAGTCAATCTAGTACAGATGCAGAGGTAAAAAATTATAATACAAGTGATAAAACAAATTATTCAGAAATTTCAGAAATTACAAATAGACAAACAGAAAATGCTATTAAAACAAACGAAATCAATATTACATCAAAAAATACTAACTTAAACAAAAATATTCAACAAAAAGTAAAATCTGAAGGTGAAGGATCATTCACTGAGTTACAGAGATTAATAAATGAAAATTCAGTAATTGAATTGAGTCAAAATTATCAATTTATTTCAGGAACAGATGATGATGAACTTGTTGACGGAATAGTTATCAATAAAGATCTAACCATATATGGTTACGGATTTACTATTGATGCTAAAAACTCAGCAAGGATATTCAAGATATCAGGTACTGATATCAATGTAGAACTTATTAACATTAAACTTATTAATGCAAATTCTACACTTAGAGATAATGGTAATGGTGGAGCAATTTATACTGATAGTCATCTTACGATTCAAGATTGTACATTTACAAATAATGGTGCAAATAATGGTGGTGCAGTATTTGCTACAAAACAATCTGATGCAGAATATTTGGACAGTTTAACAATTGACAATTGTAATTTCACAGAAAATATTGCTCTTGTAAACGGTGGGGCTATAAACATTTTTGAAGAATCAGATAATGTAAAAATATTAAACTCTAACTTCACCAATAACCTGGTAATAGGATATAATAATTCTGATAATACCCGATGGTATGGTGATGGTGGAGCAATTTGCTTCAATAAAACATCTACAAATGCATTAATAGATAATTCAATATTTATTAACAATACCGTAAATGCAAATGGTGGAGCTATAATGTGGAAAGGAGAATATGGTAACATAACCAACTCCAAATTCTATAATAACTCAGCACCATATGCTGCAGGTGCATTAAGATTAGATGGATCACATGTAGTTGTGAATAATACATTATTTGATGGAAATTATGATTCAAAAGGTAATTATTCCTGGGGATCCGCTATATATCTCACAGGTAATTATACTAATATAACATACTCAAATTTCACTAATAATTATAACTCAAATAATGGAACAATAGCTATTAGTGGTTCTAATGAGATGTTAGAAAATAATATTTTCATAAATAACTCTGCTTACAATGGTGGAGCAGTATATATTCGGAAAAATGAAAATGTAACATTTGATTATAACACGTTCACTAAAAACAATGCAGGAAATAATGGTGGAGCAGTATTTATTAGTGATCATGCCAATAATACAAAAATATTAAACTCTATTTTCACCGATAATAAAGCAATTGGTTACAATATATCTGCAACTAATTGGATTGGAAATGGAGGAGCTGTATTCTTTGATACTGGATGTCATGAAGGATTAATTGATAATTCAACATTCACAAACAATAGTGCAAATGCAAACGGTGGAGCTGTAATGTGGAATGGTAATGATGGTAATATAACATCAAGTAAATTCTATAATAACTCAGCACCATATGCTGGAGGAGCACTTAGACTTAGTGGTAATAGGTTGTTAGTGAATGATTCAGTATTTGAGGGTAATTATGATCCAATAGGTTCTAAATGTTGGGGATCAGCAGTATACATATCAGGTCACAACTGTAATGTAACATATTCAAACTTTACTAATAATAAAAATGCTAATTATAGTGGAGCAGTTTATATTTCTGGACATAACGCAACTTTAGAATATAATAATATGGAAAACAACTCAGCAAATATTGGTGGAGCAGTTTATATTAGTGGAAATAATGCAACATTAAATTATAATAATTTAACTAATAATAAAGCTCTTGGAACTAATGGTGGAGCAATATATGTATCCGGTACTAATACCACTATTGGATATACAAACTTGGAAAACAATACTGCAAAGAATTATGCTGGAGCAATATATTCTCAGGGTACATATCTTAGTATTGACTACTGTAATTTAACTTACAATAAGGCTAGGTGTGGTGGAGCCATGTATTTAGATCGTTCAAATTATGGTAATATAACTGGTTGTAATTTTATTAATAATGTTGCATATTCTACTAGTAATAACGATCAAAATGCTGGTGGTGCTATTTTCTGGGTTAATAGTAATAATATTACATTGAAGGATTCATATTTCTTTAATTGTAGTTGTGGTAAAACATCTGCTTCAGGGGCTACTAGTCCGGCTAATCACGGTGGAGCAATTAATTTTAATTCTAACAAGAATAACTTAGTATATAATTGTACATTTGATACCTGCTATTCTGAAAAGGATGGAGGAGCAATGTTCTATGCATCTTCTGAGTCAAAAGATTCTATAATATCAAAATGTACTTTTATAAACTGTTATTCAGTTTTCCGTTCTGCCGGAGCAGTCGCTTGGAAAGAGGAAAATGGTCAAATATTGGATACCAAATTCATAAATTGTTATTCACTTTCTGGAGATAGTCCAACATTTTCCGGAAAGGGTGGAGCGATGTATTTTGAAAAGGCTAAAAATAATTTATTAATAAATGTTTCATTTATTAATTGTTCAGCACTTTATGAAGGTGCAGCAATATATTATCGTAACACTAATAACGATCCATCATCAAACAATACACACATCAATTGTACTTTTATAAACAATAATGTTACCAGAAATGGTGGAGCATTATCTTTTGCTTCAGCTAATGAGACATATGATGGTTGTACTTTTATAAATAACACTGCTTCCAATGGTGGTTCCATATGTTATTCAGTTAATGGTGGAATTATCATAAGAAATTCAATATTTGAAAATAATACAAATATTACAAATGGTGGATTTATTTATATAAATGGATCTAATGCTGTAATTCTTAACAATACTTTCAATAATGGATCTGCAGAAAACGGTGGAGCAATTTATGTAAATACCGCTGTAACCATTAATGATAGTAGTTTCACGAATAATACTGCAGAAAACGGTGGAGCATTATACATTACTAAAGATACAACTCTAAATAATTGTAATGTTACCAATAACAATGCTACAAAAGGTTCAGGAATATATGTCAATAGTGGTAAATTAACTCTTAAAAAAGTTAAACTCATTGAAAACCAAGCTAATGCTAAAGAATTCTTGGACATATCTGATAATGTTATAGGAGATAAAAGAAGCATTTCAGGAGTATTTACAGGATGGGATAATTATCTTAACGGTATATACGTTGTAACTGATAATGTCAAATTTGAAGATGTTTTATATTTAGGAATAGATAATTTTGGAATAGTCGCTATAGTAAATACCGATGATACAAGTGCAACTATTCATAACTTATTAAACGAATCAGCTCAACTCATATACTTGGATATATATGGTAGAGACGGTTCAGTACAAACATTACAAAATTACACTGATGAATACGGTAATTTCAAATTCGAATTCGATAACAATGCTGATGATTCCTATAAAATTTATCATCTTGAAGATAATTACTATACTGAATTGGTATACACATTTAATAAAAATCTAGTAAACATCACTGTAAATGTTACAAACATTTCTTATGGTAACTCCGAAAGCATAAAAATTAATGTAACCGGAAATGCTAGTGATATACCAACAGGAACTGTTTTAGTATATCTTAACAGCACACTGGACGGATTCACCAATCGAACTTACGAAGCAACTCTTGAAGATGGATTTGTAATTATTGATGATGCTCCATTGGATTTATTAAATGTTTCAACTTATGATGTATATATAAGATATATTGGTGATGAACATTACTTATCAGGCAATGTTACAACTACTTTTGTAGTATCTAATGCAAAACCTTCATTAAACATTGGTATAAGTGATTATACTTATAATGAAACTAAAACCATCATATTTGATTTAATAGGAATTAATGATGAACCTATTACAGGTAAAGTAATATTTAACATTACAGGTACCGAATCAGATGGAACCCCATATTCATTAACAGATATTGAAATAAATATCACAAGAGATGAACATGGAGTAATTGTAAACAATACATATGAATTACCAGTTTTAAATGCTACTGGTGTGGACAATAATTATGAAATCGTTGCATTCTCACCAGAAAGTACTAATTATAATTCAACAAATAATTCAACTACTTTCAAAGTATTTAAAGCACAACCGGTTATAAATGTAACAGCTTACAATATCACAACTGATGGAATATTTGCAGTTGATGTTCATGTTGAACCGGAAATTGCAAACGGTACTGTAAATCTATTCATCAATACCACTGAAGGAAAAGAATATGTCTTAACTTTAGATGATTCAAGAGCCAGCATTGACTTAGATAAATTACCAAGAGGTAATTATACAGCTACTGCTACATATAATGGTGATAAAAACCATAATTACCCAGTATCCAACAGCACCAAGTTTGAAGTTCTTTATGATGATTTCCCAATAGACATTCAATTAAACAATATGACTTATGGTGAAACCCAAATAATTTCAATCAGTGTTCCAAAAGATTATGAAGGTACACTAAAAATTAAATTTAATGGTACTGAATTAACAGAGGAATATTACACTATAGAAGATGGTGTAATTTATATTGATACTGGAGATTTGACCAATGTTGTTGAAGACGGAATATTAATAGTTGGAGAATATAATTTAAGCGTAAATTATACTCCTGTCGAAAATGATTATTATCGTGCAAATTGCACGTATAAACTATTCAATGTTACAAAAGCAGAACCAAATATTATTATTACAACTGAAGAAATTGGTTATCTCAGTAATGAAACTATTACCATTAATTTAACCAGTTATAATGCTACCGGTAAAATAAATATCACAGTAGTAAATATTACCGAAGAGGGTTCTACTTACACTAATTATTCAGTAGATATCAATAATGACACTGTGGTTTCAGTAACCATACCAGATTTAGAAATTGGTACCTACAATGTTATAGTAGAATATTGCAACGATACCAATTACAATAACAAAACATTTACTGAAACTTTCAAAGTCTTACCTTTAGTAATTTCAATTACCTTAAACAGACCTGAAATTTATGTAGATGAATTTGAAACTATATTTGGTAGTGTCACAGACATATCTGGACGTAAAGTTACAACAGGAAAAGTAAACGTTACAATAAGTAATGAATCAGGTTATATAACCTCTTATCTTGTTGATGTAGATAGTGAAAACGGTCTGTATTTCACAACAAATAGGTATAATATAGAAGGTACTTTATATGCTAATGCGACTTATCTTTTAGGAGATAAGATTATAGCAAACAGCACTACAAAGTCCTTCGTAGTATCTAAAATACCTACAATTACCAATGTAAGTGTTGTTAACTCTACTGTTGGTAAAGTAACAATAGATGTTAGTGTAAGAGAAAATGCTACACCAACAGCTACAAGTAGTGGATATATTAATCCAATAACTGAAGGTAAACTTAATGTTACAGTTAATGGAGAATCAAAACTATTTGATATAACTGGTAGCACTACTCCTATCGTATTAGATGTTGATCCAGTAAATATTAACACTACAGAAACAGTTGATTTCACAGTAGAATATATTGGAGACTATAAACACAACAGCAGTTTTGGTGTAAATAACACTACCGGTGAAAAAATCACCGAATTTACTGCAAGCCCAATAGGTTCTAACTTAACCATTAATGTTGTTCCTAATCATGTACAGACGGGAGAAAATGTAACAATATCTGGTCAGGTATTTGATGATTTAGGAAATCTCATTAAATCAGGTAAAGTAAATGTGAGCATTGATGGAGTATTCCAAGGGGAATATGATATTAATGAAACGACTGGTTACTACACATTAAACTACACAACTTCAACAGTTAAGGATGTAAATGTAGAAGTAAACTTTACAGGAATAAAAACAGAAGATGATTCCAGATACATAGTATCAACATCTTCAAATGTTACAACATTTACTGTAGAAAAAATACCTACAATTACCAACGTTACAGTAACTAACCATACTGTTGGAAACGTAACACTTAAAATTACAGTTGAAGACGAAAACGGTAACATTATCAAAGAGGGTAAGGTTAATATCACTATTGCCGGTAACACTCCAATAGAAGTTGAATTATCCGGTGATGATTATACCGTTGTTTACTTGCTTGACAATATGACAAATGTAGGAAACATTAGTGTAACTGTTGAATACACAGGTAATGAAACATACTTACCTAGTGTTGCAAATAACACCGATGATAATAAGGTTCTTAAGAATATTACAGTAACACCTCGTAATTCATCAATAACAGTTGATGTAACTCCTAAGAACACTACTATTGGTGAAAATGTAACCATTAGTGGACAACTTGTTGATGAGATGGGCAATAACATAAGTAATGCTGATCTAGTGATTTATGTTGATGGAATAGGATTTGCTGCCAAAACTAATGCTACTGGAGGTTATTCATTTAACTACACAACTACCAGAATTGCTGATGATATAATTGTTAACGCCACATTTGATGGTGGAGACAATTATAATTCTACAAGTGCAAATACAACCTTCAATGTTACAAAAATAGCAACAAAAACCAATGTAACCATAGTAAATACTACTATTGGTAATGTTGTTATTCATGTAAAAGTTACAAACTTAACCGATTATCCGGTTGAACGTGGACATGTAGTTGTACATAACCAGACCGGTCAAATTGTTGGTGAAGGTGAACTTGTAAACGGTGGAGTGGATATTACTCTTAATGTAACTACTGTAGGTAACATTAAAGTAAACGTAACTTATCAAGAAAATGACATTTACTATGGTAGCAATGCTACAAATAGTAGTTTATCAGATGATAATCCGGAAATTAACATTACTAATATTGACGTTGTTAAACAGGAAGCTGGTATCAGTATCGGATTAAATCCTGAAGTACTGATAGTTGGTGAGAATGTTTACATACGAGGTACGGTAAGTGTTGGTGATAAATTCATCACTTCAGGTCAAGTTAATGTAACCATTAATGGAACAAACACTACTGTAAATATTAATATTGACGGTTCATACAACCTAACCTACACGGCAGGTGTTGCTGGTGAATACACAGTTAATGCTACTTACCTAGGTAATGACAGTATTAATTCTGTAACAAGCAGCAATGTAATATTCACAGTAAATAAAATACCTACAAACACTACAATTAAAGTATTAAATAATACTGCAGGTAATGTGACAATAGAAGTAACAGTAACAAATTCCTCCGGAGCACCTGTAAGTATGGGTGATATTAAAGTGGAATTTGAAGATGGAACAACCATTGAAACCGTAACTTTAATTAATGGTAAAGCAAACGTAACAATTCCATCTGCTAATACCGATACATTAGATGTAAATGTAACATACATTGAAAATGCACAATACATGGAAAGTAAAAATAATACTTCAATCAATGTATTAAAACAAATTGCGACTATCACAATAGAAATAAGTAATGATAATGTTACTATTGGTGATGTTGTAACCATTACTGGTCA
>SUTQ01000042.1 GCA_015062805.1 Methanosphaera stadtmanae
TATGGCCGATAAAGTAATTTTAGTAGTAAGCTTTGGAACATCATATAACAATAACCGTGACCTAACAATTGGCGCAATAGAAAACGATATAAAAGAATACTTCAAGGATTTTGAAATCAGAAGGGCATTCACAAGTCAAATGATTATAAATAAACTCAAAAAACGTGACAACCTTGTAATTGACAATGTTCCTGAGGCTCTTGAAAGAGCAGTAAACGATGGAGTAAAAACACTCATTGTTCAGCCTACCCATATGATGGACGGAACAGAATATCATTACAAGATTAAGGACCATCTGGAAGATTACTGTGATAAATTTGACACACTAGTACTTGGTGAACCATTAGTCAAATATGACAAAGATTATGAAGATTTAATCGATTGCATTACCACAAAGGAATATGATGATGACACAGCCGTTGTTTTCATGGGTCATGGAACACCGGCAGATTCAAACAAAATCTACACCACATTACAGGATAAACTAATCTCTAAAAATTATAAAAATTACTATATTGGAACAGTTGAAGCACAACCTACATTTGATGATGTTTTAGAAATGCTTAAAGAAGGAGAATACAAAAAAATTGTTCTAAAACCATTAATGGTAGTTGCAGGTGATCATGCTCAAAACGACATGGCCGGAGATGAAGAAGATTCATGGAAATCCATGTTTGAATCAAACGGTTATGAAGTTGAATGCGTAATTGAAGGATTAGCACAACTAAAAGACGTCAGAAGCATGTACATTAAACACTTGGAAGAATTGATTGAAAATATTAACTAGTATTTTCAATTAACAACTTTTTTTTCTTTTAATCTTAATATATCCCTGTTTTTTTTATAAATTTTAAAAAAAGCATTGGGATAAGATTTATCCCTATTTTCTTTGCATTACTTCTATCTGATATCCGTCAGGATCTGTCAGGAAGTAATATTCCTTTACTCCTTCAGTTAAACCTTTAAAAGGTCCTACCGTGTATCCTGCCTCTTCATGTTCTTTACGGGCAAGTTCAAGGTCATCCACATACACTGCAATGTGACCGTAACCTGTACCTAATTCATAGGGTTCTTCAGGATCATAATTGTATGTTAATTCAAGTTCAAAATCTGATTCACCATCTTTTAAATATACCAAAGTGAATTTACCTTCCGGTTTATCAATTCTTCTTGATTCTTTCATGCCTAATGCTTCATCATAGAATTTAAGTGAACGTTCCAAGTCATATACCCTTATCATTTCATGTACCATTTTACAATTTACCATTTTATCACCTTATTTGTTTTTATTATCTTTTTATATACTGTCTAATACATGTTTTGGATAAATATTGCTATTTAACTTAAATATGGTATTATTTCCATATTTTATGTATAAATTCTTATTCTTTAATTGTTATTTATATTTATTGCTTTATTTATTTATTGGATTATTCGATTAACCTTAAATAAAAAGATATATCATATTTTACATTATCCTATGATTTTTTATTAGCCCCACTATGTTTTATGGATATTTCATGAGAATTCTAATTAACAGATTAACATGATGGGGATAAAATCATTATAATAAAAATAGTGAAAACAATAAAGAAAGGGAGAATATGGAAGGGTTAATTATCTCTTCCTATAGATTACAACTGAAGCAATTAAAACAGATAATACTGCCAGCACTGCTGCCGGAATATATGAATTTTCCGTTAAGGAAAATGCTCCATTATCACTGACTGTAATGGCATCACTTTCATCATTTATGTTGTTTTTGGAATCATTCGCAGGATTGTTTTCCTGTGCTTCATTAGCCTTTAGAAGATTAACTGTATGAGTAACGTTAATTTTCATATTATTTATCACAGCATAAGCATTATTTAAAGTAACAGGAATGTCATGATTTGAAACTACATCATTATAATCTATAATACTATTGCTTTGATTTTCTTTTTCAGTATCTTTTTTATTTTCCATAAGTCTATATATTACACCCTCGTCAAGTTTACTTTTACAAAAATGTATGTTTTGTATTTTGAAATATTCTGATATTTCCTTTGTCATAACAATTCCTGGTAACAGGGTGTTAATCCTCGAGTTATCAACGGCAGATATTATTTCACTGGTTCTGGTAGAGTTTTCTAATAATTTAGCCAGTAATGAATCTAATTTTGAAACCGGAATAACATAGGTATCATTGCTGATGTCGCCAAGATATGTTAAAACATTTCTTACAGTATAAAGGGTTCCACCATTTCCATACAAATCATCAAATGGAAATGTGTTGTTAAAATTTATCTTATTCAGTTCCTCTTGTGTTCTGATTTTAATATTTTTGATTTCAGTTTCATTCGGAAACTCCAGGCTAACATATTCCTTATAACTGGATAATGATCCGATGGGCATACTGTCTACTTGGGAAGGTGTTTTGTTGAAGAATGTGATGACTTCTGTACTTCCACCACCCATATCAATCAGAACTCCGTTATCTGTTGTTAAATCAGTATACTTAACGGCCTCAAATCCAAGTTTAGCTTCTTCTTCACCACTTATCAGGTGTATATTAAGATTAGTACTATTTAGTACATTATCTGTTACTTCATTTGTATTATCAATTTTTCTTAAACTGGCAGTTGCAAACAAATACTTTTGAGTAACATTATATGAATTCATTATTCCATTAAAATCGTTTACAATGGATATCAGTTTATTAATTCCATCTTTCGTTAAATTATTGTTTTCTGTATATTCTGCCGTAACTGATTTCTCATTTTTAGTGAAAACAGGATTAATCTTGTCATTACTAATTTCATAAATTGTCACTGACATTACATTGGAACCGAAATTTCCAACACCATAATATTCTTTTTCCGGTTTTTCCTGAGTATTATCCGTTGAATAGATACTATAATTTTTTTGACTAGTACTGGCTATGTTTGATGATTCTTTTTCCTGAATGATTGAATTCTTTTGATAATCATTGTTGTCGTTAGTTATAATAGTTGTATATGAATTATCATCGAAAGAACTGGATTGATTGTTATCAACAGCTATAACGTAAGATAGTGAACATAAAATGATGAATATCATGAATATGATATAATTATATTTAAATTTCATAATTCACCAACTCAATTCTATAATATGAGTTATTTATCGATATAAAATCATTATTATTTATAATAAAAAGATATTTATATCTTATTTTGTATTAATAAATTAATATACTTTTAGTTATTAATTATATTTGATGTTAAATGGTGTTAAATGATAATAAATCTTAATAATTTGATTAGATTTTTATTAATATTTTTAATCTTTTTTTAATCTCTTTAATATCTTTAAATATCAGTAATAATATAATACCAAATAGTTAAACACTTTTATAAGTGTTTAATGATTGAGGTGAATAATTATGAATAAGAAATTATTAAACATTTTATGTGTTTTGATGCTTCTATGTGGATTGAGTGTTGTAGCTGCAGCTGACTTAACAAATCATGACTTCACTACATTTAAAATGGATATACCAAATGATGCAAATCTTACCGAAGAAACTGGATTTAATGGTAAGGATGTTATAGAAAATGCTGTTCGCAGTAATGGGGGAAGTATTCCTGTCAGTGATCTTGAATCAGACCCTGCAAATACTCATCCGGTGTGGACTGATAATGTTAACAATATTTCAATTCAGTTCATTAATTGTGAAGAGGATAAACTATCCGATCATGCCAATGCAATGAAACAGATGTATGCCAATTCAACGTTTAAGGAAGATTCCGGAAATCTTCACATATATGATATGAGTAAAGTTAGTGGTGAAGGTTCATATGGTGTATGTGTGGAAAATAATGGAAAAAGTGTTGTAGTAATAACAGGTGATGACCTGGATTTACTTAAAAAGATGGGTGAATCAGTCAAATTCAATTAAATACATATTTTATTATCGCTTATGAATTACGTAAATTCCAAATTCCAATCCATCTATTCTTACTTTTTTTATTTATTCCATATACATGTGCTACTTATTTTTAATATATTTTCAAGGTTTTGATGATATTTTTATAGGGTTAATTCATTTAAATTAATGATTATTAGGCTCTGTAGAAATCATATGAATAAAGTGTGAAAAGTAATACTTTTTATCAAAATATTTAAATACTATTATCAAATA
>SUTQ01000043.1 GCA_015062805.1 Methanosphaera stadtmanae
TTTTCCGCCGGTTTTAAAGAGCGACTTACGAAGTGAATTGGCTTTTCAATACCATTCTCATCTTTCTGAAGTAAAACACCTCCAATACCATCGAAAGAGGCATCCGTTCTGATTATAAATTGTTTTTCAAAGTCAGGCATAACAAGAATAGGAGCAGATGCTAATTTTAGTTTCAACTCATTAAAGCTTTCTTCTTGTTCTTTACCCCAGACAAACTTTACACCTTTTTTAACAAGTTTAAATAATGGTTTTGCTATATTAGCGAAGTTAAGAATAAATTTACGGTAATAACCCACTGCACCAAGGAAAGATTGTAATTGTGTAACATTTTTTGGTGGTATCCATTCTAATATGACTTGAACTTTAGCTTGAATAGGGGAAATACCATTAATTGATAAAGTATGTCCTAACAATTCGACTTTTATTTTAAAAAAATGACATTTTTCTAAGTTAATTTTTAATCCATTTTCTTTGATAATATCAAACACTTTCTTAATATCTATAATATGTTGTTCAAAGGAGGGTGAAAATATAACTAGATCATCGATATAAACAAACATGCATACTCCAATAAGAGGAAAGAATATTCTATTCATTTCCCTTTGAAAAGTACCTGGGGCATTGCATAAACCAAAGGGCATAACTAAGAATTGATAGTTACCATACATTGTAGCAAAGCTAGTTTTAGGAATATCTTCTTTGTTCATAGGGATCTGATGAAATCCCGAAAATAAATCAATCGTAGTAAAAACTTTAACTTTTTTCCCGATAGAAAATAAAATTTCATCTATAAGCGGTAACGAATATGCATCTTTAATAGTAAGATTGTTTAGTTTTCGAAAATCTATACATATTCTCCACTGTTTATTTTTCTTAGGCACTAAAATAACGGGAGAAGACCAAGGGGAGTGTGATGGTTCAATTAATTTATTTTTTATAAGTTTTTCTAATTCCTTTTTAAGAGCTAATGCTTGAACTTTAGAAAGTCGATAACATCTCTGTTTAATCGGTTTAGCGTTAGGCTCGAGTTGAATACTATGAGGTAACAATTTAGTTGGTTTTAACTCATCAATTTTTGTGGCAAGAATAGTATTATATTCATCAAATAACTTTTTTACTTCATTTCTTAGCTTTTTTGGAATTCCTTTAAGTATATTTTGCAGGAGTTGATCTTTTTCAAAAACACCATTTTCATTAATGATATCTACTTCTTTAGTTATTGTTTTAGAGTCTTCTATTTTATTTTGAGTTATTGTTAAGTTATTATTAATATTATCAATTTCATTAACAAAGCAATAAAGATAGGAATTATTATTAATATCAGAATTTGTTTTATCATATATAATTATTGATTCAGCATCTTCATCATCACTAATAACATTTCCTTTCTCTTCTTTGCAAAGATTTTTGACACACATCCATTTGTTATTTTCTTTCATTATGCACAAATTATTATTAATAGGATTAATAAATAAATTATTTTCTTTAAGTGTTTTATAGCTAATTAAAACATCAAATAGGTTTTGGTGATTATCTATAACTCGGAATATATCATGAATAGCTAAATCTCCAAGTTGAACTTTTAGCAAGTAGATTTCAGTATTAACATTCTCTTTAGATAATAATTGAACAATATTATTTTTAACAAATCCAATTGGTTTTACATCTCCTAACTTGTTTAAAAATTGTCTAGTAATAATATTAATGCTTGCGCCTGTATCTAAAAATGCAATACCTTGGACTCCATTAATTAAACATTCAACTGTAGCAACATCTTCCCTACGTATAGCAGATAATACAACTTCTTCAGGAGTCTCTTTAATTGTTTCTGTAGTTTTTAATTTTAAGGCCTTTACAATATCAGCACGGAGTTTAGGACTAACATCCAATAATTGAGGTAATGTAATATTAGCAAACCTAGTACTTATGTCTTTACAAATATCATATTTTGATTGACCTTCCATAATGGTTATTTGTTTATTGGGATTGTTGGTTTTAACTTTCTTCTCTTCTAATTCTACACTTGGAAGTTTAACTCTAGATTCTTTATTAGAACTAACCTCGAGATTCTTAGTGCTTTCTAATATTTCTTTTTCTTTTTGTTTCTTTGAATTTCGTTTAGCTTTGTTGATTGAGGGTTGCGCAATAACTGACACATCAATCTCCTCAAGTCTTTCGGTTTCATTTATAGGAGTGTTAGATATTGTATTTATTTCGTTGGTTTCAATTTCTATATCTTCATTATCTTCTTGTATGATATTATTAGAATTAGAAATATTATCATTTACTTTATTTTCATTTTGTTTTCTTTTATCTCTTGAATATGGTTTTTCAAAAACTTGTTTTCCTTTTCTTCTAACTGCAGTAGCTACTATTTCATCATTGGTTTGATTACTGGGAGTTTCCCTTCTCCCGTTTAGAAGTTTAAATGATTGTTTGAATTTATTGTATTATTTTGATTTCTTAGTTTAGCAAATTCTTTAAAGGAATAAGGACATAGTTTATAAATGTGTCCTTGTTGTCCACAACGGTAACAAATAATATGGGATTTCTCAGAATTAAATGTATTTCTGGCTTGTTTGATTTCATTATTTACCAAGTTATTTCTTATTTTACTATCTTTAATATTTTGTGTGGTATTTTCTAAATTATTACTTTGCATAATTTCATTTTTAGAATTGAATTTAGTATTAAAATTATTAGTTGTAAATTCTCTATTTTCATTATAATTTGTATAATTTCGAGGAGTTTTCTTAATGTAAAATTGTCTTCCATTATAATTATAATTATAACTTGGAGAATTGAATTGCTTAAATGGATGAGTGTTACTTCGGTAATAGAATGGTTGAGAATTAAATACTGTCATCATCACGGTTTCATTTCTAAGATTTCCTCCTTCTTCAGCTCTTTCAGCTAACTCTGCTTCTTCAAAAGCATCTTCAAGATCTATACATCGTTGTGTTATTACTTGTGATCTAGCATAAGGACGGTAGATAATCGAATCAGCATAATCTTCTATTGTTATAAATGTTTGGTACAATTTTGGTAGACTGTTATAAATTTTCCTATATCTCCAATTAAAGTTTTTTATGCTTTCTCCTCTTTGAATTTTCATTCGTTGTAGTCTTTTACATTTCTCTTGTGGAGTTACTTCTAATGAATTTTCAATTGCTTCTTTTATTTCTCTCATTGATGGAAAATGTTCATTACCTTCCTCATCTATTGTATGTAGTTCTTGTAAAGTGCCCCTCAACTTTCCTTCTACACACTCCATTGCCCAGGTAAGAATGCTTCTTGGATTGGTGATATCAGCCAGTGCCATTATTCTTGAAAATTCATCGATCCATGAATCGACATCCCTTGCGCTTTCGTTAAGTCTGGGTAATAGCCTTTCCAATTCTAAAATTTTCATTTTGATAAAAAAAAAATCTAATGCTTTTAATATTTAATTGATGAATTGATGGATGAATGAGGAGATAAATGTCTTATATAAATTTATTTTTTATTATTTTTATTATTATTAATTGTTTTATTTATTAAATTGATGAATTAATATATTCTTTTAATTGTATATTTTTATTAAGTTGATGGATGGATGAATGATTAAAAAAAAATTTTATATCTTAATTAAACTAAATTTTGAAATAACTAAATATTGAAAAATTAAACTGTTACTGAATTGAAATTTTAATTGCTAATAAACTGAAAAAATTTTTGCTGAATATTTCGATTTATTTATTGTTGACGCGACTTTATTTTATATTAATATAATAATTCTAAAAAAGAAAACCTTATACCTTCGGTGATATAAGTTCATTATTGTTCCAGTGCTCGATCTTGTCCAAAAACCCTGACAACACTCGGATAGTTGATAAACTACGGAAAGTGCCGTGGGGAGTATAATTATTACTTTGGGACGTATTCACGCACTCACGAGATCGATTAAAAACCTTAATTAATAATAAATTGGAATCACCCTAACTTATTATTAATTAATTTTCTTACGGTTTAA
>SUTQ01000044.1 GCA_015062805.1 Methanosphaera stadtmanae
ATCTCACTTGAAGAGGTTCCTTTAGAAAAAGTTGAAAGATATGGAATCATTAAAGGAAGCGAAGCTGAAAAGGACATCTATAAAATCGAAGAACTGGTTGAAAAGCCACCAATGGATAAGGCACCATCCAACCTTGCGATAATGGGCCGTTATGTGCTGACACCTGATATTTTTGACAAGATTGATGAGACAGAACCTGGAGTTGGCGGTGAAATTCAGCTTACCGATGCCCTTCAAAAACTGGATTCAATTTATGGAGTCGCATTTGAAGGCAAAACCTATGATATTGGAAACAGACTTGAATGGCTTAAGACCTCAATCGAATTTGCATTGGATGACAATGAGTTTAAAGATGATTTGGTTGATTATATGAAAAGCTACATCTAGATGTGAAAAAGATATGATAATGCTTGAAGGCAGAGTAAATTAAATAGGCATTTGACATGAATAATTAATTTAAAATAATTGAAATTTTAATTTTATAAAATTGTTTCATTATTTTAGAATAATGATTTAGTGTAATGTAGATAAAAAAATAATAATACCTCACTTAAATAATATTATAATCATGTGCGAGGATTATTACTTAAATGTGCTTCAAGAAAACAATACCTTCAAGTTTATACGAAAACTAACAACTGACGAAAAAGAAAGATTTTTTAAAGCTAAAAAATTCATGCATAAATTAAATGTTAAATTATTATTTTTTAGAATAGTGGATCATGATTACAATGAGCTTAAAAAATTTGAAATAAAATATAATGAGCAAATAAATTCTCATTCACTCTCCACACTAGATGAAAATGCAGTGATTTTTGAGTTTACAAGACTTCTTCATAACTATTTATCAACGGTTAATCTATTTTTAAACCAATACCAAGCCAATGTTAAAAGAGACTATGAAGATGAGTTATTCATAGAGTATGATGAACTTAGAAAAGACTTTTATACTGAAAATCTATCATATAGGATAATTTATGAACTTCAAAATGAGGAAAGGCATTCCAGAATCCCCAGCGTTAAAATAAAAGCTAAAAGAAAATACTTCATGGACCCCCTTGAAGCCAAGTTTTATATTAAAAAAGAGTATTTGAACATTAATCGGTTGAAAAAAGATGAGGAATTCATGGATTTAGAAGAAATTGACATTTATGAGCATATGGAAAACATGAATTCATATCTTTTTGAACTGGCAAGCAGAATATTGAAGTTTGAACTGGATCTTCATGGAGAGTACTATGATTTTTTAAAGGGATTGATTGGAGAGATTGACGTTGAAGGACGTCCGTGTGTTATGAATTATACAGAGTTTGATGAAAATACTATAAAACCAACCATTAGTTTTATTGATAAAAGGTTTATTGAGTTGATTGATAAAATTAAGAAATATAAAGATATAATTTAAATTAAATATATGTTATAAATTAGAAATATCTTAAATAAGATAAAAAGTGAGGAATTATGATTAAATTAATATTATCCACAAAATTACTATATTTATCTTTACTAAAAATCAATCCATTTTCAAGCAATGGCTACATTATAGGTCCATTCATAGGGGCAATTATTGGTTCATTATTTACTTGGATTCTTGCATACATAACTGAAAAATATAGCTACAATAAAAGAAAAAAAGGAGCATACACTATTTTAAATTCTGAAATTAGGACCAATATCTCCAATTTGGAAAGATATAAATTATATTATCCATTAATTAACAGATGGGACTTGCTGAATAATGGTACAATCAAAGATATAAAAAATTTTTATAAAGATTTGGATGATTTTCCAAACATTAAACATGATAATTGGGATAAATTTATAGAATTTGTTCCAGATTTTTTCAGGGAATATGAAATAGAAATGATAATTAAATTTAATTCAAATTTAGACAGGTTAAGGCAGCAAGCAGAACATTTATCAGAAAATCCCTTGATTTTTGATGAAAAACAAAAAAATATGAAACTAAATGATATTGAATATGCCCAGTATATGGATATAACAAAACATTATAATATGTTTGAAAAGAATTTTGATGAATTATTAAAAGATTCAAAAAAAATTAAAAAGATATTCGAAGAAAAAAGAGATAAGTTTGACTATTTCAAGTATAATATTATAGTTATGATTATTGGATATGCTATTCTTTTTATTATTTTAATTTTACTTAAATAATTAATCTAAAATTGCAATCATTAAATTAATAATCATTAAAATACCCATCAACAAAGCATATCTAATGATTTTCCTTTGATAAGCCATTTAACATTACCTGATATTTATTTTTACACAATACCCTTATTACAATCATAGTTAATAGTAACCTATATGTGCATGATAAACTAAAATACGAACATAAAACATACTAATATTAATATTCGGAGAATTATTATGAGGACTCTACTAAATATCCCTGGAACATTTTGGTTTGAAGATAATGAAAAAAATAAATTTAGTGGAACAATAATAGAGAAAAACAATCATTATTTCCTAAAAACAGATATAAAAATGGAAGATTATGCAAAATATTACAACAAAGAAATAATTATTGGGGATTTTAATAAAACAAAAGTAACATTATACAAATGTCAATTGTGGAATCTTTTTGAAACATTGACATTTTCTATTGAATACATTTTTAAAAATTATGATTATAACTCAAGTTTAAAATTTAAAGAAGTAACTCTTAGGTTTCACTACCTAGAAAACTGGATAAGAAATAAAAAAAATTTTAAAATGAATATTAAAGAAAATTATGAAGAGTTTCTAGAATACAAGTCTGTAAAATTTAAATTAAAAAAATTTGAGATTATATTTTCTATAGCGAATTCAATTAATTCAACAAACATCTCCTTTTGTGTGAAACCATATTATTTAATACAATTTTTTTATGAAAGTAAAACATCAATTGAAGAGATATTAAATGATATTCGCATGACTAAAATGTTTCTTACATTCTTAATGAATAATGAAACAGGCATAAAACTCATGAATTGCAGGGTAGATGATGAATTCAATCCGTTTAAAAAAATTGAGGTTTTTTCAAAATTATTTGATAAGCCCCTTAATGAAATAAACACATTTAACATTTTAATTGAATTTGATGAAATAGCTGATAAACAATCCATATTCAAAAACTGGTTTAAAATTAATGATAAATACAAACCATTAATTGACATTTATTTTATGAATTTTACAAATGAATCAAATCCCGAATACGAATTATTATCATACACTCAAGCTTTAGAGTCATATCTAAGAAAAGATGAAAAATACATTGACAAGTATATGGAAATTGAAGAATATGAAAAAATTAAAAATCAAATAACTGAGATTATTGATAATTTAAAAATAACAGAAGACCATAAGAACAGTTTGAAAAATAAAATAAAATTTGGCAATGAGATTTCTTTAAGAAAACGATTAAAGGAACTAATTAATGATTTAAATGATTATGAAATTATCACTAAACTAATTGATGGAAATAAAAATAAATTCATCAGTGCAGTTGTAGATACTAGAAACTATTATACCCATTATGATGAATCTTCAAATTTTAAGAAAGACACTGGAAAATTAAACATTTTGAATTTTAAATTAAAAATTCTAATTGAATTAATAATTTTAAGAGAATTAAACTTTAATAAAAGATTTATCGATGAAAAATTAAAAATTAAATATGAAAACAAGTTATAATTAATTTTAATCCTCTCTGTCATGAGAGTTCATAATTACAAAATAATAGGAGAGCATCCCTCAGCATCAGAAATGCTGGACATCAAATCTTGCAATACAGAAACCATCTTACTAAAAAGAGATAATTCTAAACTAACTCATGACTAAACATTAGGGTGTCCGCCAAAATTGATTTTTGATTTTTTGTCAAAAAATTTTTAGGCTTAATTTCAATTATTTTTCGTATAT
>SUTQ01000023.1 GCA_015062805.1 Methanosphaera stadtmanae
ACTTCTTATGGATTGTTATTATTTGATTTAAAGGATTTTAAGGAGTTTTTAAAAAAACCATCAAAAAAGTTTACAATAGTTTTCATAGTTTTTATGGTTTTTATAAAAATTTATTGTTATGAAATCAATTAAACAGCAGATAATTGAAGCCAAAAAAGAAAAACGAGAAAGAGAGGAAGAATTGTGGTTTGTGGATTACTGCAACAACTGCAAAACAGGATTGGCTTCAGAACATGATATTCCCTGCCATCATCCATACTACTGCTGGCATGAAGGTGAAGCAGCTATTGTACAGGCAGCTATTATCAGGATTGATGAGTTTAGAAGACTGCATGGATACGTCACATCACAGATGTATTGGGAGTATAAGGAGTTGAGAAAAAGGCAACGTCAGTTGATTGGTAAAGGTAGAAGGGAATTATTAAAGAAGTAAATATTATTTATATGAATATTTTTAAAGGCATATTTTTATTTTTTAAAATTTTTTTGCCAATATTGGATGTTTAATAATCAAATAATTTTATTTAGGGAATTGAGTATTTAATTCTTGAAAAATATACATTCAAAAACTGAAGTGTTAATTATTGTTATTCTAATTAAAATTATATTTTGAATGATGAATTCAAAACATTTTTTGAGTATTTAACCTATTGAAATGAATCATTGATGAATATTAAAAACCATAATTACAAAATATTTATAATAATCAAAATATATAATATATCTAAGGAGATTTTATTTTTAGTGTAGGTTTTAAAAATGTCAGATTTAGAATTCAAGAAACATTATTTGCAAGAGATTATTTTTAAAGTAGATTTTAGAAATATTGGTGAGTTATTGGGAATGGGAGCTAATCCTGATAAGTTTGTAAATATTATAAAAAAGGAATTTCCTAAGGCAAAGGGTATTGCTCAGCAAAATAAAGTTGAAATTTCAACTGAAAACCCTGAAATAGAAAATATTGAGCAAAATAATATATGGGCTTATACAACTGTTGATGATTCAAAATTTATTGAGTTATCTATGAATCATATTGCTATTTCATATGATGGCACTAAATACAAATCTCATTATGAATTAATTGAAGATA
This sequence comes from Methanosphaera stadtmanae, assembly GCA_015062805.1. Lineage (GTDB taxonomy): Archaea > Methanobacteriota > Methanobacteria > Methanobacteriales > Methanobacteriaceae > Methanosphaera > Methanosphaera stadtmanae_C. The sequence goes on from SUTQ01000023.1 coordinate 1,091, forward strand.
TTAAATTAATTATTGATGTATTAAAATGTTATGGTGTACCTACGGTTAATAAAATTGGATTGAGATATATTAATGAAGTTTCACCAGAAATAGAAATTATTAATTGGGATGATTGGATTAATCCTAAATTACATAATTTTAATCCTATAAATGATGAGTTAGAATTAATGAGAGCTTTAACTCAATCTGAATATCAAATAAGGGGATATAACTTGGATTTCACATACGGACAATTTAATTTAAATTACCCAAATACTGAAATTAAAAATGATTTTGTTTTAGATTATGATTGTTATACTTCTTCTTTAACTGATAGTGATGATTTAATTAAAATTTTTGAAGAAATGCATGAAATTATTAAATTATTATTTAAGAATAGTATTGGAAAGGAATTACTTAAAGATTTAAAAGGTGAGTTAGAATGAATGGAACTATTACACACTCTATTGCTGGCAATTCTTTTAAACCTCTTAGGATATCTGATAGATTAAAAGTTGCAGATAAATTCAAAAGGAACAATGAAAATACTGCATTGTCTAAAAAATATGCAAAAGTAAATTATGGGGATTTTCTTCAAAAAAGTACTAAATTGGAATTGTTTTTAAATTCAACATTTAATATAGAATCTAATCGTGAAGATTTGATTTCATTTATTATTACTAATAATTTATTAGATATAATAAAAGAGTTACCAAATAATCTTGAGGAATATTTTAATACTTTGGATTTGGAAATATATTTAGAAAATAAATGGGATAATAAAAAATGGGTTGTTGTTAAAGCTTTCACTAAACTTGATGGAGAATCTGCAAGCAATCAATTAGACTTACTTGAAGATAAATTATTTGAAAAGTATCAAGATGATTTTTTGGATAATATATTATTATCTGTGGAGTTTGAATGAGTTCTGAAGAAAAATTTAACTGGTGTGAATATTATAATTTTGCTGATTCATTCTCAGGTTCAGATAATCCTGCTGAATTAAGAAGTGGTATTAGTAGATTTTATTATTCTGCTTTTTGTATTTGTAGGGATTATATTATTGAACATAGATTATGGAGTGGTGATGAAGAACTTAAACAAATTATGACTTCTAAATCTTCAAAGGTTCATGAAAAAACATCCGAAATCTTTTATAATAACCCTTATTTAAATAGACAAAGAAGAGGTAAGAAAATTGCAAGACTTCTATCTGAACTTCGTGATAAAAGAAATGATGCAGATTATAAGTCTGAAAAATATAATGTGAAACATAATTATGCTTTTGTTAGAGCCAGAACAAAAAAACTTTTTGAAGAGTTTAAAAAATTATAAATTTAAAGTGACTGATGCATTACATTCCAACTTATCACTATATTTAAATCTTATTTTTTGTTGAATTATTAATAAATAAGAATTGCTCTTTTTTTTAAGAATACGCAGTAAAATACTTTTACATTATTTTCAATAAACATCAACGAAAGTGAATAAAAATATTAAGGTCAGAATTTCATTTTTCAGTGAAAATATAATTGATTTAAATAAAAATAAAGAAAAAACTGATTTTTATTTGTTGTTCACATTGTTGTCGGGTAGTATTTATTACTCTACATTTTTTTTTAATGTGTCACCATTAATTTTATTACTTATTTTATATAATAAATATAATAAATAATATAATAAAAAATTGTAAGGGATATGATTGACATGGGAATTACCGATTACATTAAAACCAGATTACTGAACAATCGTGTGGAGCAGTACAATACCAAACGAAGCTATTGGGGTGAAAGTGAAAGACAGCCAAGAACCGATGGAATAAATACTGGATTGGATTTGCCGGACGCACTTCCACCGGTAATCAACAAGACAATAGCAAATGCCCGTTATGCTGTCAAGCTTGACGGCTACACTTCAGGTATTTTGAAAAACAGAATTGATAAGGCTAACGTTAATGTGGTATTGGTTGACAAGGAAAACAGGCTCTCCAAAGAGCAGAAGCTCACTTTAATCCTTTGGGCAAGAAAAATCGACATCCGCCAGGTTGCTAAAGAGATATTGCAGGGAGGAATGGTTGACGGTGAAGGACTAATCAAGCCTGTCGAGAGATGGGATAAAAGCATCGGCAAATACATCAAGCCGATATTTCTTGAAATAGGTGCGCATGGCTACGGATTGAAAAAGGAATTCAATGATGACAATGAGGTGCAGCTGTATCTTCATGAAATGCCGAAGGATGTTGTAAACGGAAATCCTGAGGACTTCAACAACTTCATCAGCGTTGAAGAGGGGACACTGACTGTCAAATACGAACCGGAACAGGTAATCAACTTCATGTACAATGAAATATACTCGGAAGCCCAAAGCATTATTTTGAATTGCCTTGATGACATCTATCATAAATGTAACTTGGAGAGAAATCAGGTTGAGAGAATCAACAAGGACAATATCATTGAAGTCAAGCCTTCACTTGATGCAAACGGCCGGCCGTACATTATGGAGCTCTCTTCAACTGCAAAGGAAAATCTTTATGCTGATTACGGAACCACTGCTGATTCAAATGTGGCTATTGTGCCTCCGGGAATTGAATCCAAAATCTTAGGTGGTAACAACTACCAGTCAGATTATACAAGGCAGACTGAGATTTTTAGAAACAATATCCTGAGGACATTTGTAACTCCTCAGTCTCAGGCGGGTAATGAAAGATCCAATCAGAACGTTGCTGAATACATCAACGATTCGGCCATTACTGGGTTCATCGTTAATGTGGCCAATGACCAGAAATGGGTCTTGAAATACTGCAATCAGCTGTTGAATATGCAGCTGGAACTTATGGGCATTGATGAAACATTGAATATCTATTTCAGCTATTCAAGAGATGATGTATTAAGATACATTATGGAACTTACAGCTGAAGGTGATGAAATCTACAAGAATTATTTAACCAACTTCGAAGAGGAGCAGCCTGTAGGTGAGCGGATTGTCAGTGACAGCGGTGTCGAAATATAATAAAAGTTTATATAAAATAAGTAATAAAATATATAATAAATAATATAATAAAGTGATAACATGAAACATGAACTTTTTGAAGTCGGACTCTATGACTATTCGGATCTGGACAGGCGTCTCAACAAACCTGTCAAATGGACAAGTGATGATTTAAGACAGATTGCTGAAAACTACCGTGGAGGAATCCCATTAACCTCAGAGCATGACAAGGTCTACATAGGCATTGGAAACAATATCGTGTTTGAAGAGGATAAGGGAAAGCTATTCATTGACCTTCCGGATGAGCTTGACATGAAGGGCAAAGGCCTGTCCCCTAAAGTTGATGTTTTACTGAAAGATAACGGAGATTCATTTGGAATTGATACTATGAACCTAATAGATGTTGGCGTAACCAAAAACCCAAGAAAAATTACATTGCTGAATTCTGAAATAACTGGTGAGACTGGAGAGGCCGGTGAAACCGCAAATCCCAAGCCTCCTGAAGTTGAAAACCAGGACGCAAATGTGGCAACCAATCTTTTGCTTGAAAAACTTCAGGGAAAGGATGCGGAAATCGGAAAGCTGCAGGATGAGATAACCACCTTAAAAAAGGAATCCAAAAAGTATGACAAGATAAAAAAATCCATAGAGGAAAACAAGGAATTCATAAACAATAAGGAGGATATCCTAAAGGAGCTGTCTGAACTTAGAAAACATGAAAACGAAAGGAAAATAAAGGAGTACGAAGCAAAATATAATTTCAACTATAATGAAAACGCACAGGATAAGGAAATTATTGATAAGCTACTCACTGGGGACGTTGACATGGAGCTTATGGAGAAGCTGGCCGAGAGAAGAATAAAAATTGAAGCTACTGGTGATGGATCTGCACCTGGAGGAAGAAATCCTCAAAACTCCGGTGATGTAATTGAAACCGGATCAACCGGCAGTACCGGTGATGATGATAAACCTTCATTTACAACCCGTGAAGAATATAATAAGATATTAAAGGATATGGGATTCAATAGAACTAGAATCTAGCGATGATGGTGCTTTTTGCTTTTTCCACCGGAGCTAGAATTATTCATTGAATTGCTCGTTGTTTAGTTGTGGGGGAGTGTTTTGATGTGTTTCACTCTCCCTTAAATTTTACAATTCATCTTGTATGGTTCGGCGTGCATTGAAACCCTTAATGCCTAATTAAGGGGGACAAGTCCCCTTTAATTGTCCACGAATGCAAATGCCGAACAAATTGCATTTGCCATAATACCGGCTATGAATGGGGATAAATCTTCATTCCATGACTGGCAAACTCATATTTACAAAAACTTAACCCTGGAAGAGGGGCAGGCCCCTCTTCCTCCTATTGACAAGGCCATTATTCTTGGTCTATAATATTTGCCTTTCGCTTATGCTCGGACGGAACATAATTTTTGATAATTTGATTCACGGAACCTGCCGGCAAGGGTCGGTTCCTCACTATAATATATGCTCGCCAATTCTATTCATCCAGGCCTCCCACACACGCCTCGTTTCATTCGGCACGGTTCCAGTCTGGGCGAATTGGCTCGCTTGAAACATTGATATTGTCATCTTAGTTTTTTCAAAACACTAATTTTATTAACAATCAAAAAGATAAGTTACCATGGGAAGTGAATAAAAAAATGTTCTGCAAATGGTTCTATCACGGATACTGTTTAATATTTGAATGTCCCTGCGACATGCTTGGAGACTGTGGCGTTAAGGAATAAGCATTACCTGATTTAATAAGTCATTACTGAACAGAATTAATATCTAACCATATTCTTATTTTTTGAGAAATTACATTATATTTTTAAATGGTGATGGTTAAGGATCGTGTTTTTACTTTTTAACGGTTAGGGTGTTTGTGTTTTTCTGCTTGCCGTAAGTGGTTATGATTTTGTATTTGCCGGCTTTTAGGTTTTTGACTTTGATTTTAGCAATTCCTTTCTTGTTGGTTTTTGCTGTGTATTTTTTGTTTTTTATTTTGAATGTTACCTTTTTGTTTTTTAGTGGTTTGCCGTTTTTGTTTAGTAGTTTTGCTGTATAAGTTAGTGTTTTTCCTTTTTTGATTTTTTTGTTTTTAGTTATCAGTGTCGGTTTAACTACAATTTTATTGGATACTTTAACATTCTTGTAGGTGGCGGTAATTGTGTATTTGCCTGCTTTAAGTGAAAGCTTTAATGTAGCATAACCATTATCATCTGTTTTTATTTTGACTGTGTTTTTGTTGATGTTTACTGTTATGATTTCATTTTTAACCGGTTGGTTGTTGTTGGTGAGTCTTATTTTGTAGTATTTGGTTGATCCGTAGTATTGTGTGATGTCGGTGTTTCCGGTTATTTTGTAGCTGTCCTTGTTTACTTTAAAGCTTCCGGTGGTGTTTGTGGAGTATAATATATTGTTTTCCGGGTATGTTGCAGTATAGGTGTATGTTCCGGCTTTGAATTCGCCAAGGTTTCTTGAGCCTGCACCATTGGTTATTATGATTTTATAATAGTTGCCGTTTATTTCCAATATGATTTCTCCATTTAATTTGTTGCTGTTGGAGTCTGTTAGTGTTGCATAAGCCACTAAGTCATCCGCCTGGTTAATGTTTTGAATATTTACTTTTATTTGTGCGAGTGTTTTAACTGTTATGTTTTTGGTTATTGTTGCATTTTGATATGTTGCCTTGATAGTGTATGTTCCTGTTTGTGTGTTAATTGGTAGGTATGCTGTTCCGTTTTCATTTGTGGTTATTGTAGTGTTAGTGTTTTGGAATTCTATTGTGATATTGGTGTATTCGTATGGAATGTTGTTGGTGTCTGTAAGGTTTACCCGCACATATCCTGTTTTTCCGCTTTCAAGTTTCTGTGTCTCCAGAGTCAATACAGGATTTCCTTCAATGTTTATTGTGGTGTTCCATGTGCTTACAGAGTATGTGTCATCTCCATCATAATGTACATATATATAATTAGTTCCTCTTTTAAATTTGATTTCAGTGTTAATAACACCATCTGTAAGGTTTAAAATAGTTTTGTCATTGTTTATGAATATTATCACTTCACCGGTACAGTTTAAAGGATCGGTTTGTATTTCCATATGGCCTGTCAGATTAATGTTTTGTGTTAACTGGACTGTTAGTTTGGATGTTATTCTTGAAACACTGAAAGTGGTTGAGGCATTTGACGCCGCATACTTTCTATCACCAGGATAGTATACAGTTACATGATAGGTTCCCTCTTCAAGATCAGTCAATGTAATTGGTGTCATGGTATTGTTTATGAAAATATTTTGTGTTTCGTTGTTGATTTGAAGAATTGCATTTCCACGAACATCACCGGGATTTATTGTAATGTTTAATGTTGCATTTTCACCTTTTTTAATATCTGCACTTTCAACTGTCAGGTTGGTTTCCCATTTTCTGACTGTGAAAATTGTGCTTGCAGTGCATCCGGTGTAGTATTCATCCTCATCAAGAATTATTGTGAGGTTGTATGTTCCCACTCCTCTGTTGAGGGTGAATGTTTGTGTGCCCATTATTGCAATATTATTTTTAAGGATTTTGCCGTCGATGTATAAGTTTCCGTATAGTCCTGCAGTAGATGGTGTGAGTGTTATTGTTATTGTTCCGGTTTGTCCGTAGTTGACTTGGGTTGCGGAAATGTTGACCATTGTCGGTATTTTGAATATTGTAAAATCATAATATTTTTTTAGTATTTTGAAGTATTCCTCATCTCCGTTGTACTCAATTTTAATAGTGTAATTTCCAGGTTTTAAATCGGCAGGTATTGTGAAGTTGCATTCACCACCAGTCAGGTTTACAGTATATTTTTGCTTGTTTAATGTGAATGTGATGTTTCCTGTTGGTGTAGTTATGTTTCCTGTGATTTTAATGTGGAATGTCATGTCCTCTTCATCATAGGTAATGTTGTGGTAATCCACAGTCATGTTGGAGAATTCCTTTCCCACGTCAACCAGTGCTTCGTTTTTGTAGTTTAGGATGTTTGCATATATTGGATATTCTGCTTTGATGCCGGTGTAGTTGAAGTTGAATGTGATTTTGTCTTTCAGGAGGGTTGTGATATTGATGTATTCTCCGTTTTCATCTATTGTTGTTATTGTTGTGTTTAGGCCGGGTGTGAGGAGTTTGTCCCAGTCATTAAATTCAATTGTATCTGTACCGTTGGTTAGTTTTAGTGTTAGTGTGATGTTTGTGTTCTGGCCAAGTTTTATTGGATAGTAGTCATCCTCAAAAGCGGGAATGAAATAGTAATTTGTTTTGGCATTTGATATGATTTTGCTTGGTTCTAAGCAGTAGAAGTTATAGTTCAGTGTTGATGTTCCGCCTGCATTAAATAAGAAGCTATGTGGGGAATATGCATTCACACTAGATGAATCTTTTGTATAATATTTTGTATTTAATAAATAACTGTACATCACAGTTAATTTCCCAGTATTGTAAAGGTTTATTGATCCTTGCCCTCCCCAAAAACTGTCCCAGTCGCTTGGAGTATTGTTGTCAAAAATACAACCGGATATTTCCATATTCCCATCGTTTTTAATGTTCCCATAATACATTTTCCAGTTGGTGTTTGTACCTCCAATAATGGTATTGTCTTTGATTATGGATTTGATTATTGTTGCTTTTCCAGTTTCACTATTGGATATTGTTCCAGCATATACATTGGTAATATATATGAATATGCTTCCGTCAGGCTGTTCAACCTCTTTTGTTATATGTAGTGGATATGGTGCATGGTTATTGATGATTTGGCTATTTGTCATTGTCATTATTCCATCATTATGAATTCCAACACCTCCAACTTCATAATCTCCACTGCATTTGCTTATTATTGTATTGTTGACAGTTAGTGTCCCATTATTATATATTCCTCCACCATACCCTCTAACAATTTTTGATTCGGTTATAGTTGAGTTATCTATCACGCATTCTCCTTTAGTGTATATTGCTCCACCATAATGATATAATGATCTTAATTGGGTATTATTAAAAATTGAGTTTACAATTATTAATTTGCTTTTACTGTATATTGCTCCTCCATCGTTTCCGGTGATTGTGTGGAATGTGGTGTTTGCAATTGTCAGGTTATTGTTGTTGTATATTGCTCCTCCATCGTTTCCAGTGATATCTTGTAGTGCAGTGCCTGTAATTGTTAGGTTATTGTTGTTGTATATTGCTCCTCCATTGCTTCCAGCGATTTTATTGAATCTGGAATTTAGGATATTTATGTTATTGTTGTTGTATATTGCTCCACCATCCATGGTTTTTGCATCGCTTTTAATCTGATAGTTGTTGTATGTGAAATTCTGATTTAACTGTTTTTTGGTGGAAATTGTATATAGTGAATAAGTGCTTGTGGAGAGAATGTTGTCAAATAAAACGTCATCTAAAGTAATTTCCCCATCATTGTATATTATCCTATAATTGATGTTTGTGAAATTCACATCACTAACTGTTAATTTCCCCTTATTGTAGACTATTCCCTTTAGTGTTGTTGTTTCTATTGGGAAATTATAGGGTAATGGATTATCGTTGTGGAATATTGTACTGGTTATTGTTAATATTCCGTTGTTGGCTATTAATCCATCATTATTCATGGTTCTTGTCTGGTAAAACTGATTAATGTCTTGGATGAGACAGTCGCTGATTTCAAGTTCACCGTCATTGTTTATCAAACCAAAGCTGTTGTCTTTAAAGGTACAGTTTATCAATTGTAATTTTCCTTTATTTGAAATGACATAGTTGCTGTTTCCGTTGAATGTTAAGTTAATTAAGGTTACTTGGGCGTTAGGATTTATTTCAAGCAAGTTTCGGGTTTTTTGAAGTAAGAATGAAGCGTCATTTCCAACGATGGTAATGTTTTTATTAATATGTATTGTTTCATCAATGTCCTGTATTATTTGTATACTGTTTAAATTTACTGTTCCGTTGTTTTTCGCCAATGCTATTGCTTTTCGCAATGATTCTATACTATTGGTCCATGTTGCGTTAGATGTGTAAATATTATCAATGATTATTTGAGTGTTGTTCAGGTTTGTGATTATGGCGTCCTTGATGTTTTCAAATTTCAATGTGTTGGAGTATACTCCAAACAGGGATGTTGTCAGATAACTGTTGGAGTGTACGGTGTAGTTGAATAGCACATCAGCAACATATGTAACTCTTGGTTGTACTTCAGGCAGGTTTTCATCACCAATGTTTATCTTTTTTATTAGTGTGCTGTTTTCATAGACATTGATGTCATATGTTGGAAATTCCCCATCATGCCATGGTGTTATAAATGAAAAATGCATATTTACAGTTATATTTCCAGTAGTTTCAAAATCACTTGTATCATTGATTGTTAATGTGATTTGAGTGCTGTATGGTGAAAAATCTGATAAAATGTCTTCCTCGTGATTTTGGGTTAAAATTTCCTGATTGGGCTGGTTAATTTCTTCACTTTGCATTAAGGCATCGTCACTATTCTGACATAATATGTTTTCAAGATTATTCTCGTCAGTTATTTCTAATTCATCTGTGTTATTTTCCGTTGCGCATATACAACTTATATTTAATAGTATTAGTAAAATAAGAGTTATTAAAATGTATTTTTTTATTTTCAATTCTTTCCCCCTCCTCACAATATTTCTTTTGAAAAAAATAGGAGATACCACACTTATTTAATTATTAGTCAAGAAAACTTTATATATTTTTTCATATATAATATAATTCAATAGATAGTTTTTAAATTATATTTGAAAATGGAAGTTCAAATATGTTTTATTGAAAATTATTTATTGTTATAATGTAGTGAAAATAGTTTTTCTACTACATAATTTTTTGATTAATAAACTATGGGGGAATAAAATGAAAATTCAACGGATTTTTCTCATAATGGTTTTCATCATGTTTCTTGTAGGAATCACATGTGTTTCTGCTGAAAGCATTGATGATATCGGAGATTTATCAACTGATGATGCAGATAATGTAATTTCTGCAGATGATTTAGATGATAATGAAGATCTATCAACTGATGAAGCAGATGATTCATTAGATAATGGTTCTAGTTTGGATGAAAAGGATGTGCTGCCTTCACGCGGTCCAACAACTGTTACTACTTGGGCTGGATTGGGTAGTGCTGTAAGCAATAACAATTATGACCCTATTTATATTGGTGCAAATATCGCTCCAGGCAGTCAAATTGTTATAAATCATAATGTGACTATTATTGGTTCTGCTAATACTTATATTGGTGGAAGCAGTTCAAGCAATCCGGTAAGTTATAGTAATATCCCAATTTATTCTAATACAAATGGTATATCCATTACTTTAAAAGATATTAAATTCCAGAATTGTGGCGGAAATATCCTCATGAAATTCAGTGGAAATGGGCATTACGTCCTTGACAATTGTACCTTTGAAAACGTAACCGCAACTGGAGACCATCAATCTGTAGTGCATTTAAACTTAGGTAATTGTGATATTATTAACTGTACTTTTGAAAAATGTACTACAAGTTACGGTACTGTAAGTAATTACAATGAAAATAGTGTAACCAATGTTCACATGACTGTCAGAGACAGTACTTTTAAAAATAATCATGCTACTGTTGAACCGGGTTGTATTAATAACTGCGGTCAATTAGAAGTTTATGATTCTACTTTTGAAGGTAATTCTGCAACCTGGTGGGCAGGTGCAATACACACTCACACCAATGCAAATACAACAGTTGTACGTTCCATCTTTAGAAACAATATTGCAGGATGGAATGGTGGTGCATTATACACCTACAGTTACTTAACTGTAATTGATTCTATTTTTATAGGCAATGAAGCTCATCAAACAAGTGGTGGAGCTATTGCTGGAAGCGGTTATGGTAGTAGACCATACTTAACAGTATTAAATTGTGAATTTAAAAATAATAATGCTTCTGGTAGTGGTGGTGCTATTTCATTTGGTTCCGGAGAACTAATTGTTAATAATTCAGTATTTGATAATAACAAAGCATTATCTGGAACTGGTGGTGCTATTTCCACTAGTGGTGCAACTTCAACTATTACTTATTCTAATTTCACAAACAATAGTGCTACCGGAAGAGGCGGTGCTATTTATGCTACTGGTAACGGACAATTAAATGTTTATCATTGTAATTTTGTAAATGACAGTGGTAGTGAAGGACAGGATATAGCATATCATTATACAACTAAAAAAACAAATAAAGCATTTTTAAATTATGATTATGATGAATTCTGGGGTGCGAATAATGCTTCAGGTTCAATTTATGCATACAATACTCAATATTTAACTGTCAATGCTGGAAGTCACAATGGCTTCCATGACATTAGTCAATATGTTCCTCCTAGTGGAGGAAATTCCAGTAACAATACAAATGGAACTACTGGAGATATTGTTGTTCCAGACAGTTTTGACGGCATTCAATTATGGAATGCAAGTTTAGATAGTGCTTTAGAAGGTACTCCTGTAATTTCTGGTAATTATATTTTGATTCCTGCTGGCCATACATTATATTGTTATTATCTTAATGGTACTTACGTATGGAATGTGACTAGTGAATGGGGTTATTTCAAAGAATTGCTTGTAGATGGAAATGTTATTTATGCTCCATGTTCATGGGATAAATTATATATTCTCAATTTAGCTACTGGTAATTCATTAACCAATGCGAACATTTATCAAGGATCCAGTTTATATGCTCCAGTACTTTATAATGGTGCAGTTTACATTTGTAGTGAATATGGATATGGTGCTAATTCAAACTTATGGATTACTATTGTTAAATTGGTAAATGGAGACTATGTCTATTATAATAGTATTTTAGAACTTAACAATGTTGCTTATGGATCCCAAGCAATGTTGTCCAAACCTATTATTTATGGTAATTACCTTTATGTAAATACTGTAAATGGTTTGGTTCGTTATAATTTACTTACTAATACTATGACAAGTATTGCTGACACTATTGGCAATCCTGTAATTGACAGTAATGGCAATATTTGTGTTTTAAGAAACATTAGTGGATCTACATATCTCTGTTTATTAGATTCCAGTTTAAATGTAGTTGATTCTGAGTTACTAGGTGGAAATTGTAATAAACTAGTAAGTGATGGTGCCGGTAGTGTTTACACAGTAGATGCAGATGGTTATATTCATTATGCTAGTTATACAAGTACAGGCATAATTTCTTGCGATGTTACAGGATTTAATATTAATCCAGTTTCATCTGCTATTTGTTGTAGTGGAAGTAATCTCTACATTGGGGATGATGCAGGAATTTTATGGGTATTTAAAACCAATAAGCTTCATAAAGATATTGATACTTGTTTGAATTGGGCTTTTAATGCAACTTCACCTATTGTTGGAGGAATTCTTGTAAAAAATGGTGTTGTATATATCGGCACTAGTGACGGGATTTTATATGCTGTGCAATGATAAAATTTAGTCTGGGAATTATTAAAATTTATTTTTAAATTTAATTTTCCCATTTTTTTATATTTTTTTAGGAAAGGGAGAAATAATGAAATTAGATTATATTATTCTTATTGTAATGATATTTGCTTTTTTATTGAGTATGAATTTTATTACAGCAGCAGATAATAATACAGATTTAGATAATAACTGTTTAGAAATTGAATGTGATGAATCAATTTCTGATTCTCAATTTGAGGATTTACAAAGCTTGAATCAAGATAATGATTCAGAAAATATCATAAGTACTTCCAGTGATGAATCAACTGATATTTATGTTTCACCAGATGGGAAAGGAAGTGGCACTTCACAAGAAGACCCCGCTGATTTTGAGTCTACTTTAAAAGATCTTGAAGATAATACTGTTGTACACATGCTTGACGGTAATTATACTTGGAAATTCGATAATCGGCGAGACACTATTTCTATTGAATCAAGTAACATCATTATTATGGCTGAAAATTATGGCAAAGTAATGTTAAATTCAACTTGTTCATTTGCATCAACAGAATACGTATTGGACTCTTGCGATAATATTACTTTTAAAAATATTATTTTCCAGTCAAGCCCTAGTGCAGATTATCTTTTTGAAATTACCGACTCAACTAATATTCATTTTGAAAAATGTAATTTTATAAACTATGTAAATGATTATGATGATGGGATTCTTGAAATTGATAATTCACAGGTATTTATTAATAATTGTTATTTTATGAATGATAAATGTAAAAATGAAATTATTGAGATTCTACCAAATTCTGAATATTCACTTTCAATTTTAAATTGTACTTTTGATAAAATTAGTAGTAAGTATGTTCTTTACATCTCTAGAGGAGTTAGTGCCAATATTATCGGATGTAACTTTATTAATTCTAATATTTCTAAAAGCACTATCGATTTGGGTGATTCTCAAAAGTATGCTAATGATGTTAATATTTCTAATTGTGTTTTTGATTTGAATTCTGTTTCACATGTTTATGGAAAAGTAAATAATTTAACTTTTAAAAATAATACTGTTAGTTCCAAATATTCAATTAATTTAATTGATGGTAAAATTAATTCCCCAACTACCCTTACAGTTTTAGATAATATTCAGTTAACTGCAACAAGTGGTGATGTTATTAATATTACTGCGGTTTTAGTTGATGATATGGGCAATTATATTAATATTCCTAAAATTGATTTTGATATTGATGGTGTAACTTATAGTGCTACTTATAAGGATGGTGTTTATTCTGTTGAGTACACTGTCCCTGATGTTGATCAAGCAGAAGAGAAATCTTTTGATTCAACTCCGGAATCAACTTATCTTGGTAATGTTAATGTTATTTATCCAAATCCATTTTTATTAATTAAGCCTGCATTAAATATGAGTATGGATAACATTTCAAACAGTTATTATGGAGATGACATTACTATCAGTGTAAACATTTCTAGTTTGGAATCAGGTAGTCTTGTTTATGAGTTCATTAAAGGTAATGAGGTTATCAAAATTGGTACTGATTCATTTACAAATAATGTTTCCACAATCACTGTGAATGATTTGCCTGCCGGTGATTACACTGTTAAAGTCAAATATATGGAAGATGAGAATTTCGGAACTACAACTGTTTCCAAGGAGTTCACTGTCAACAAGGCCAATTCAACAGTCCAAATCATTATTGATTCAGCCATTCCTGTTGGTGATAATATCACAGTCCAGGCTGTTTTACCTGCAAACGCTACTGGTAATGTCACTTACAGATTGAAAGGTGAAAACAAGACAGTTAATGTTACTGACAGTGCAGTCTTTGCTGGTTTGAGTGAAGGAAATTATACTATCTATGCAGTATATAATGGTGATGACAACTATAATCCTAGTGAGGAGTACAATGCCACATTCAAGGTTGTTAAAGTTGATCCTAAATTGGTAATTGAGTATTCTGCTCCGGTGATTAATGAAAACGTTACTGTTACTGTTATTATGGATAAGGATATTACTGGTGATGTTAACGTTACCATCAACAAGCTTGATCCTGTAGTCAAACAGGTTGTCAACGGTACTTTAACATTTAATATTACTAATGTTCCGTATGGTCCTCAAAACATTACAGTAAGTTTCAAAGGCAATGACAAATACAATGAAATGGAAAACAACACTTCATTCTTTGTAAACAAGTTGGATGTCAATTTGGCTATTGCTGCGGATACAGTTACTTACAGCGAACCGTTAGTGGTAAAAGTCACTGCCAATGTGAAGTTCAGTGGTGATGTCATTGTTAAAATAGGCAACCGTACAGAAACTGCTCATGTTGTAAACGGTGTTGGCAATGCCACATTCAACAATTTGACTGCAGCTGAATACTTCATCACTGCCACTTTCACAGAAGATGAGACTTTCAATGCAGATTCTAAAAACACTACAGCTGTTGTTAAAGGTATTGAAATCCCTGTAGATCAAGCTGTTGACACAACTGTTCCTGCTAACAGCAAATCACCTACCTTCAGCATTAATTTACCTGAAGATGCTACCGGTAACTTCACTGTAAGCGTTGACGGAAAAGCTGTTGAAACCAAGGAATTGGTCAACGGTAAGGCAAGTATCACTGTTAAGGATCTCTCTGCTGGAAACCACAACATCAGCATCGCATACACTGGTGACGGCAAATACGCACCAATCACCCAGAACACAACCTTAACAATTAATATGTTATCCACAAGCATTACTGCTTCAGCCGTATCTACTGTTTATGGTGTTTCCAAAAAACTCACCATCACATTAAAAGATGCAAATAACAAGTTACTTGTTGGAAAAACTGTTAAAGTTGTATTGAATGGTGTTACCTATACTAGAACTACTGATGCTAAAGGTCAGGTTTCTATTACTGTTCTTAACAATTTGGCTGTTAAAACCTATACTGCTAAAGTCACTTTCGCAGGAGACAGTGAATATCTCAACTCCGCTAAGGATGTTAAGGTAACTGTTAAAAAGGCAACTGCTAAATTAACTGCTAAAAAAGCAACCTTTAAGGCTAAAAAGAAAACCAAGAAATACACTGTTACTTTAAAGGCTAACAACAAGGCAGTTAAAAAAGTTAAAGTAACCTTGAAAGTTAAAGGCAAAACCTATAAGGCAACTACCAATGCCAAAGGTAAAGCAACTTTCAAAATCACTAAATTAACTAAAAAAGGCAAACACACTGCAACCATTAAATTCAGTGGAAACAAAAACTTAAAAGCAGCAACCAAAAAAGTTAAAATTACAATCAAGTAAATGATTCAAACATCATTTACTTACTTTTTTCATTTTTTTTAAAACTTACTAATTTTTCATTTCACCTTGAACTTTTTTTACCAAAAGTATATAATATATGTTTGACATAATATAAATCATATTTTAATGACTGGAGGTGATAAGCATAAAAAGTTGGGTTAAAATAGTCTTTATATCCTTAATATTTTTTATTTCATTGGCCTGTGTTTTTGCCCAGCAAAGCACGGATTTAAATGAAACCAATATAGAAGATTCTTTTAACCTTCCGATTGATTGTGAAGTGGCAGATAATCAGAATTTATCGTCAGGCTCTAATCAATTTGATGATAGCCAGTATCTTAATAGTGAAGATAATTTATCATCTCTCGGCGAATCCAATCCTGTTATCAATATTACTCGGGACAATGTAAAACAGTATTTCAGGGGAGGCACACTGAAAAGCACTTACTCCAATACTAACTTGTTCATATCAGAGGATATGGATGATCTTGGTATTTTGACTGTAAAAGCAAGCAATGTCATTATCGATGGTTTGAACCATACATTGACAAACACTGTCTTCAGTATCGAAGCCAGCAATGTTACTTTAAGCAACTTGGCACTAATGGAAACCGAAGCCTTTGAGGATAATGAATATGCTGCAGTTGTAATCTGGCAGGCAAATGATGTTAACCTATATAATCTGAATATAAATTTCACTGCTCCTAAAGACAGTGATGCATTTGGAATATATTCTCTTGGAACCAGAAACTATCTGATTAACAATCTGAGAATAATCAACTGTACTGTTAATCTTAAAGGTAACAATAGTGGTTTTGGTCGTGTCTATGGATTGAAACTGGAATATTCCAATTCTGCAAAGGTTTTGAACAATACGGTTAACAGTGAGGTCTCACTGAGAACAGTAAACTTCCATGATACTACTGCAAGTTTGGATTCTGAGTTTTCACTGGCTGCTGGAATAAGCCATTGTGATAACATGACATTTGACTCCAATAAGATTACTTGCAGTGCAAATCTAAGGCCGGAATGTGCCTACCCGACACTGGAGGCAGTATTCATTGGAGATTCCAAGGATTGTAATTTCACAAATAATACAGTTTATTTAAGTGATTTCATAACTTTCAAGGACATGCCGAATTACTTATATGGACTTGATATTTACAGGGATGATAATCTGCTTGTCCAGAACAATGATATTCGTGTTGAAACCAGTGGCGGAGCTTTTGCTGCGGGAACCGCTTATCCGATACAGTTGAGCGGGCCTGCAAGTGGGATTATGATTAAGTATAATGAAATCTACTCAAAATGCAATGGGCCAAACATTGGAATATACTCGCAGAACTTCAACGGCGCCAACTATATTACCATATTGAACAATCATATTAATGTTACAGGGTTGGCCGGTAATCATTCATGGGCTCTTGTTGCGGGTATAGAAACACAGGATGACAACGACATTATCATGAACAACGTCATTGAAGTCCATAATATTCAAAAGGTGGATTTGGAAGATAACATTTATGGAATATCATACTCACAGAAAACCGACAGCACACACACATATCGTGTTGTTAACAATACCGTTATAACCGATGGTTATTATTTGTCTTATATGCTGGATGCTGACAACACTACAGTTACTAACAATACTTTAGTTAGAAACGACAAGTATGCTGATACCAATTATGATCCGTTCAAAAGAGGATCTGGAATAGGTGCAGATACTGACAACGCTAAGCATAATAACTTTTCAGGTAACCGTGTAATCACAATATTCGAGTATGACCTGGAGCATCAGAGCAGTGAGCTTGACGGCGGTGAGGAATTCCACTACGAGACACCAACCAATAAGGACAACCTGTCAAATATTGTTAACGGCAGTGGAATTTCACCTTTAAAGCCAGGTGCTCCCGGAGGAAATCCTCTGATTCCCGGCAATGACGGAGGCGGAGCATTCAACACCGGTGGCAATAATAATGGCGGAGGGTTCCACAGTCCTGACGGTAATGGTGGCTATAATGGATGGCCTGACTTGAGCGGCGATAATGGTGGAAGCCTGTCACATAAAAGACAAGGAAATTCTGGAGACACAGTCAATTCATTTAACAATCAGGGAAGTGCAAGCAATTCATACAACAGTAATCTTGTGCCGACATCAAATTCAACTTCCAGTGAAACACCAAGTGTTGAAGGTGTAACTGTTAGCGGTGCCAGTTCAAGTTCATCCTCATCTGCTGGCGGAGGGGCTGGAAGCAGTGGTGCTGTGCAGGATGACGCAAAAGCATATGAAATAACAAAAAATATCATAGAAAGCGGCCCGGATGACATGATAAAGTTCATCGCACTGGCCATTGTCTGTGAGATACTTTTGATTATAGGATATAGACGAAAGGAAACAGAAGACAATACGGATTAACTGTCCAGTGACGGTTAATCCTTTTTTTTTTAAATTTTTTTTATGATGCTCCAGAGGGAGGATTTGAAGTGTATGAATAATTAATCAAAGGATTAATTAAACAGCTATTTTTTTATCAGTTTCTTTTTTTATCACTCAACAGGTTATTTATTTTAAAGGCATTTTTAAGTGTTGCATCTAGCTAATGCAAACAAATTATTATTACTTTTTTTATTATATTATTTATATAAAATAAATAATAAAATATTGTATATGACATTACAGACCGAATTACAGATAAATATAACAATCAACAATTACACTCCAAGAGAGGGCAGCTATTCAGCAGACCATGATTACATATTACTGGATACACTAGGAGGCTGTTCTTATTCTAATCTTTTCAGAAACGATTTGAAAAACCTTAAAATCAAAACATGGAACAGGACAGAATGCAAGGTACTCTACCTTCCAGAATATGGAACACAAAGCCCGGCAATACTTGTCAGAGTTCCGGCAAGCAAGATCTCCCAGACAACAAAACTGATTCTTGAAGTTCATGACAAATCAACAACATTCACAAGCACTCTAACAACCGGCGGCGAGGTATTAATGTTTGACGCAAACCATGATACATACTCAGACTTTTTCATGGACTATTCGGGTCTAAGCATCAGCAATGACTCAACAGACGGCGGAAAATTTCTAAGGGCAAGATACGTTCCAAGCATTGACGGAAGCGCACCGACAAGTCTATTCACTAAAATAGCTTCCGGTGCGAGTTTATCAAACAACCGTGTCACTGTGGCACGTTTCAAAAGAATCAACGGCTGTGTCAACACCAATGATAATGCAACATATCATGGAACAACAACCGGAACAAACATGATGCAAATGGACTATAATCTCACAACTTATCAGATTGACAGAAAAGTCACATCACTCAACTGGGACGGCCAGAAATCCTACCTGATGTTTAAGGGTACGGAAACTTTAGTGCAGGTCAATTCAAATGATGCCTATGCTTCTGATGTGGATAGTCAAGGCAATTATAAGCAATACCATTTCCATGGAAGAATATCAAAAGGTTTCAGCAGTGACTCAGATTATCTGGAAGGATTTGACAGGAACAATCCGACCAAAATCTATGACAATAGCTACCATGAAGTGGAAATTGCACCCCAATGGTTTTTGACAGATGAATTCGAGGAATACAACTACGTTGACCTGAAGTGGCTTTTAATATTTCCATCACCGATACTGGCGGCTAATGCAATTCCACAGATAACCGTAACGGAAAAGAAATCAAAAACTGGAATCCGATTATACAAGGGAAGTCACGAATATCCAAAGGCCTATAAAGGCAGCACGTTACTGTGGGATGCCAATGACGAGACAATGGACGATACCGGACTTCACATTCCAGATAAGATAATCAATCATGATTGGGATTGGGTGTTTTAGATGATAATCGATTATGATGAAACAATTGCTCATGGCCGTGGACATCCGACAGGCCTTGAACACACAGAGAAAATGGATGTTGTTGCCTGCCTTCTGGATGAAGGCGAAAGGACCTATGTCAATGACGAACATACGGCATGGATTTCATCCAACAGATGTGCAGTCGGTGAAATGGTAACGCTTGATGAATCCTCAACAATGCAGCATACAATAGTCAGAAAAGCCAAGGAAGGTGAACTGGCTTTCGGATATCTTTTAGGCAAGGTTCAGGTAAAAACATCAGGATTAATACTTGTCACCGTTGCTGTTCTTGGTGATGTCTTCAGACTGAAACTGAAAAGGCCGGCGCCAAAGGAAATTCTTCCAAACACCAGAATCTACATTGACAAGGACGGCGAGTGCAATCCCGCTGAAGGCCATGACCTAAGGCTATTGTCAATCGTTAACTTAACGGAAAATGAGGATGTTGAATACATCAGAGTCTATCGGCAGATGTCGGAAATCGAAATGTATCCGGAATCCCAGAACTGCATTGATCTTGCTGACTGCAGTTTCGAGCAGGATGAGATAACTCACGTCGTCAACATGATCGTGCCGACAGAGTCCAACATCATGGCGCAGGCCAATTATGTCAAGGACAAGGACGGTGTCACTTATTGTGAGCTTCCGGATGTGGCCATTGTCAATAATGTCAGATTTGTGTGGGAGGACAACAAGCTCTACATGGAATGGGACGGTTGCAGTGAGGATGAAAAGGTATATTTTATATAAAAGAAATAATAAAATATATAATAAATTATATAATAAAAAATATAATATCATTAGTGAGGATTAACCATGACCATAAGAAAACTTGTCGGAACATTGGAAAACAAAGGCCCTTACATTGACCAGGCTACAGGCCACTGGTTCTACTGGAACGGCACCAAATATGTAGACTCAGGTTATCCTTATGCAGTTAAACCCATCATTGAGTTTAAAATCGAAGACGGCATATTGTACTATTCAATTACTTGGGAGGCACAATGAAATACATCAAATATTTTGAAACCCTTGAAGAATACGAGGAATGGATGGCGATAGAATCCAACGCCCAGGAAGTATACGAAAGTGAAGAAAAGATTTGTGTTGACGGCATAATACTCAGCCACACAAACAAAGCATTCTCCGAAGGAGGTGACCCATGATTTACGAATGGCTTGAAAGAAACAGAAAGGACATCGATATCATAACATCATTTCTAGTTACTGTAATTCCAATCATCATGTTATATTCAGAATCATTAGGTATTGTCGAAAATACTATTCCCTACTGCATATTGATGATCATACTTGGTATAACCAGCCATTATGCAAGTAGGTTAAGAGGCGATGGAGATGTTGAATACGCAAAGAAGAAAGCTAAAAGAGTTTTGGGGTACCCTCAAAAACAATAAGCTACTTTGGAGAATATTGTTAAGTTGATTTCTATGAAAGATTTAAAAAAGAAAATCATCATCTGTAACTTTACCAAAACAAT
>SUTQ01000024.1:0-4120 GCA_015062805.1 Methanosphaera stadtmanae
AAATTACTGGTAACTTGACAGATAAACAAGGTAATTCAATACCACTTGCTAATGTAAAAATATACATCAACGAAGAGTATATTGATTCTGTTGAAACCAACAGTACAGGTGGATATTCTTATGTTCTAAATGACCTTAACGAAGGAGATTGTTCTGTATTAGTAATCTACGAAGGTATTGAAGGTGTCAGAGGTCATTGCAATAACACAACTTCATTTAATGTGATAAATGATAAAATTTCAACAACAACAGTAGTAACAATACTTAACAATACTGCTGGAAATGTAACTCTAAATATTAGTGTTTCTGGTGCTGATGGTAATAATTCAATGAGTGGTAAAGTCAATATTACTGTTGATGGTAAAACAATGCAAATTGACCTTGATGGTAGTGAAAGTATTGTGGTAAATCTTAAAGACAATATAACACGTAGTGGAAACATTAATGTAACAGTTGTCTTTAATGGTTTCGAAGTATACTTACCAAGTGTTGGTACAATTGATGATGAAATATTAAGAAACATTACTGTTGATAATATAACTGCTTTATTGACTGTTGATGTCAATGAATCTGTTGCTGGTTGTGGTAGCAGTGTTACTATTTATGGTAACCTTACAGATGATATGGGTAATAATATTACTGATGCTTATGTAACGGTTTATGTAAATGGTAAAAGAGTAGACACTGTTAAAACCAATAGTACTGGTGGATATAATGTATCTTATGTTGCTAGTGATGTTGATGAAAATGTTGTAGTTGCTACTTATGATGGTGACTATATCAGATACAGTAATGCTACTGCAAGTACTTCATTTAATGTTGTTAAACTTAATTCAACTGTTAATGTTGAAGTTGCTGATATCATTTATGGTGATGTTGAAAGCATTAATATTAGTATAAATGAATCTGATGCTACAGGTAATGTAACTGTTTATGTGAACAGTACTGTTGAAGGATTTGAAAATATTACTAAGGAATTACGTTTAGTTGATGCTAAAACTCAATTAAATCTCAGTGATTTAAATGCTGGTACTTATAATGTTACAGTAGTATATCCTGGTGACTCTAAGTACAATGGTAATACTACAGTTGTAGAGTTTACTGTTGATAAGTTGGCAGATTATGATATTAATATCACAGCCATGAATATAACCTACGGTGACGATGAAACAATTACTGTAAAATTACCTGAAGATGCTACAGGAACTGTAACTATAGAAATTGAGGGTATTGTTGAAGATACTGAAGAGTTATCTGGTGGAGTTGCTGAATTCACCATACCTAAGTATACTGGTCTTGTTGCTGGTGATTACACAGTTCAAGTCACTTATTCAGGTGACAGAAACTATGCTGGTAAACAGGAATTAACAACTCAATTTAATGTTGCTAAAGCAGAATCACATATAAAAGTTACTGCAGATGATACCAGAAGTGATAAGGATGCTAGTGTTGTTTTAAATATTAGTGACTTTAATGCAACTGGTAAAGCTAATGTAACCTTATATAATTCAGATAATGTTATAATTAGTGATATTGTTGTTGATCCAATGACTAGTGAAGAAATATCCGTAGTAAACTATGATAAATTGTTACCTGGTGAGTACACAGTTAATGTGACTTACTATGATGATGATAACTATAATAATAGTAAATCATCAGCAACTTTCACAGTTGGAAAAATCCCAACTATGACAGAAGTAACAATACTCAATAATACTGCTGGAAATGTAACCATCGACATTAGAGTAACTGGTGAAGATGGAAATGATACAATGACAGGAACAGTAAATATAACTGTTAACGGTCATACAATCCCAGTAGAATTAACAGGTACATTTAATAAAACAGTTAAACTTGACATACAGGATAGTGGTATTAACTATGTGAAAGTTGAGTTTACGGGTAATGACAATTATTTACCAAGTATTGGAAACAATACTGAAACGGGTGAAGAATTAACAAATATTACCGTCAGCAAACAAGTTGCAACATTAACTGTAAATGCAACCCCTAATAATGTGACTATCGGACAGACAGTAACAATTACTGGAAAATTAACAGATGGAATGAACAATACAATTCCTGATGCATACATCGAAATCACATTAAATGGTGACAGATATATTACAACAACAGATTCTAACGGTGAATACTCATTAACAAATGTCACCGTACAAAAAGAAGTTGTTGATGTAGTTGCAATATATAAAGGAAATAACACAGTTAATGCTACAAAAGCAATAACTAACTTCATAGTAGATAAAATACCAACAGTAACCCTTGTAAGTATAGTAAATACTACAGCAGGTAATGTAAGTATAGATGTAATAGTAATAGACAACGATGGAAATGTCGTAACAACTGGTAAATTAAATATTACCACTGAATACGACACATTCACAGTAGATATTTCAGGACAAACAACCAACGTACCTCTAGACTTCAATACAAATGGAACAAAAGATGTTTCGGTAAAATACATTGAAAATGATGTATATTACAACAGTACAGGTTTAGACAAAGTTAGTTATGATATAGATCCTGAAAATGCAGAAATATTCAATAATATAACTGTAACAAGACAAAATACAACAATCACTGTTACAACGATAACCCCTGTTAAAGTTGGAAACAGTACTATTATCTCAGGTAAACTGGTTGATGAACAATCAAGACCAATAAATGGTGCAACAGTTGTAGTTAAAATAGGTGATGAAAATTACACTGTAACTACAAATGCTAATGGAGAATATTCATTAGAATATAACGACACTATTGTGGGTACACACAATGTGACAAGTATTTACAATGGTAATAAAACATTTATTGGATCAAATGACACAACTAACTTCGAAGTTGAAAAACGTGATGCAAAAATAAGCATTGAAAAACTCGAAGATGTACCTGTTGGTAATGATTTAAATATAATTGGTAAACTTGAAGACGAATTCGGCATTCCAATCAAGGATACTGAAATAAACGTAACCTTTGATGGAAAAACTCAAACAGTAAAAACAGATAATGAAGGAAACTTCAATGCAAAATTCCCAACAAATAATGTTGGAACTAAAGATGTAAGTATTAAATTCAATGAAAATGAGAATTATACCGAAGCATCATTAGAAGATACTGTAAACATAGTACCTATCAAAGCTGAAATTAACATAGACACTCCATGTGATGTTGAAGCAGGAGAACCTATTAACATTACTGGTAACGTTACAGATGAAGCAGGTAATCCTTTAGTGGGTGTACCAATAAATGTGACTGTAAACGGTGAGACTAAGGAAGAAGTTACTGATGAAAATGGAAGGTTCAGTGTTCCATTTAATAATGTAGTACCTGGTCAAAACAATATTACAGTTTCATCTGAAGATGAAAACTATGATGTGGATGAAGCAAAAGATAAGTTCTTTGTACCGGTATTAAACACTAATATTACGGTTGATCCGATTGATGATACGTTGGTTGGTGATGATGTTGTTGTTAGTGGTAGATTACTTGATGAGGATGGTAATGCTGTTGGTGGTGCAGATGTGACTGTTACTGTTGATGGTGTTGAACAGACTGTTGTTACTGATAAAGATGGTAGATTTAATGCTACTTTCCCAACAAGTAGTGTTGGAACTAAGTTAGTGACTGTTGATTATTCGGGTAATGATAAGTATGATGGTGCTAAGGAATCTGATGTATTTGATGTTTACAAGAATACTGCTGTAATCTCATTAGATGATCCGGTTGATGTTGAAGCAGGTGAACCTGTGAATATTACTGGAACAGTTGTTGATGAGGGTGGTAAGCCGGTATCTGGTCTTCCGGTAAATGTAACCGTAAATGGTCAGACTAAGGAAGTTATTACTGGTAAAGATGGAAAATTCACAGTTCCGTTTGATAATGTGGTTCCTGGTCAGAACAATGTAACGGTTAGTGCTGGAAATGAGACTACTGGTGCTGATACAGTAGAAGATAAGTTCTTTGTACCGGTATTAAACACTAATATTACGGTTGATCCGATTGATGATACGTTGGTTGGTGATGATGTTGTTGTTAGTGGTAGATTACTTGATGAGGATGGTAATGCTGTTGGTGGTGCAGATGTGACTGTTACTGTTGATGGTGT
>SUTQ01000024.1:4130-20108 GCA_015062805.1 Methanosphaera stadtmanae
GTTGTTAGTGGTAGATTACTTGATGAGGATGGTAATGCTGTTGGTGGTGCAGATGTGACTGTTACTGTTGATGGTGTAAATCAGACTGTCAGAACTGATGAAAACGGTAAATATACTGCAGCTATACCAGCCAATAGCGTTGGAACTAAAGATGTTAAAGTTGAGTATGCCGGAGACGAAAAATATAATAGTGCTAATAAGGATGCTAAAGCAAATGTTGTTCCTAATAACGGTACTTTAAGTCTTGAAATACCTGGAGATGCAGTTGTAGGAGAACCTACAAGCATTAACGGTACTTTAACTAATCAAGATGGAAAAGTTGTGCCAAATGTTCCAGTTAACGTAACAGTTAATGGTAAAATATATTCAACTACTACAGATGAAAACGGTAAATTTACTGTTCCTGTAGACAATGTAGTAGTAGGTACAAACAACGTTAAAGTAAGTGCAGGAAATGAAAATATCACAGTAAAAGATACTGCTGATACATTCAATGCAAATAAAAAGAACAGTATCCTTACAATCGACCCAATTAGTGATTCTGAAATGGGCGATAATATAACTATAACAGGTAAATTGACTGATGAACGAGGAAATCCAATTAGCAATTCAGTTGTAAAAGTCACGGTAAATGGTGAAGAATTTAATGTAACAACTGACAGTAACGGTAATTATAAATTACCTGTAACTAATGCTAGAGCTGGATTAAACAATGTAAGTGTAACATTTGAAAGTGACAATTATAACCCTGCTACTAACAATACCAATTTCACAGTAACTAAAATAAAAATCATAGTAACCGTTGATTCCGTAGTCGGAACAGTTGGTGAACAAATTACATTAGTTGCTCACGTTACTGATATATATGGTAATAAAGTTACTGGTGGAAACCTAGTATTCAAGATAAATGGTAGAACTTTAAGAATGGACGGTCGTTTCGATACAAATGATACTGCTCCTATGAAGTTTAAAGTAGTGGATGGAATTGTAACTTACACAATGTATGTTGATCTTTACTTACGTGCAGGTAAAAATATAACCGCTTCATATAGTGGTTCATACCTTTATGAAGAAGCAAAAGCTAATCTTTCTAGCGTAGGTATTAGAAAACGTAACGCAGAATTAACAGTAGAAGTTGTACCAAGCATGGCAAAACAAAATACTGACATAGTATTCATTGTCAAATTAAGGGATGTAACTCCAAACGGAACCAATAAAACTTGTATTACCACAAATGCTGGTTTAATACTTAAAGTAAACGGTATAACTCTTAGAAATGCAGATGGCCAAAAAGTCTATGTAAATGCAGACAGTACAACAGTAACTTATACTTACCATGTTTCAACTGGAATGGCTGGTATAGATAATGAAGGAAACATAAGAAACTATACAGTTGAAGCTGTATATAACAATTCCATGTTCTATCCAGACACAAGAAATACTACAGTATTCAATGTACAAAGAAGCATAGTAAATATAAATTATGAAAATGTAGCTGTTAAAAATAATGTATTAAGCGTTAAAGGTACATTTACAGATTATGAGAATAATTTACTTGTTGGAAATAATAAAATATGTGTAAAAATCAATGGAATAACATATAAAGAAAACAATCAACCTAAGTACTTTACAGTACATAATGGAATTGTTGACTTGAATGGAATTATAATTGACAATGGAACAAAAGTTAAATCAGTAACACTAGTTACTGGAGATACAAGTGCATATTTAAGTGCTAGAGAAACTACAAGCAACATTTCAACAAGTTAAATTCAAAGGAATATTGTTGGAGGTATTCATATACTTCCAATTCATTTTTTCTTTGTTAAAAAAAAACTATTTTTAATAATAATTTTAAGTAATTTTCTTTGAAAACTATTTTTTTATTGCTTATTAACTTTTTATATATTAAAACAACTGGACTAAATCCAAAAAATTAGAATTTGGAGGTTATATGTTATATCGAATATAACTTTCATTTAAATCGCTTAATATGGGTAACATATCTCTTTTATGATTTGCAACAAATTCGAAGGTGTTAAATATTATTGTATACATTGCATTAAGTTTGTTTTGTTCATCAAGAACATTTATATTATAATTTAAATCGTTATATTCACTCATGTCTGGATTAATGGTCATTGTGGGTGCCACATACTTTTCCATAATAAAAATGATATCTTCACTAACCGATAAACCGACACTCAATGCCCTTTCTATCTTTTCTTTTTCTAAATGTTCATTTTCTTCCAAAAGTTTAATAAGGGAAGTATAACCTGTGAAATTTTCTGGAATGAAGTATTCTTGAACTCTATGTGAGGCAAATTCATTGGATATTTTAAGATATTCGTTCTGAAGAGTCAAATACCAAGCAAATGATTCAATGTATAAATTTTTTTCCAAATTTAGCAGATGCATTATTGATTGCTTGATAATTTCATTGAATAAATGATGAGCTAATTCATGTATTATTGAACTTGGAATCATGTTGTGGGGTGTATTTCTATTGATGTATATTTTGTTGAACGAGTAAAAACTGAGTAAATCCAAGTTGCTTTTACCATTGTTATATTGAACTCTAGCATATGGTTTGGCAATCTTTATCAGGTGTTGGACGTTTGGATCTTCTGGAAAAACCTGAAAGTTCTCGTTACCTATATCAATAATATTGTTTAAAATGGAATCATATGCCGTATCGGTCAAGGGTATTTTTTTTAGCAATTCCACATTGTTTGAATTAAAAAGCTTATAGAAATCTTGAAAATTATTATTGAAATAAGAATAATTTCTCAGTTCTTCTTCACATTGTGAGCATTGATTTGAATTAATTTGATTTTCATGTCCACAATTACTGCATATGATTTTTTTATTCATTTTTTTCTTCCTTTATATTATATATACATTAAATTATAGAGTACTTTGTATATATATTTTCATATGGGTGTAATTGTAATAATTATTATTCGTTTTACAATTCTTTTTTACTACATATATACATTAAATAATCAAAAATTAATAATTACTTATTCCATTGATATAATTAAAGAAGAGTCTTATTAAAATTATCCTTTATAAAATATTTTATTAGATATCTCACAAAATTTTTGGTATTCTTTAATAAATACAATTCTAAAAAATACAAAGTATCTAAATAAATATATATACTAATTTAAATATAAAAAAATTCAAATAAATAGTTTTTAAAACATATATGCGGATTATAAAAATATAAACTATTTTTAAGGAAGATAATATGGATTTATTAAATAAAATTACTGATTATTGCAATGAAAACATGACATTGTATGGGTTTGCTGATATCCGTCAATATAAGGATGTGTTAATAACAAAAGAATATTGTAAATATGATTATGCAATTTCTTTAGGATTAAATATAACTGATGAAATAATAGATAATTTGGATAGCGATGAAGGTAGGTTGTCTTATTTGGATGCTTATATAGAAACAAATAATAGATTGGATGATATTTCAGTCTACCTAGAGAAACTTATTAAAGATAATGGTTTTGATGCACAAGCTGTTAACGCTTCTTATATTTTACCTGATGAACGGTTGGTTGGTGAAATATCACATAAATTCGTTGCTAACCTTGCAGGTCTCGGATGGATTGGTAAAAGCTGTCTGCTAATTAATCCGGATTATGGTCCAAGAGTTAGATGGGTAACAGTATTGACTAATTATAAGTTACCTACCAAAAATGAGCGTTTAAACTCCCGTTGCGGCACATGTAATCTGTGTGTTATTAATTGTCCACCTAAAGCATTTAAAAATGTTGAGTTTGATGAAAACGAGCCACGTGATTCACGATATAATGCAGAATTATGTAAAGAATATTTTGACAAATTAGAAAAACAAGGGAAATCCAGATTATGTGGACTTTGTGTAAAAGTCTGTCCATGGGTATTAAAAAATAGAAATAACAATAAATAAAAAAATGTATTCGCAGAAGAATTAATCATCTGCATTAAACTGGATTATTGTAATTCTTCCTTAGCTTTTCTAATTTTTTCTTTGATGACTTCTACACATTTTTCATCATTTTCATTCATTCTTACTGTGCATTCTGCAGTAAGACCTTCTTTTTCAAGTAATTCCGGAACCAACAATACTTTGTCAACAGTAGCTCCTTTTTCTTTTAGCAATGTTGTAGTACAATTTTGAGGACAACCGTTAACTGCTATAATCGGTTTATCCTGTACAAGATCGACATATTTCTGTTTTCCACCACCGGTAGCTACAATACAGCAAATTTTATCTCCATCTTCCTGAGCTACATCATAAACTGAAGCTCTTGCTACTTCCCCTCTAGGATTCATTCCACTGCAAGCACATAATACTATTTCTTTCATATTAACACACCTTACCTTGTTTTTTATATATTATAGTATTTATTGAACTTCTTTAATAATGGTGATTATTACATTTTAACTGGATAAACAGAATATTTGAATTTAAAATTACCAAAAATTTTTAAAAGCATAATCTTATATCTATATTTAGATACTATGCAAGATTTAGAATACTATATAGAAAAAGTAATTAACGGTTATCAAATAACTAAAGAAGATGCATTGAATCTTTTGGAAATGCCATTTGATGATTTGACTGTCGGTGCAAATCAGATTAGACAACATTTTTGTGGAAACAAATTTGATGTATGTACAATCATCAACGTAAAAAGTGGAAGGTGTAGCGAGGACTGTAAATTTTGTGCCCAGTCACTTAATTCTAATACAGATATTTCACAATTTCCCTTATTAACTAAGGAACAACTAAAAACTAAAACATTAGACATTTATGAAACTGGTTTAAAAAGAATATCTTACGTTTCTTCCGGTAGAAATATTAGTGAAAATGAATTTGAAATTATTATAGAATCTGTTACGGAATTAAAAGAGGAGTATGATGATATTAATATATGTGTATCCTTAGGATTACTAACAGAAAAACAGATAGAAATGTTAGAGACAAATGGTGTGGATAGAATACATAATAATCTAGAAACATCAGAACAATACTTTAAACAAATATGTACTACACACACATACAATGATAAATTGAATTATTTAAGTTCAGTAAATAATGAAAACATTAAGATATGTAGTGGTGGAATATTTGGGGTTGGAGAAAGTTTTGAGGATAGAATCGATCTTGCTTTAAAGTTAAGAAGTTTAAACGTCAAATCTATTCCAATAAACATTTTAAATCCTATTCCTGGAACTCCTCTTGAAAACAACAAGCCTTTGTCAAATCAAGAATTATGTAAAATCGTTGCAATATTCAGGTATATCAATCCTTCAAGTTACATCCGATTGGCTGGTGGTAGGTTGTTATTGGATGATTTTGGTCGTAAAGCATTCAAGTCTGGTGCCAATGCGGCGATAATAGGGGACTTGTTGACAACAAAAGGTGTTCAATATAACTATGATGTTAAGATGATAAAAGAATTAGGTTTTAAGATTTCATATGATATTAATTAGTTGAAAAAACAAAGATAATAATATAAAATAATTATTAAATAATAGGTGATAAAATGAAAGTATTAGGAATAGTAGGAAGTCCTAGAAAAGATGGAAATTGTGACGTATTAGTAAAAGAATTTTTAAATGCTGTAGATGCAGAAACAGAATACATATTTTTAAATGAAAAAGATTTGGCAGGATGTAATGCATGTATGGGATGTGTTGAAGGTGATTGTGTAATAGATGATGATGGAAATGAAATCATTAAAGCATTACTTGATGCAGATGTATTGGTATTCTCATCACCTATATATTATGGACAAATTACAGCTCAAGCAAAATCATTCATAGACAGATTCTACCAAGTTTCAAGAAACCCAGAAAAAACATTAGAAGGTAAAAAAGTAGTAACAATCTTCACACAAGCACAACCAGAAAACGTGTTTGGTCCTTATATTGAATCATTCAAAACAATGCCTTTCGGATTTATGGGTATGGAAGTAATAGGTAATGTAACTGCTATGGGCACCCAACAAAAAGGTGATGAAGAAGAATTACAAAAATACATTGATGAAGTAAAAGAAATAGCTTCAAATTTATAATTCTTTTAACTTAACCTCCCTTTTTTAATGAAACTCTTTTTAGTGATAGTTATGGATGATACAGAAATAAATTTAAACAATATACTTAATAGAAAAAGTGTTAGAAATTTTACTGATGAAAAAGTTGATAAAAACGATCTTTTAAAAATTATCAAGGCAGGTATGAGTGCTCCATCAGCTTTAAATCTTCAGCCATGGGAATTTCTTATCTTTGATAATCATGAAATCATTGAATGGATGGTAGATCTTCATGATTATTCTAAAATGTTTAAAACAGCAACAGCAGGCATAGTTGTTTGTGGAAATATGGAAAAAACTATTGAAGGAGTTGAAGAATTTTGGATACAGGATTGTTCTGCAGCTACTGAAAACATTTTACTTGCTATAGAATCATTGAATTTGGGTGGAGTGTGGTTAGGAATATATCCAATCGAAAATAGATATCAAAAAATAAGTAATTATTTCAAATTACCTGAAAATATTATTCCTTTTGCAGTAATTGCATTAGGTCATCCATCAAATAATGAAAAATCCAAAGATAAGTGGGATGATAAAAAATTACATTGGAATAAATGGTAATATTATCTTTAATTATTATCTTTTGTTTGTACATTGATTTATTTAAGTGTATATTATTAAATTATTTTATAATTCTATCATTTATTTTTAATATTCATGATTATCAATATTTTTTTTTATTTTTAAATTTCAATTAATGTTATACTTTAATTTTATATTTTTTATTGAATAGTTATAGGATAGTTTAAAGGGATATGCTATAGAACGGCATATTCTTTCATACTTTTAATTATACAATGTTATAATTTATAGTCTTTATTTTTTCAATGATTTTTAAACTATTAATAGTATAATTTTTCAATAGGGTATATTCAAAAAAATATATAATTAATGTTAATTAGTAGTAAAATTTAATTGTTATAAATTTATTCAATAGGTACCATATTCTAAAATTCATATAATCACTATGATATTTTTTAGTCTTAAAATTAAGATAAAAATATAAAATTATATGTTTTTTTAAGCAATATTTAAATAGAACTTAAACATATATTAAATATAAGGACAAATATAAAGTGAGGTGAAAAGTATGGCAGAATTACCAATTGCACCAGTAAAAAGATTACTCAAAAATGCAGGTGCTGCAAGAATCAGTGACAGTGCTGCTGAAGAACTTGCTGCAGTATTAGAAGCATACGGTGAAGAAATCGCAGCTGATGCTACTAAACTCGCAAAACACGCTGGTAGAAAAACTGTTAAAGCAGAAGATATTAAATTAGCATTATAATTTCTTATCTTTTTCTTTTTTATTTTATTATTTATTTTAAACTATTTTTTATTCTTTATTTCTTATTCTAACAATTTTTATTAGTTTTCTTATAATTATTATATTTTGATTTTTCATTAAGTTTAAATACTATGTTCAATAAAGTATGTATTAGAAATTTGATGTAGAAAAATTATCTTTATTGTATAAATTTATACATTATTTTAATTATTTAAACTTGGTGATTATTATGAATTATAAAATAGAATTAACATCTGAAGATGTACCTAAAAAATGGTATAATATTAACGCTGATTTACCTGTTCAATTACCGGAACCAAAAAACAGTGAAGGAAAAGATCAATTATCAACATTGCCTGATATATTTGTAGGTGAATGTTTAAAACAAGAAATGACAACAGACAGGTATGTGAGCATACCTAATGAAGTAAGGGATTTGTATCAAAGGTTAGGAAGACCAACACCTTTATGCAGAGCCAGAGGATTGGAAGAAAAACTGAATACTCCTGCTAAAATTTACTACAAGCGAGAAGATACCTCTCCGACTGGAAGTCATAAGCTTAACAGTGCAATTGCACAGGCATATTATGCTAAAAAAGAAGGTGTGGAAAGATTAACCACAGAAACAGGTGCAGGACAATGGGGTACTGCATTATCATTAGCCGCATCATTAATGGATATGGAAGCAACAGTTTACATGGTAAAAGTCTCATTCAACCAAAAACCATTCAGAAAAACAATAATGCAATTGTATGATGGTAATGTATTCGCTTCTCCAAGTACAAATACGGAAGTAGGTAGAAAAATCCTTGAAGAAACACCTGACCATCCTGGATCATTAGGTATAGCAATATCTGAAGCTGTAGAAGATGCACTACAGGATGAAAAAGTAAAATACACTCTAGGAAGTGTATTAAACCATGTAATATTACATCAAACAGTAATAGGACAAGAAATTAAAACACAATTAGAAATGGCAGAAGAAGAACCGGACACAATGATAGCATGTGTGGGTGGAGGAAGTAACTTTGGAGGAGCATTATTCCCATTCATGAAAGATAAAATTGATGGAAACTCCGATGTTGAATTCCTGGCTGCAGAACCAGCAGCATGTCCATCATTATCTGAAGGAGAATACAGATACGACTTTGGAGATGAAGTAGGATTCACACCATTATTTAAAATGTTCACATTAGGACACGACTTTGTAGCACCATCAGTACATGCAGGTGGTTTAAGATACCATGGAATGAATGCACAAGTATCATTACTTAAGAATGAAGGATACATCACTCCAAGAACAGTAAAACAAACTGAAGTATTTGCCGCAGGAAAACTATTTGCTCAATGTGAAGGAGTAGTACCTGCACCAGAAACATGTCATGCAGTAAAAGTTGCTATAGATGAAGCACGTAAATGTAAACAGACTGGAGAAGAAAAAACCATTGTTGTTAACTTCTCAGGTCATGGATTATTAGACTTTAAAGGATATGAAAGTTTCCTTGATGGAAGTTTAGAAGATTCTTAATTAACTCTCTATTTCACCACCTTTTTTATAACACTTTTTTTTCATTACATAGTGTTGACATAATTATCTTTTTTTATTCTTGTTTTGTATTACTTTTTTTTTGGAATAGGAACAAAGAGCATTAACTATTAATTTTATTTAGTAATAATTTTATTCTATCAAAAAAAAATTTGTCGTGAACTCTTACATAATTACTAATAATTTTTTAAACATAGTAAAATTAGGTGAATGTAATGGTTGAGAATATTAAAATTAGAGGAGCAAAAGTACATAATCTTAAAAATATTGATGTTGACATACCTCTTGGAAAAATAGTTGCAGTAGCTGGAGTATCCGGTAGTGGAAAATCATCTTTGGCATTAGGAGTATTATATGCGGAAGGTTCACGAAGATACTTGGAAGCATTGTCAACGTATACAAGACGTAGGATTACTCAAGTTGAAAAGGCAAAAGTGGATTTAATAGAACATGTACCGGCTGCTCTAGCTTTACATCAACGACCAAATGTTCCTGGAATAAGAAGTACTTTCGGTACATCAACTGAATTACTTAACTCATTAAGATTATTATATTCACGATGTGGAAATTATATTTGTCCCAATGGACATTTGGTAGAATCATCAATAAACGTTTCAAGGGAACTGCCCCTGATATGTCCTGAGTGTCATGAAGAATTTTATGGATTGGGTGCAGAGGAATATGCATTCAATTCTGATGGTGCATGTCCTAAATGCTCAGGAACCGGTATCATGAGGGATGTTAATATAGATTCATTGGTTCCTGACGAATCTTTGACCTTGGAGGAAGGAGCCGTTGAATCCTGGAAAATGTTTGGTATTGCATGGATGTTCCGGATGGCAGGAGAATTGGGAGTTAGAACCGATGTTCCATTTAAAGACTTAACAAAGGAAGAAAAGAATATCATTTTTTATGGGGATTCTGTTAAAAAATACATAATGATTCCATCAAAAAACGGTAAAATGTTCGATCTTAATTGTGAATACAGAAATGCAATTAAAGCAGTTAAAGAAGCTTTGAACAATGCAAAATCTGAAAAAGGACTAACAAGAATTAACAAATATTTGGAAATAAAGGAATGTGATGAATGTCATGGTTCCAGAATAAACAAACGGGCAAATTCCACACTATTTAACAATCTTAACATTACAGAAGCTTCGGAAAAAACATTGGATGAGTTAGTTGAATGGTTACCTGGAGGTATAGAAAAATTACCAAATGAAGTTAAATCTTTGGCTGAAGCTATATATGAAGAATTTAATGACAATGCAAAAAGTTTGATTGAATTAGGTCTGGGATATTTAACTCTTGATCGTCCCAGTTCAACATTATCTACTGGTGAATTGCAACGTGTCCAACTTGCTAGAACAATAAGAAATCAAACTACCGGTGTATTGTACGTATTGGATGAACCGTCTATAGGTTTACATCCGGCTAATGTGGATGGTTTAATCCATGTTATGCGTGAATTGGTTGAAAATGGTAATAGTGTAATATTGGTTGATCATGATACTAGAATTTTGGATGTAGCAGATTATTTAATAGAAATAGGACCTTCATCTGGAGTTGACGGTGGAAATATAATTGCCAAAGGGAGTATAGAAGAAATAAAAAATAACTCTAACTCTCTAATTGGGAAATATTTATCACACAAAGAAAATGTGATAGTTAGAAAAAAAATATCTAAAGATCAGTTATATGATGAAGGTTCCATATACCTCTCAACGAGTTCTATACATACAGTTAAAGAATTGGAATTAAATATACCTAAAGGAAGATTTTCAGTAATCACTGGAGTATCAGGCAGTGGAAAAACAACATTAATACTGGAAAGTTTATATCCTGCAATTAAAAATTCCATTGATTATGAAAAAATGCCTGAGCATATAAATTCAATTGATTATGAGAATATTGATAAAATACATTTAATTGATGCTACACCTATTGGAAAGAATGTCCGAAGTACTGTTGCAACATATAGTGGAATTCTTTCTGATATAAGAAGGTTATATGCAAAACTCGATGAATCAAAGGAAAGGAATTATACTCTTAAAGATTTTTCATATAATACAGGAAAATTAAGGTGTCCTACCTGTAACGGTACGGGTCAAATAAGTATGGATGTTCAATTTTTACCTGATGTTGAAATTGAATGTCCTGATTGTGAAGGTTTAAGATATTCCAAGGAATCTGAAATAATTAAGTATGATGGATTTTCCATAAAAGATCTTATGGCATTAACAATAGATGAAGCCATAGGCGTGTTTTTACATCAGACAAAAATAGAAAAAAAATTATCTACATTATCTGATATGGGTTTGGGTTATCTTACACTGGGTGAAGCAACACCAGCATTATCCGGTGGTGAAGCACAAAGATTGAAATTATCTTCCCATATAGGCAGGAATCAAAAGGATACATTATTTATATTTGATGAACCCACCATCGGTTTACACCCATTGGATGTTAATAAATTAATTAAAGTCTTTGATAATTTAATTAAACATGGTGCAACAATTATTGTAATTGAACATGATTTGGATTTAATTAAAAATGCGGATTATGTTGTAGACATGGGTCCTGGTGGTGGTTTAGAAGGTGGTGAAATTGTTGTTCAAGGTGTATTGGATGACATTATTTCATCAGATGATAGTATAACTGCAAAATATTTATGAGTTTACCCAATTTTATTTTATCATTTCATATTTTTTTTTTTAATTCAATCAGTTAACATTTCTACAAATAATTTTCTCAGTTTATTCTATTTTTTTTCTAATAATCATCTAAAAAACTATATTGTATAATTATCATAATATAGAATAACTTAAATAATGAACGATTAACTTTACTAATTGTTAAAAAAAAGATAGGATTGAATATTTTATGAAATTCAACAAAAAACTGTACTTCTTAATAATAATGTTATTAATATTTATTTTAGCAATTGGCGTATCAAGTGCTACTGAAGTAAATAATCAATCAACAACCATTATTAAGAGTAATCAAACATCATCGACAAATGATTTCGTTAAGGAGGAGATACTGGATACCTCCCTAAAACAAGATAATAAAACAGTAAAAACATCTAGCGAGTATATATATGTTAATAGTAAATCTGATGGAACATTTGACGGTTCAACAAAAAGTCAACCAACATCTTTATCAAAAGCAATAGAATCAGCTAATGATAATCAGATAATCTATCTTACAACAAGTGATAAACAGGATACTTACAAATTTACTAATGAAATATATTTGAATTCAAATGATATACACAATTTAACAATTATGGGAGAAACAAATAAAACAATAGTATTTGATGGAAACAGTTCAAATTTTTTCAGTATACATGACATTTCATTGACATTTAAAAATATTAAATTTACCAATGTCAATTATAATCAAGGGGCAATATATGCTCTTCGTTCAAACGTTACTATGGAAAATTGTACTATAAACAATAACAATAATCAGGTTAATTCAAATATTTTGGACATATATTCATCAAACCTAGTAATCACGAATTCCATAATAGAAAGTAATAAAATCAGAGGAACAAATTCATTAATTTACCAGTCAAACGGTAAATTGACAATTGACAACTCGATTTTCCAGAATAACATAATGGAAAATCAAGCAGGTTTATCAACATTAACTACTACAAATATCATTCAAAATTCACAATTTATTAACAACACATCCCAGAAAACAGCATCAGTAATATATTCTAAAAGATCGGTAAACACTATAAAAAATTCAAAATTCAATAACAACTATGGAAAAGAAGGTGGAGTATTATACTTACTTGAATCAAATTCATCAGTAGACTATTGTCAGTTTATGAATAATACCGTGGATAAATTGGGTGGAGCAATTACACAAATGGGAAATGCTACATTAACCATTTCAAGAACAACATTTACAAACAATAATGCAAAATATGATGGAGGAGCAATATATTCCATACAATCTAAAGTTTCAATTAAGTCTTCATCATTTACAAACAACAAGGCAAGAAATGGTGGAGCATTATACTTGGGAAATAACGTTAACAAGATTTCACTGATAGTTACTGGTAATTGCTTTACTAATAATCAGGCAACTTTAGAGGGAGATTCAATATGGACAAATTATGCAATTACTATCAAGAACAATGTATTTTCTTCATCAAGAAACAATAATTGGATATCTCTTGAAAAAAATTATAACTATAATATAGATGAAAATTGGTGGTCTACAAATACGCCTAACTTCAATGTAATTACAAATGGATTAATTCCAAATTCTTGGAGATTAATGACGATTACTAACAAAACTAACGGTAATATTAATCAAATTACAGTTTCAATAAATAAACTTAGTAATTCTACAATTGTTACAGATTCCTTGCCTGCAAGAACGGTTAAATTTATGGCTGATCAGGGAAGTTTTAGTAACTCATCTCTATCAATATCAAGTACTTTAACAAATAACTATATTGGTAATTCAACTAACATAAGAGTATATATAGACTATCAAGGATTAACAATCAATAAAAAATTGGATCCTTACTTGTCTTTCAATAATGTTACATCTTATGTTGGTAATACGGTTCAATTTATTGTTAATTCAAACGGAAACATTAATTCCAGAGTAACCCTTAAAGTAAACAACATTACATTAACTTCACAGTTATCTAAAGGTATCTCAACAATCAAATATAATATACCATCCACTTGGAAAGCAAACAATTATACAACGACATTAACCTTAGATTCAGACAGTACATACAATGGAAAAAGCATTACAGGATATTTGAATGTAAAAGATAAGAATAAGGTTACAATCACTCCAATTAATTCCAAAGACTTATCATTACCTTCATCAAGTTTACCCGTAGCTTATGATTTAAGAAATCAAAGTCTTGTATCAAGCGTTAAGCTACAGGGTGGTAGTGGAAGCTGTTGGGCATTTACATCATTGGCTTCATTAGAATCAGTCTTATTAAGAAAAACCGGTGTGGAATATGATTTTTCAGAAAATAATATTAAAAATATTCTAAAAAAATATTCAATTTTGGGTGATAATGATGGCGAACCTAATTCAGGTAATAATGATTTAGAGCCTATCGGTTATTTAACAAGTTGGTATGGTCCTGTATTGGAAAGTGAAGATCAATATGATTCATATAGTATTATTTCACCAATAATTAATTCATCATTCCACATACAAGACGTTTATATAATTCCTGAAAGAAAAAATGCAACGGATAATGAAATTATTAAGCAAGCCGTATACACTTATGGTGCAGTATCTACAGGTATACGATTATCTGGTAAAAATAGTTATTCAACCAGCAATAGTATAAATCATGGTGTAGTAATAGTTGGATGGGATGATAATTATAGCAAAACAAATTTCAGTCCTAATGCTCCGGGTGATGGTGCATTCATCATAAAAAATAGTTGGGGAACAAGCAGTGGTGATCAGGGATATCATTATGTTTCATACTATGATAGTACAATAGGTTCATTATGTAAATATAATGATTCTACTAATGAACAATTAAATTATGTAGTGTTAATGGAAAATAATGACAATTATACAAATATTTACCAATATGATACGGTAGTTAATTCATTGGAAACATTAAGTAATTTTGTAGCCTACAAAAATATTTACACAGCTACAAAAAATGAGAATATTGCCGCTTTCGGAAGTTACTTCTTACAAAAGTCTAACTATCAGCTTGAAATAAAAGTAAATGGAAATACAATTCATACACAAAGGGGTACAGTAACATTACCTGGTTTCAGAACAATAAAATTAAATAAATATGTACCTGTTAATGAAAATGATGTATTCGAGATAATTCTAAAAATTAACAGAACAAATACTGGACATAATTACATATTAGTTCAATATGCTGACATTTATTATTCTTCAATAAAAAAAGGAGAATCTTTCCTAGAGTATGATGCTGATGATGGGGATTGGATTGATTTATATGATTATGAATGTGTTGCACCATTGAAAGTTTATACCAAGGATGTACCTACAGTATCATCATCCGTTATTAAAAATCCTGATGCAACGATAAATGTCACGACAAACGTCAAAGACTTAAAATCAAAAGCTACAATATATTATTTAATAAACGGTGAAAAAGCAAAATCTAATGGAAAAGATGTAACTACCTCTGTTTCAAAAGATACAGCAGTTACCAAAAAATTAACTGAAGGAGTTTTCCTGAATAAATATGTTCTTACAGTAGTATATTCAAGTGAAAACTATGAAATACGACAATCATTCACTATAACAAATTCACTGCAAACTACTAAATTATCGATTACAGCTCCTAATACTGTAAATTATGGTGATACAATAACAATCAGTGGAATTTTATCTTCATCAAAACCACTTCCAAATGAAAAAGTCACGGTTATTATAGGAACTAACTCCTATTCAGTAACAACAGATTCAAATGGTAAATACACTCTAAAATTAGCATTAAATGCAGGAAAATATAATATTACAGCAAAATATTCTGGAAATTCATTATATGCTGAAGCAACAAATAAAACTATAACATCAGTAACTACTGTAACTAGATTAACGTCTAAATTGAACGTATCTTCAACTGAATATTCGAATCCGGTTAATTTATCTGGTCAACTATTAACAAGTTATGGTTCTGCAATAGCAAATGCAAATATTGTTATAAATATAAATGGAGTCAAATATTCAACCAAAACAAGCTCTAATGGTGTATATACTTATTCATTTAAAGCATTGACTATTGGAAAAAATAATGTCATCGTCTCCTTTGAGGGAGATACAGCATATAAATCCAATAGTTCAAGTAATTCATTTAATGTAGTTCCTAAATCTACTGTGATTAGTGTTGGTCGTATTGGTGATGTGAGTTATAGTGATAGTGTTGTGATTGGTGGTAGTTTTAAGGATAGTAGTGGTAATCCTTTGAGGTTGACTGCTGTTTTGGTTAGTGTGAATGGTGTTAGTGGTTATGCTAGGACGGATGCTAATGGTGTGTTTAGTTA
>SUTQ01000002.1:0-169966 GCA_015062805.1 Methanosphaera stadtmanae
ATGGTGAAAGTTTTAGAAGGTTCCACCTCCACCCCCACCAAATCCTCCACCTCCAACGCTTCCAATTCCACCGGAACTAGAATCAGATGATGGTGTTAATGCTGTGAATGTATTATCTAAATGAATAAATCCACCGTAATATCCAAACATTACCGCATCAGAACTGTTGAAATATTCTTCCGATACGCCTGCAACATCAAAGTATTTTTTCATGTTTTCTGATACTTCATCAGCACAACCCAATGCTGCAGCATATACCAAATATTTTCCCCAAACCTGTATTGAAGCTGGAGGTCTTTCTTTGATTAAACTGAAATCAGTTATATAATTTTTGAAATTTTCCCATTTATCATGATATTCTTTACCTTCAGGTGTCCATCTACCAGGAACATAATTCGGTATAAAAAACATAATCATTGATTCAGCAAACATTGATAATGATAATATAAGCAGTATCCAGTAATAATTACCAAATTCAATGAATATAATTCCAAAGAATACTAGTATACTTAAAAACAATAATATAAAAGCCAATATACTAAATAAAGTTGATCCTTTGTCTATAAAGTATCTGTTAATTAATGAGTCCGGTACTTCTTTTGAAGTTTCATCAATCCATGAATTTTTAAAATCCTTGAACTCATATGGATCTCCATTATCTGCTATTGACTTTAAGGAGATGTCACCATTTATTTCAAATTTGGATACGAAATTTATTAATAATCTCTCAAATGTTTTAAGGTTACTTGTATCTGAATTAACTAATCGAAGTACTGTATCGTCATCACTGCTTGAAATTACCTTGAAGAATTTTCTATCAATTAAATCAAGGAGTGTGGCATACATGGCATCATCAGTTATACTACCTACATCACCGTTAACTATGGAATTTACTTCAATGGGTGATGAATCAGTGGGTAAATCGTATTCATAATCTGCTTGATAATCAATTTTTGGTTCTCTACCGAACAATCCATATATTCCTGCCGGAATAATCATCAGAATTCCCAATAATCCGGAAACAATTCCTATTATTGTATTTTTAAATTCTCTGTCTTCTTTATATTTCTGTTGATCAGCTTCTATTTTTGCCTTTGCATCCATATTAATTACTTTTGCATTTTCGTAACTTTTGAAATATGATTTAGGCATTAGTATACGCTGTTCAAATGTTGTACGTGAACCAATACCTTCTATCTGTGTAGAAAGTGTATTGTCATCTGTCCAGTTACTTGAAACCACGTAATCATCAGGGTTGTTCCAATATTCTGTTCCTTCATGACTTCCGGGTATGTGAATGCTTGTAACCAAGTTACCTACTCCACTGTCCCATTCGTTACCCCAGGACATATACTGAAGTTCAGCAATGTCATTATAAATTTTTACTCCTTTATTGAAAGTGTATTTATAAATAACTTTAACGTTTGCATCATATGTTTTATGTTGCTTATTTTTATCAGTGTAGAGCCATACTTTTAATCTGGTTCTCCCCTTTTCTTCAATAACTTCCAATGTATTATAATAACCTGGTGTTTCAACCGAAACGTTAGTTATTGACTGGTCACTAGCATGTGGAATGTCCCTATAAACACCGTTTACACTCCCTTCTATTTCATAATCTATTATTTCCGTTATTTGCGTAGATCCGTCATCATTTACTAAAATATCTTTATCTGCAGTTGGAATATAATAATCTCCATCATCCGCTAATGAAATAGGTGCTAAGAATAACGTTAATAACAAAGAGAGAATAATTATCTTCTTTATGTTCATAATTATACCTCCTCATTCTAAAATAAAATTTAAAAATATTTTAGAATTAGAGTATTTAATGATTTATTTAAAAAAAAATAAAAAATAAAAATAATTAAAATTGTACTTTAGGTGCTGCTCTTGTTCCTTCTTGTGCTTCAAAGAATTCTGCTTTGTCAAAGTGGAATAAGCTTGCTACAATACTGCTAGGGAATTGTTGACATAAATTATTATATTTAAGAACTGAATCGTTGTAGAATTGTCTTGCATAAGATATTTTATCTTCTGTTTCTGATAATTCTTGTTGTAATTCAATGAAGTTTTGATTAGCTTTTAATTCAGGGTATGCTTCACTGACAGCAAATAATGATTTTAATGCGCTAGTAAGCATTGTATCGGCTTCTGCTACTTCCTGTACTGTAGTTGCATTTGCCATGTTAGCTCTTGCCTGTGTTACTTGATTAAATGTATCTTTTTCATGACTTGCATATCCTTTAACTGTTTCCACTATATTTGGAATTAAATCGTTACGTCTTTGTAATTGTACATCAATTTGACTCCAGGCATTTTCAACATGATTTCTACCATTTACTAAATCATTATAATATTTGACTAATAAAAATGCTATTACAATGATGATTATTAGTATTATAATTAACAGTATACTCATAAGTTTACCTCCTGTTATTTCAATTTTACCAATTAATTTATATTATTAAATTAAAAAATATATATACTTATTTAGATTATAATTAGTTATTGAATAATTGGAGCTAAAACAATGAGTACATTTAAAGATTTACAGTTATTGTCAGATGCTGCTTATTATGACAGATGTAATTATGTTAATTACAATGTTGATAATGTTTTAGAGGAAACTGATAAAATAAAAGATGGAATCTATCATGCAAAAGCTGGAAGTAGGGATGTACCATTATTTAAAATCTTAATGACCAACCAATGTAACAATGACTGTGCCTATTGTACA
Source organism: Methanosphaera stadtmanae (assembly GCA_015062805.1). GTDB lineage: Archaea > Methanobacteriota > Methanobacteria > Methanobacteriales > Methanobacteriaceae > Methanosphaera > Methanosphaera stadtmanae_C. The sequence continues at coordinate 2,741 of SUTQ01000002.1, forward strand.
AACTGTATAGAACACAAATACCAGAGAGCCAGACTAAGTCCTGAAGCACTTGCAAGAATATATATGAAATACTATGAAAGCAATATGGTGGAAGGTTTATTTCTCAGTTCAGGTATAATAAAAGATGCTGATACGACAATGGAAGAAATGATAGAAGCAGCACATATTTTAAGAAACAAATATTCTTATAAGGGTTATATTCATCTTAAAATTATTCCTGGAAGCAGTAAAGATTATATTAAACACGCAATGCAACTGGCTGACAGGGTAAGCATTAACATTGAAGCTGCTACCAAGGATGGGCTTAGTGATTTATCAAGTACAAAAAATTATGACAAGGATATTCTTAAACGATTGGATTGGATTGATAACTTACATAGAAAAGACCATAGTCTGGCAAGTAGCGGACACACCACTCAAATAATTGTCGGTGCAAATGAGGAAAATGATGAGGATATACTGAAACAGGTTTATAATCTGACTAAGAAATATGATGTGCTATATAATTACTTCAGTAGTTTTACTCCCGTAAAGGGTACTCCATTAGAAACTCACGAAGCCAATAATCCAAAAAGAACAGGAAGACTATACCAAGCAGAATACTTATTCAATCAGTATAACTACACCTTAGATGATATTATCTTAGATGACAATGGCTTTTTAGATACTGCTAATGATCCAAAATACACCATTGCATTAGAAAATATGGATAAGTATCCACTTGACGTTAACACTGCCAAATATAAAGAATTAATAAGAGTACCTGGTATTGGATTAAAATCTGCCAGAAGAATAAGACATATGCAAAGTCAAGGGAAAAAAATAACAAACCTTAAACAGTTGCAACAATTGGGTGCTAACATTAAGAAATGTAAGATATTTGTAAAAGTAGGTGGATCGTATCAGAGTACGTTAGAATCTTTTTAAAAATAAAAAAAAATGAATGGAATTTTAAACTATAGTAATAGTATAATCGCTTCTTAAACTTAAGGTTTCACGAAGTTCTGGTATAACTATAGATAAAGTATGATTTCCCAGCGATAATTTACCAGGCAACGTAAATTTAAAATTAATTATTCCGTTTGTAATATTAAATAATCTGGTACTATCATTTTCCTTTAATGTTTTTCCATTTACTTTTATACATGCATAAGATTTATAATTAATGATTTGATTATTATTATCAACTAATTTTCCTGTAAATGTTACAAAATCCTTTTGTATACTTACTTTAGGAGTAATGATATCTATAGGAATTTTATTAACTGTAAAAGATGTGTTTATTTCTTTTCTATAATTTCCATTTACATAGATTGTTGTTAGATTATATTCTTTTGCTGTGAATCTGGAGTCAAAATTACAGTTAAATATTACTTGACCATCATATACATTGATAATTATACTGTTATTAAGTGAATTCCTAATAGTTCTTCCATTAATCTTATAAAATACTTTTCCTCCAGTGACTAATGAGCCATTCTGATTATATTTTACTTTGGTTGAAATAGTTAAATTACCTTTATAAAGCATTGTAGCTGAATGTGAAGTGTTTAAATTAAATAAATCTCCTACAATTATTGTTGCTTTATTTCCGAAACTTTGTTCATATTTAGAATTGACATAGTACCTGACATAATATGTATAATTTAATTTATTCCAAATAGTTGGAATTGAATATTTAAATGAAACTTTTCCATTAGTAACATTAACATAAATATCTTTACCATTTTTATCTTTAATTGTTTTATCATTTAATATAAAGGAAACAAAACCTTTATCAACATTTTTACCAAATTCATCCGTAATTGATGCATTTAATTCAACATTTCCACCATTAACCAAGATATTTGGTGAGGTGACTATTGTTTTAGCTTTTCTTATAAAGAAATTAATAAAATCAATATCTATTGCATTATCTAGAATAGGTATTATCTTTGATGAAAAAGATTTATCATTTGTCTTTATACTATCAATTAATTTAGCTGTTTTACTATTCACATACTTACCATTATCATTTGTTGCCATGACTTTAACTGTAGAATTTATATTATTGTTTTTATAATAGTAAGTAACTATTTCACGTCTTGATATTCCATATTTATCACGTGCAGCTAACATTCTGGAAGATGTAATTATACTATTAGAATCACCAGATATTTTTAAAGAACCTTTTGAAAAATATTTAGAGTTATTTGGAACTACCAAATATTGTCCTGCCTTTAGTAATCCTGAATCTTTAAAAGTTCCTTTTTGATTTTTTATAATTAAACTATAAGTACCGTTAGGTGCTTTTATGACAAAATGTCCAACTGAAAGTTTTGATTCCAGATTATAAACTTTATTCATCGTAGTTTTCGAAATTTGGTTATTGTTAATCATGGACATGGCATTAGATTCTATGGCTTTATTAACATTAACATTGTCTGCTCCACCATTCCCAACCAACCAACCGTTTTTATTGATAATAACGTGAAAAAAATATGAACCATTTTCTTTATATTGTTTCACAAAAGAAGAATTATGCTTTACATTTAGTGTAACTGTATTTTTAGCATCTCTTCTAAAAGAAATTGCACTATCATTATTATAACCTTGAATAATAGTACTGCAACAACCTTCTCCTTTATCACTAATATCCTCTATTTCATTAGTTTGCTTCTTATTATTTGATATCTTATCCTTTTTAAGTATATTATTAGTACTTGAAGAATATTCTGATTCTTTATTAATTGTTGTGGAAATATTTGATTCGTCTGATTCAATAATCTCATGTGAAGAAGCTACATTTAAAAATAATAATATTAAAAATAAAACTATTATAAAAAATTTTGATTTTTTTAACATGTTTTTCATCTTCTATTATTATAAATCTTCAAATAATTTCCATATTTCAGGATATTTATTTTTTATAGCTTCTTCAAGAATATCTGAAGCTTCATTACTAATACTAAATTCTGGTGTCGTTTTTTTGAGATAACGTAAACATGCTGCACTTTTTGCAGACCATAAACTTATTCTAGGATTTTTTCCAACTTCTTCCTTAATTTGTTCTACTTTATCATCCGACAAAGCAAAAGAATTATTAAAATCAGCCTTTTTTTCTTTTACTTCTTTAACTGTATTTTCCTTCTTAGTTTTTTTAGATTTTGATGGCTTCTTGATAAGTGCATCTAATCCTCGACCTAATGCATTATCTGACATGATTATTCACCTTCTAAACTGATTATTTCTTTTGCTAATTTTATATATGCTTTTGTTCCAGAACAGTCAGTATCATAAGTTATACAAGGTTTTCCATAGCTTGGTGCTTCAGCTAATTTAACATTTCTAGGAATTTTTTCTTTGAATATGTATTCGGTATCCTTAAAGTATTCTTTAACGTTTTTAGACACATCTTTTGATAATCTTGTCCTTCCATCATATAATGTTATTAAAATACCTTTAATAGGACATGGACTTTTTAATCTTGTTTCCACTAAGTTGATTGTTTCTAATAAATCCAACATTCCTTCTAAAGCATAAAATTCTGATTGTATTGGAATTATTACAGAATCTGTTGCAACTAATGCATTTAATGTTAATATTCCTAAGGAAGGTGGTGCATCTATAATTATATAATCAAATCCCAATTCATATTCGTGTAATTTTTCACTTAAAATATAAGGATAACCAATTTCTTTACTTAATTCTATTTCTGCCCCACTTAATGAAATATTACTTGCAACTGCATATAAATTAGGTATTTCTGTTTCTAAAACTGCTTCTTGGAAAGAACATTTTCCGGTTAATAATGAATAGATTGTGTTTTCAAGTTCACTCTTTTGAATACCTAAACTTGTTGTTGCGTTTCCTTGTGGATCCATATCAATTATTAATACTGTTTTATCTAAAACAGCTAAAGCTGCACTTAGATTTACGGCTGTGGTTGTTTTTCCACAACCTCCTTTTTGATTCAAAATTGTTATTATTTCCGTCATTTAATCTCCTTTCTAAACTAAATATCAAATCTTATATTAAATAATTTATAATAAGTAATATTTATAAGTTATAATAGTAAAAGTAATAAGTTATAAGTTATAATTAAAGAAGTTTAAGATAATTTAAAAATACAAATATTTAAATAAAAATCTAAAAAAAAGAGGAATAATTAATGAATTAACATTAATTAAAATTTAACACGTTTAGATACTTTGTATGGTAAAGGTAATTGTCTGAATGGTAATCCTTTGGTTAATTCATGGATTTCATCAGCTAATTGTTCAATTGAAACTTCTTCTTTAGTATCATCCATACGTCTATTGATTGTAATAGAATCATTTTCTACTTCATTGTCACCTACAACAATTGTGTATGGTATCCATTCTTTACCTGCATTTCTGATTTTTTTACCTACACGTTCAGGAGTATCATCAATATCTACTCTTACATCTAAATCTTTGATTTGTTGATATACTTTTTCAGCATATTCAAGGTGATTATCTGTAACAGGTATAATCCTTACTTGTGTTGGTGCTAACCATAAAGGTAATGATGGTTTAGAACCTTTATCTGTTGAAGTTTTCTCGAGTAAACTACAAATTACTCTTTCTAAACTTCCAGTTGGACTACAGTGTAAAATTGTTGGATATTGTTGTTCTTCATTTTCATCAAGATATGTAATACCAAATCTTCTAGCACTTTGAATATCCATTTGTACTGTTGGATTTTCAATTGGTCTACCAAGATCATCAATTGCTGCAAAGTCTACTTTAGCATTCCAGTAATGTTTCATTTTTGGAATTACTTCAAGAACAACTGGTTTTTTAATGTGATCTCTTACAACTTCTTTTACCCAATCTTCATTTTCAGCTAAGAATTCTTTTGTTACACGGAATGCAACTTCGTAATGTACATCGAGGTCACGTTCAGTTTGAGCACACATGTCCACTTGACTTGCAAATATTTCTTTTGCGTGTTCATCATTTAAACAAACACTGTGGAAATCAGGCATTGTGAATGCTCTCAATCTTTTAAGTCCCACAACTTCCCCTTGTCTTTCAAATCTGAAACTTAATTGTGAAAGTTCATAAATTCCCACAGGCATGTTTTTCCATGTTAAGAAGGAATCTGCCATTATTCTGAATGCACCAAAACAACAGGCAAATCTTAGCATCAATTCTCTGTGTTTTGTTTTTAATCTGTACTGTCTTTCACCAAATTTAGCTGCATGTTCTCTGATAGCTGGATCAGCTAAATCATACATAACTGGTGTATCTACAGGCATTGCGCCTCTTTCTGTAACAAGATTATATACGTAATCTCCAAGTAAATCTTTAACTAATTTTCCTTTAGGATACCATCTGATGTGACCTACATCTGCTGATGGTTCGTTACTTGCTAATTCCTTTTCTTTCATTAATTTTACATGAGGAGGTTGTTTACCTGAATCTTCATGAGATACTCCTTGTTCATGATTTACTAATTGTTTTAATGTTTTATTTTCATAATTGTAATCATCAACATCGTATTTTTCACCATCTTCTTCTAATATAAAGAATTGTGATGGTTCAGATTCTTCAACTTCCTCTTCACTTTCAACTTCTTCAGCTTCTGTAGTTATGGTTCTGGACAATTCTGATAATGGATGTCCTTTACAAGATAATTCAAATGATTTATACCATCCAAATGGCACTCTGAGAACTGCTTCATTATTATCTACTAGTTCAACTTCAATACCTTTTAAGATGTGTGTAGCAACATCCGGATTTGATAATGAAGAACTTAAGTGTGCATATGGATATACAACTATATTATCTGCATTAACTTTGTTTTGAACACTTAAAATTTCTTTAACTGCTTTCTTAATTATTAATTCAGGATTTTCTTCATCTTCCTTTTCAACTGCAATAAAAGCTACTAATGCATTATCTACACCACTAGCTCTTTTTTCATCTTCAATATCTTCAGCTAATTTAGTTTTACTTCTAGTTTTATAACGTAAATAATCTGAATGTATCATTAACGTTCGCATTTAAATTATTCCTCCAAAAATGGTTCTTAATAATCATTCATAAAATGAAATCTATTAAAATATAAAATAAATTACTAAATCTTAATTCATTAATATTTATATTATTCATATTATATTAAAATTATTATAAAAATAAATAGAATTAAAATTAACTTGTTTTAATAAAAAAATGGTATAAATAAAAAAAATAAGGATATGTAATTAGAGAAATTACATGAATTCAGGTGCTTTAATACCTAAAAGTTTTAATGAATTTTTAAGAGTAATTCTTGAAGCATCAACTAATTTTAATCTAAACTGTTCATGTTCAGAACCAATAACCTGTTGAGTTTTATAAAATTTGTTAAATGCTTTTGATAAACTTGAAGTATATTCTGTTAAATGGTGAACTCTTCTTTCTGATGCAGATTGTCTAATGATTTCTGTAAATCTTGATAATTCTTTAATTAATATTTTTTCTTCATCTTCTAATTCATAATCACATTTAACATCAATATATTCATCAAATTCAGATTTGGATAATAGTTTACATGCTCTGGCATGAGCATATTGAATTGATGCACAACCTCTTTCAAAGTTAAGTGCTTCTTCCCATTTAAATGTAATTGGTTTTTCTGGAGAAATTTGATTAATGAAGAATCTTACAGAACCAACACCAATTATTCTTGCAACGTCATCCATTTCTTTATCAGATAATTCTAAATCACGACTAAGCAATTCATCTTTTGCATGTTGTGTTGCTTGTTCAATGAATTCATCTACTGATATAAATACACCTTTTCTTGTGGACATGGATCCTTCAGGTAAATTAATAAATTCATAAAATACAACTTCAGGAGCTCTGTTACCTGACAATTCAAGTGCTAAACTTAATTGTTTTGCAGCCAGTTTATGATCAGCACCTAGAATATCTAATGAAATATCACTATTTTTGGTTTTGTATTGGTGGTAAGCTAAATCTCTAGTAGCATATAAACTAGTTCCATTTGACCTTCTAAGAACTAATTCTTTATCAACATCATAATTTTCTAATGGTAAGTATAATATATCTCTTTTTATTGTGAAGGGTTGCAATTTTTCCAATACATCATCTACAGAACCATTTCTTAAGAAAGTACTTTCCCATTTAAACAGATTCATTTTAATGTTTAAATCTTTTAATGTTCCTTTAATACCATCAAGACAATTTTCTACAACTAGTTCAAAAGAATCTATTAATTTTTGATCATTACCCTCTTCATATCTGTGTAAAATGTCATCAATTTCTTCATTGTATTCTGGCTTTTTCTCTAATTTTTGGTTACATTGGAAGTAAACCTCTCCAACAGCATGGTCAATTTTTTTATCTTCATCAAATTCGAAACCAAACTTATTCATACCCCATACAATAATTGCAATTTGACGACCCATATCATTTACATAGTATTGTGATTCAACTTTATAACCTGCATGTTGAAGAACTCTTTTTAAAGAATCTCCCAAAATAGCGTTTCTTAAGTGTCCAACATGTAAAGGACCGTTAGGATTTGCTGATGTATGTTCCAATAGTATTGTTTCTTCCTTTTCAGGTAACTCACCATATCTTTTATCAATATAATTTACCATTTTTGTAGAAAATAGCTTATAATTGATAAAGAAATTTATGTATGGACCTTTAGTTTCTACTTTTTCAAAGTATAAAGGTAATTTAATATTATTTTTAATATCTTCAGCAATTTCAACAGGTGATTTTTTTAATTTTCCTGCTAATGAAAAAGCAATATTACTTGAAATATCACCCATTTCAGGAGTAGGTGGTTCTTCAAGCGTAATTTCTTCATCTATCTTAACTCTTAATTTTGTCAAAGCTTCTTCTATACATTCTCTGATTTCCTTCTTTAATTTTGAATACATTATTCTCCTCCTTATAATCCTCTAAACAATAAAGTCACATACCCCAACTTAGGAATGATAACCAATGAATCACCTATCTTTAAAACTTTAGACTTGACTTGTTCTGGTGATACAGGGTACGGATCTTGTACATCATTATTATCTCCCTTAATAATATAATACTGAGAACCATTTATTTGTTGAATATCTATTACTCTATGTATAACAGGTTCTGAATACCACATAGCATCATAAACTACTACATCGCCAACCTTTACATCAGTATATGGGTTAAATTCTTGTATACCATATGTGTTTACATTTTCTGTAGCAACTATATCTCCTCTATAAAATGCTGGTTCCATACTTCCAGAAACTACAACATTGAGATGTGCAGATAATATAACTGCAAGTATTAATATAGCCGCATAACTGAGTATTTCCTTGTATAAGTTTGTGTTAGATTTTTGTTTATTCTCTTGTTCTAGTTGTTTTTTCTTTTTTTGACGATTTTTACGTTTTTTTGACAAGAATTCACCCCCTCAATTATTAATTGTTAAAAAAAACCTATTTCAATACTCCACCTTTATCAGCTGAAGTAGCTAATTGTTGGTACTGTCTTAACCATCCTTTAAGATTTCTTTCAACAGGTTTTACTTTGGATAATCTTTCTTGAATTTCTTCATCTGTTAATTCTAATTTAATACTTCTTTCTTTAACATTGATGGATACTATATCACCATTTTCAATAGCTGCTATTGGTCCACCTTCTGCAGCTTCTGGAGATATATGTCCTATACATGGGCCTCTACTTCCACCAGAGAATCTACCATCAGTAATAAGAGCTACGTGGAATAGTTCTCTTCCCATAATTGCTGCTGTTGGATTAAGCATTTCACGCATACCAGGTCCACCTTTAGGTCCTTCATATCTAATTACAACTACATCTCCATCAACAATTTCATCATTTTCAATAGCAGTTACACATTCCTCTTCAGAATTATATACTTTACATGGTCCTGAGTGAATAAGCATATCTTCATTTACTGCTCCTTGTTTAATTACAGAACCATTTGGTGCAATATTACCATACAATACTGCTATTCCACCTTCATTTCTTACTGGGCTGTCAATAGTATGAATTACATCATAATCAATATCTGTTACTTCTGTTAAGTTTTCTTCAACAGTTTTTGAAGTACAGGTTACACAATCTGTGTGTAATAATGTTTCTAAGTTTTTCATAACAGCTGGTATTCCACCTGCATTATCAACATCAATCATTCTGTTGTTCCCACCAGGTCTGATACTACAGATATATGGAACTTCATGACTTAATTTATCAAATAAGTCTATACTAACATCTAATCCACCCACTTCATGTGCTATAGCGGGTATGTGTAATGTTGTATTTGTTGATCCACCTAATGCTAAATCAACTATAATAGCATTTTCAAATGATTCCTGAGTCATTACATCAGATGGTTTAATATCTTTTTCAATGAGATTGAAAATAGCTTTTGCAGATTTTCTAGCCATTTCAACTTTTTTATCACTTACTGCGTGAGCTGTTGCACAGCCAGGTAAACTCATACCAAGAGTTTCAGTTAAACATGCCATTGTGTTTGCAGTAAATAAACCTGCACAAGAACCAGCACCAGGGCAAGCACATCTTTCAAGTTCATATAAATCTTCTTCAGACATTTTTCCAGATTGAGCTGCTCCTACTGCTTCTGTTACATTAATAAAATCAACAATTTCACCATGGAATTTTCCAGGCATCATTGGACCACCAGTAATGAAAATTGTTGGAATATCTAATCTAGCAGCTGCCATTAACATTCCAGGTACTACTTTATCACATGATGGCATACATATTAATGCATCAAATTGATGAGCCATTGCCATACTTTCAACAGTATTAGCAATGATTTCTCTTGATGGTAATGAAAAGTACATACCTTCATGGTTCATTGCTATTCCATCACAAACAGCCATTGTGTTAAATTCAAATGGAACTCCACCTTCAGCTCTTATTACTTCTTTAACTTCTTGTACTAAGTCTTTTAAGTGTATATGTCCAGGTACTATATCAGTATAACTATTTGCTATTCCTATAAAAGGTTTTTCCATATCTTCATCATTTAATCCACATGCACGTAATAGTGAACGATGAGATGTCCTATTAATTCCTTTTTTAATATTGTCACTTCTCATAAAATCATATCCTTATAATAAAAATAATTAAAATTTGGTTATTGAAACATAAAATAAATTTATAATTTTTCAACATTATATAATATATATATTATATTCATTATGACTAATAATGTTTATTAACTTGTGGAAATAACATGATATGATTTTTTTAAAACATATCCTAAAAAAAATAATACTAAAAAAAAGTTAAAAAAACATAAATATACTTTGAATTTGCAATAATAAAAATACTAAAATAAATATATAAGTTCAAAGATAATATATATTGACTTGAAAAAGTTAATTTTGTTAAATTTATATTCCACATACAAAGGGCTCGTAGTCTAGTCAGGATTATGACGTGGGACTTCGGATCCCAAGATCGGGGGTTCAAATCCCCTCGGGCTCGTTTTTTAAAAATTTTAATCTATTTTTTCTAATATATTATAAATATTTTCAATTATTAATACAAAAAATAAGATAAATATATTAATTATAAAAATCATATTATTAAAAAAGAACTTTTTTTGAGTATATATTGTTAAGATATAACTTTTTTTTAGATAAATTATAATAGGAATCAATAATATGCCATATGATTTTAATTTAAAAATAGAAAATGATCATCTATTTATTGGTGATGTTGACGCTAATGATTTAGCAGAAGAATTTAAAACTCCATTATATGTGATTGATGAAGAAAAAGTTAGAAGTAATTATAATAAATTATACAATGCATTCAGTAGTAAATATGAAGACCTTCACATGTGCTATGCAGCAAAAGCAAACACAAGTTTAGCTGTGATGAAAATATTGGAAGATGAAGGAAGTTATATTGATGCAGTATCACCTGGTGAAATATATACTGCTTTACTTGCAGGATTTACACCAGATAGAATAGTTTTCACTGGAAACAATGTTACAACAGAAGAATTAGAATATGCTCATAAAACAGGAGTTACTTTAAACCTTGATAGTATTTCTGCATTAGAAAGATTAAGTACTATTGAAGGAACTGAAGGGAAAGAAATATCTATAAGAGTAAATCCAATGGTTGAAGCAGGTCATCATGAACACTGTATTACTGGTGGTCCAAAAAGTAAATTTGGAATAAGAGAAGATGAAGCTGTTGAAGTTTACCAAAAAGCAATTGACTTAGGATTCAAACCTATTGGTATGCACTCACATATAGGTTCTGAAATTTTAGAATCTGAACCATTTATGTTAGCAGTTGAAACAATGATGGATATAGCAGGTAAAGTTCATCAAGAAGTAGGTGTCGACTTTAAATTCTTAGATTTTGGTGGAGGATTTGGTATTCCTTACGAACCGGAAGAAGAAGAATTGGATCTTGAAACATTCACAACTGATATTATAAATTTATTCAAATCAAAACTTGAAGAATATGATATGGAAAGTCCATCATTCTACATAGAACCTGGAAGATTCCTAGTAGGAAACTCTGAAGTATTATTAACAAGAGTTAACACTATTAAAGAAAGTTACCGTAAATTTGCAGGTGTGGATTGTGGATTTGGAACATTACAAAGACCAACAATGTATGGATCATACCACCATATTGTCGTAGCAAACAAAATGAACGAAGAAAATGTTGAAGAAATCGACATTGCAGGAAACTTATGTGAAAGTGGAGACTTATTCGCTAGAGATAGACCAATGCCTAAACTTGAAGAAGGAGACCTTCTTGCAATATTGAATGCTGGAGCTTATGCATTCAGTATGGCTTCACAATACAATTCAAGACCTAGACCTGCTGAAATATTGGTTAATAAAAGTGAAGTTGATGTCATAAGAAGAAGAGAAGAGTTCAGTGACTTATTCAACGGTCAAAAAATTCCAACAAGGTTATTAAAATGAGTATTGAAATAAAATTTACTAAAATGCATGCTCTTGGTAATGATTATATTGTTATCAATGAAACAAGTGAAGAAGTTATACCTGAAGAATACAAAAATAAAATTAGTGAAGAAATTTCAACAAGAAGATTTAATGTTGGAGCTGATGGTGTAATTTTTGCATGTAAATCAGATAAAGCTGATGTACGATTCCGTATTTTCAACAGTGACGGTAGTGAAGCTGAAATGTGTGGAAATGGTATCCGTTGCTTGGCCAAATACGTTTTTGACAAGAATATTGTTAAAAAGGAAACCATGCAAATTGAAACCATGGAAGATGTTAAAGAAGCAAGACTTACAGTTGAAGACAATGTTGTTACAAGCATTGAAATAGATATGGGTAAAGGATACTTCAAACCTGAAGAAATTCCGGCAATAACTCCTAGTGGTAATACTGAAGAATTCATTGATGAAGACATCGATATTGAAGGTGAAAAAATCAAAATGAGTTCAGTCAGCGTTGGAAATCCACATGCTGTATGTTTTACTGATACCAATATTGAGGATATCGATTTAGATTATTATGGTCCTCGTATTGAAACACATGAAGCATTCCCTGAAAAGGTGAATGTTCACTTTGTAAATATTGAAACTCCTGAAGAAATAAATATTTTGACATGGGAACGTGGTGCCGGGTTTACATTTGCCTGTGGAACCGGTACGACAAGCTGTGTATTATTGGGTTATAAAATGGGTTTACTCAATGAAAAAGTACATGCTCATTTATCCGGTGGTGACCTGGATATAACCATTACAGATCACACAGAATATTTGACAGCAACCATGAAAGGAGCTGCAGTTACTGTATATGAAGCAAACATGAATGTTGAATTTTAATTCAACTTCAATTTTTTATTAAAAAGTGCATTAATATGAGAAGAATACAATATATTGATTTTAGTATTGCTTTAGTTAAGAGAATATTCCATCTTAGATTTATGGTAGCAGGTTGGACCAGAAAATCTAAAAAAGTTGATAAAATAGTTAAAAAGACATTGTTTGAACATGATGGAACATATTTTATACCTAGCAATCAAAGTGTCAAGAATATTTCTTCTCAAACAATTATAATGGATTATGATATATCCAAACCAGATATGATTGTAATGCCTAGTGATATCATTAAAAGTGTCATTAATGAAGCTGATGATATTGTAATTATGAACAAATGTTTATGTAGGAATTCTACCGAATGTACTAACTATCCAAGAGACTTAGGTTGCATATTCATGGGAAAAACTACAAGAAAGATATCTAGAAGACATTGCAGAGAAGTTACAAGACAAGAGGCTATTGAACATATTGATAAGTGTGCAGAAGCTGGTCTTATTCATATTATGGGCAGAAATAAAATGGATTCTGTTTGGATGGGTGTCGGACCTAACGAAGAACTGTTGACTGTATGCAACTGCTGTCCATGTTGTTGTCTTTGGAGGGTATATCCTGACTTAAGTGATACCATACAGAATGATTTCTACAAACTTCCAGGTGTATCTATACAACTGGATGTTGACGATTGTGTAGGCTGTGGAAAATGTCAGGAAGTGTGCTTTGCAAAATGTATTAAAATAGAAAACAGTAAGGCAGTGATTGATGAAGATATTTGTATAGGTTGTGGTCAATGTAGCAATAACTGTCCAACTAATGCAATAAAATTAATCTATGATAAAAAAGATGTAGAAAGTGTATTTGACAAGATTAACTCTTTAGTAAAAATTAAATCATGAAAAAAGTAGACGTATATTGCAAGTGTAAAAAAATTAATAAAAAAAAATGGAATAATTAGTTAAAATAATTATTCTTCACCTAAATCATAATTACGATTATAATTTAAATCTCTTGTTTTGTAAATTGTTGCCCTTCTTAATTTAAGTAATTCTTTCTTTTTAGTATCAAAATCTTCCATGGACTTGATATTTTCTTTTATATAATCAAGGATTTCATCAACAACTGCATTTTTGTGAACCCAGTTACAGTCCTTACAGTTCCATATGTTTTTGTTTTCTATCCATTTCCCACCTGTTGATCCGTCGGCACATGGATAAAATGGACAGTAACAGAATGTACAACTTTCTTCATCATTATGACATGGGAAATATTCACAATCTGTGTTTTGTCCTAGTTGTATATCTCCGTTAAAGAATCTTTCATAGAACTCTTCTGTTTGTTCAGGTAATTTTGCAGACATTTTATATCCACGTGGAGTAATCATTTTACCTTTTTTGACATAGGTCATTGAGTTACCTACTATGATTGTAGTAGACATGTGAATGTCCTGATTCCTTAATTCTTTAAGTTTGCAGATTTGAGTAATTGTATCAGTACCTTCTGTTTTTACGATACCTACTGGTGTTTCAGGATTTCTGTTTTCAACTAATATATCACATGCAGTTTCAAATGGTATTGTTCTGGTTTTACTTTTTGGATTGTAGAATGCTATTACTAAATCAGCTATTGCAGCATGTTTAATTTTTCTTTGAATTTCTTCTAAAGGAGTCAATAAATCACTTAGACTGATTATTGCAAGGTCATGTAAAGGTGCTCCTAATGCACTTGCTGAATAGGTTGCTGCTGTTACTCCAGGTATTACTTCAAACTCCAAATCACTGTATTTATCAATAATTTGGAAATATACATTAGCCATACCATATATTCCAGGATCTCCTGAACTAATTATTGCAACTTTTTTTCCTTCTTTTTCAAGTTCTATTGCAAGTTCTACTCTTTCCATTTCATCTCCCATACCTCTACTCATAACTTCTTTACCTTCCAATAAATCTTGTATATGTTCAAGATAAGGGTGATATGCGATTATTACATCAGCTTCTTTAATTTTATCTGCTGCTTTGAGAGTCATATGTTCTCTCTTAGATCCGATTCCTATTAAACTTATCATTAATTAGTCCCCTAATAAAATTATAACTTATTAATAATACTCAATAAAACATTAATTAATAAAATAAGATTTGTTTAGTATTATTATCTATGAATTATAATGTATTATTTATTATATTTATATATTGATTTTAAAAATCCAAAATAAAAATAAAGTAAAATTTAAAAAAAAGAGGGAATGAGTGAAATTATGCTCTTGTTTTTTGTTGATTGGTTGAATTAGGTGTTACATTATCATTTGTTGTATTGTTATCTGCATAATTCATTAAATTTTCAAATGATTGACCTGAATTGCTATTTTGATTATACAACACTATTCTTTCTTTAAGTGCGATTGAAGTTGTATTAACCTTTACTTTCCCAGATGAATATACTTCACCAACTGCTGTAGCCGTAACACTATAAGTTTGTTCAGGTAAAATTTGTATATATCCTCCAGAAGTAATTTGAGTATCTTTTGTCGCTAATGCAGTGATTGTGATTGTTTGATTTCCTGTATCATCATTAGATATTTTCGCCGATACCGAATTCAGGTTAACGCTTAAGTTAGTTAAATTATTTAATACTAAAGCTACACTTTCATCATTGGTTATATTTAACGTATCTTGATCATTTAACTTTTTTTCACCAGTAACTGAAGAAACTAAATCAGAACCTTCATCTAATTGAATTGATAATAAATCTAAAGGATTTATTGGTTCAGATGATATGAGAGTATAAGATGCAAATAATCCTATTTCAAAAAATAGAACAATACCTATTATAAACAATAGTATTTTTAATATTCTTGACATAATTCACCTTCTAATTTTTCCTAATTATTAAAATATATATTCTATATATTTTTAAGTAGATTATAATATATACATATTTTTAAACCTTATCAAAAATAAATAAATTAATATAAAAAAAGTAAAGTTGATTTTTATGTCCAGTGATATTATTAAAAAATTCCAAGAGGTTAATCTATTATTAAATAATAATGCATATGCTGAAATTAAAGCAAATAATGATACTGATTATTTAATAAATGAATTGATAGAATATATTGAACAAAATAATAATGATCAATATATAATTACCACCAAAACTATAAGAGAATATCAAAAACATGAAAGACAACGTATACATGAATCCATTATAGAAAATCCTAAAACAAGAGAAATACGTAAAAATCAAGAAACACCTTACGAAATAACAATGGATGTCACTAATAAATCATATACTGATGGTGATATCAAAGATTTAAACAAATATTTCAATAGCAGATTTGAAAAGCTTAAAAAAATTATCCAGGAAAATCCGGAATTTAATAAAGTGGAAGATTTAAAAAACACAAAGACAAATATTGATAATCTTCACGTGATTGGCATAGTAAACAGTATAAATAATACAAAAAATGGGCATAAAATCATAGAAATAGAAGATCAGACAGGAACTGGAAGCGTAATAGTACTAAAAGACAATGAAGATCTATTAGAAAGCAGCCAAACAATCGTAAAAGATGAAGTTATTGGAATTACTGGAAGTACAAATGGAAACCTGATTCGTGCAGATGAAATTGCACATCCAAGCATTCAAAGAAGGATTGTTGATAAACCTATGGACTTTTCTGTAGTATTCATTTCAGATGTACATATAGGTAGTAAACAGTTTGATGAAGAAGCATTCAATAAGTTTATCAAATGGTTAAACGGTAATTATGGAACAGAAGAACAACAGGATTTAGCTAATGACGTTAAATATTTAATAATTGGTGGAGATCTTGTAGATGGTATTGGAGTATATCCTAATCAGGAAAAAGAATTAAAAATCAAGGATATATACGAACAGTATGATGAAGCTGCTAGACTTTTGGGAGATGTTACTGATATTCCTATAATTATATCTCCCGGAAACCACGATGCAACAAGATTAGCTGAGCCACAACCTGCATTGACTGAAAAATATGCGAAAGAATTATGTCATCAAAAAAATGTTGAAATGGTAAGTAATCCATCCATGATAAAATTAGATAACATAAACGTTCAAGTTTACCATGGAAGAAGCTTTGATGATATTGTTATGGCTTTGAATGGTTATACTCATGCAGATACTGATAAAATAATGAAATTATTACTGGAAAAAAGACATTTAGCACCTATTTATGGTGAAAGAACTCCATTAGCAAGTGAATTTGAAGATTATATGGTTATGGATGAAGTTCCTGACATACTCCATACGGGGCATGTTCATATTAATTCACATGTAAAATATAAGGGAATACACATGTTAAACTCAGGAACATTCCAGAAACAGACAGAATTCCAGAAAATATATAATATTGTTCCAACTTATGGTCAGGTACCTGTAATTAAAAGAGGAACTATGCAGTTATTAGACTTTACGAATGATTAAAAATGGTGATAAAATGGATAATGACATTATTGAAAAAATAATAAAAACAGCTCATCATATTTATGATAAGGAAATGATTCTAGGTAAAGCTGGAAATATAAGTATACTTGATGAAAGTAAGAATTTTATGTATATAACCGCTTCAGGTACAGATTTTAAAACTCTGAAATATGAAGATATTCTAAAAGTAAACATTAATGACTTGAGTTACGTTTCTTCAAGTGATAAAATTCCATCTATGGAAACAAATTTACATATTTATGTATATCAAAAGAGACCTGATGTAAATAGTGTTGTCCATGTACATTCACCATATGCAACAGCTTTTGCATTCAGTGATAAAAAATTACGACAATTGGAAGGCTTTGGTGAAATTACTGGTGAATATATTGCTGAAGTTGATTATTATCCGCCAGGAAGTAAAAAATTAGCTAAATATGCAAGTGATGCATTGAAAAATGAGGATAAAGTCTTATTGAAAGACCATGGGTTAATTACTATTGGTAAAAATATTGATGAAGCTACACTTCTTTGTGAATATGTAGAAGGTATAGCTAAAACTCAATATATTACACATGTACTTAATCTTTAACTGCTTCTAATTCACTTAAAATGTTCCAAATTAAAATTCTTGCGTGAATTGGAATGTTAGGATCATTACTGATATCATCTAAAATTGATATTACTGTACTTGCCTTAATTGTTGGTTCATCATCTTCTTTTGCTAAAAGAACTGTTGAATCTTCAGCAGCTTTTCTTATGTTTCTTGGTACGCTATTATCATTTATTATTTGTGATAATATTTCAGTACAATTTGCAAAAATTTCTTCATTATTCATAATGTCTGACATAATATACACTCCCTTTTTTTAAAAATTAATAGTTAATAGTTAAAGTTGTAAATTAAAAAAATTATTATTTCAAATTAGTATATAATATTATAATATTTATGTAAAACATATTATAAAAAATTGATGACATAAAAATCGTTGAAAATAAAAATAATAAAAAATACTTTAATAAAAATAAAAAAAAGACATAGATTTCTAGTGTAAAATTCTATTTTTTGAGACTTACAGCTATTGTTACACCATCGTATGCAGTCTTTTTAAAAATCAAATGTGAATTATCACCATTGGCAATAAGTGCAGTGGGTTCACAAACACCTCTGACACCAAATTGTTTCATTACAAAATCTGATTTTGAACATTCATCATTTTGATAAGATTTAATTTGAGTCATTGGAATAATTTTCAATTTCTTATTTAGTCTATTGACATTTTCAACAATACCCTTTTCATTTTCCTTAACATCAGCAGTTGCAAAAAAGTCAATTCTTGAAACAGGAATTTCAAGAATATTACAAGCCTGATTAATGGCATTTTCCACTTTACTGGTTAAAATATCTTTTCTGGCACCAATTCCCATAACCATCTGTTTAGGTCTTAAAATTACTTCATGATTGTCTATAACTGATTTAATTGAGTCAAGATTATCATCAAAATAAATTTCATATGACTTTTCCACATTTTCATCTAAGATAAATGAATATTTGGAAGGTAAATATAAATCAACTTTCTGATTATTAATCAATGCCCTATTTATATATTTGATATTTTTAGGATTTTCCAAAGAACAATAATATCGCTTTGCAATAGAATCTATACCTGTTTTATTATTAACATCTGTTGAAGTTGTGATAACGGGTGTGGAATTAAGAATATCGGCAATTTTAATTGTTAAATCATTTGCACCACCAAAATGTCCACTTAATAAACTAATAACAAAATTTGCATTATCATCAATAAGTAAAACTGCTGGATCTGATAATTTAGAATTAACATGAGGTGCTATTGATCTAATCATAATTCCTGAAGCCATTATTCCAATGATACAATCATATTTATCAAAAATGTCATTTATAGTACTAATAATATTTTTATGAAACTGAGTGACATTTAAAATTAAAGGATTATCCTTTAAATTATCATATAAAATATTAGATATTTCTTTTCCCTGATTAGTAACTGATAATATTGCAATATTCATTTTAAAAACCTTTATTATAATATTAAAAACATGACAATAAAATAAATCACAACTATTGTTAAAATAAATAGTAATGAAGTTACTTTTGTTATGTTAATTGCTTCGGATATCTTTTCCTTATTTAATTCATCTTTTCCGTAGCCCAATTCATAAACACCTTCCTTGATTAGAGTGATATTTAATGCACCTGCTGTAGCAGCCATAGGATAACCACTGTTGGGGCTAGGTGTTTTCAAAGCGAATTTTTTCATTACATCATAGGATTGTTTGTAATCATATTGTAATATAAATGATGCTAATACAACATAATAACCAGTTATACGTGCAGGAATATAATTTAATAAGTCATCTAATTTTGCAGGATAACACCCTATATTAATCAATTCCTTTGTTTTATATCCCAACATTGCATCCATAGTATTTGAAACTCTATATATGACTGCTGCAATAATTCCTGCGATAATACCAAACAACAAAGAAAAAATTGTTGTATAAAATAAAGGAGAAAATATACTGTCAGTAATGTTTTCAGTTAAAGTTTCTATTGCAGCTGAAGTTATTCTGGATTCCGTTAATTCAGAAGTATTTCTACTTACTAAATATGACATTGATTTTCTTGCTTTTTCAATGTCTTCTTCAAGATCATATTGGATATTACGAACAGAATCAATAAGGAAATTTATTGAAAACGTCGTAGACAATAAAATTGAAGAAAAAATTACAAACAGCCAAATGTTAAGATATGCAAATATTATCAATAAAATTAAACTTATTGTTGCAAAAACAAATATTGTAGTCAAAATTATTAATAAACCTGAAAATTTAGTGTTAGGCAAATAATTTTTTAATTTATCAATTAAATTTCCCATAAAAATAACTGGATGAAATTTATTAGGAACTTCACCAATTATCATATCGATTATTACTGAAATAACAATAATTGAAATGCTGTATATCATAGTTTCATATGTCATTATGTTAAATTATATTTTTTAAAGTATATAATAGAGTGCATAATATATAAATGTTAGTTAAATAGTGAGACGTATATTGCAAGTGTAACATGTTTTTTTCAATTTTTGAAATTAAAGTAACAGAGGTATATTTCAAGTGTAAAATTTTTTAGTTGAAAAATAAATATAAATAGACATATATTTCAAGTGTATTTAAAAAAAGTCTTAATAAAATAAAAAATATAAAGGTAAATTTCAAGTGTAAAATATTATTATTTAAAATATATAGTAATAAAAAAATAATTAAAATTATTATTGTATTACTTTATAAAATATTTTTATAGAATAAAAATTTAAAGAAGAAGAATATGTAAAAATTATAATAATAATATAATATGCATTTATTTTTTTTATTATTATATTTTATTTCTTTATTTTAAATAATATTTATTATATATTTTTATTATTTTATTTATTTATTATTTTATTATTATTTTATTATCATATTTTATATTTTTTATTTATTTTTAATTTAAAAATTAATTAAATCTTTTTATTATATTTAATGTTATTATAAAACTTTATTATATTATGTTTTAACAAAATTGTTAGGGGTATCATTATTTATTTTACACTTGCAATATACGTCCCTCTCTCTAAAGGTTTTTATATTATTATAACTAAAATAATATTATTTATTTTTCACTTGAAATATTATTATTACAATTATATTTTTAATTGAAATATAACTAAAGAGAGATTTTTATGAATATATTTAATGTAATGAAAGAAAAACCGACAATTTTTAAATCTAAAGAGTACTTAGATCATCGTTTCATTCCAGAAACTTTACCACACAGGGACGAAAAAATAACATCAATTGCTAAATATTGGGTTGAAGCATTAAGTAACATTACACCTCAAGATATAACAATTTATGGTAAAACAGGAACTGGAAAAACAGCTGTTACTTTATATGCTAAAAATCAACTTGAAGAAGTAGCAGAACAAAACAATTTAAACATTAGAATTGAATATATTCGTTGTACTGATTACAATACGGAATATCAAATTTTAGCTAAATTGTGTCAATTATTAGGTAAACCTGTACCTTTTAGAGGATGGACTAAAGCTGAAGTTGTTAACACCTTCAGAAATTTATTTAAAAGTAATTCATTAGGTGAAAATTTAATTCTTATTGTTATTTTAGATGAAATTGATGTAATACTTAAAAATGATGGGGATAACATTTTATACACATTAACTAGAACAGATAATGTTTCAATAACATCAATCAGTAATTATGTTGATTTTAAGCGTTTTATAAAACCTAAAGTAAAAAGTAGTTTAAGAGATAGAGAAATTGTTTTTCCACCATATAATGCTCAACAATTGGTTGATATTTTACAAGAACGTTCTAAATTATCATTTAATGAAGGTGCTATATCTGATGGTGTTATAAGTTTATGTTCAGCATTAGCAGCTAAAGAAGAAGGTGATGCACGTTATGCATTGGATTTATTAAAAACTTCTGGTGAAATTGCTGATGAAAAAGAGTCTGATATTATTTTAGAAGAATATGTTAAAGAAGCAAAAGATCGTATAGAACATAATAAAATAATCGATATCGTAATGACATTACCATTACAACAACAAAAAGTTCTAGAAGCAATAACTATTTTAACTCAAAAGAAAAAAGAAATAACTTCAGGATTATTATATGAAGTATATCAAGATCTTGCTAAAAATGACAAAGTATCATATAGACGATTATTTGATTTCATAAACGAATTAGAAATGTTAGGATTAATCTCTGCTAATACTATTTCAAGGGGAAGAGGAAGAGGAAGAACAAATATTATTACTCTTCAATGTGATACTGATTTAATTGATAAAGCTTTATTATATAAAAATTAATTCTCTTTTTTTTATTATTTTTTTATTACTGAATCTAATATAGCCATTCTAACAGGTACTCCATAAAATGCCTGTTTGAAGTACATTGCATTATCCAATATATCGACATCAAAATCTATTTCATCAACTCTTGGTAAAGGATGCATTAAAATTATATCTGTTCCTTCAATGTTTGATTTTTTAAGAGTGTATTGACCTTTAACTTTTAAGTATTCTTTAGGATCTGGGAATCTTTCCTTTTGAATTCTTGTCATATACAATACATCAATATCATCAAGATTATCTAATAATGTAGATTTTGTTGTGAATTTACAGTTCATTTTTATTAAGTCATCTATTATTTCTGAAGGCATTTGTAATTCTTCTGGTGCAATAAATATCATTTCAACATTAAACATGGCAAGTGCGTATACTAAACTATGAACAGTACGTCCATATTTCAAATCACCAACTAATGCTATTTTTAAATTATTTAAATTACTTCTAGTCCTTTTTATAGTGTATAAATCCAATAACGTCTGACTAGGATGTTGACCTGCACCATCACCAGCATTAATTACAGGTATATCCACTTTATCTGCTATAAATCTAGCAGCACCTTCCATATCATGTCTAATAACTAGTGCATCAGCATATTGTCCTAAAACTTGAGCTGTATCATATAATACTTCACCTTTTTGTACACTGGTTCCCTGTTTTTGACTAAAACCTATCACGTCTCCACCTAATCTTTTCATAGCAGTTTCAAAAGATAATCTAGTACGAGTTGATGGTTCATAAAACATAACACCTAAAAGTTTACCATCCTTATCATGACAGATTTTTTCACTTTTAGCAATAGGTTCCATTTTTTCTGCTTTTTTTAATATGTACTCTACATCATTTTTAGTAAAATCTCTAATTGAAATAATATCTTTTAAATTAAAACTCATCACAATCATCTCACTTACATTTTTCTAGCAAAGGTAATATATCCAGTATGACCTGCCATCCTACTATTAGGTCTTGTTTTGTTATTTTTTATTTCTATTTCTCTAACATTACCTTCCCTAATTGTAATATGTTTAAAACCAGTTTTGCCAAGAACTTTGTTGACTATTTGAAATTGTTCCACATATGGTGTATAAACTGCTATAAAACCACCCGTTTTGAGAATTCTATATGCATCTTCTATAGCTTCAGAAGGTTTCGGCAAATCTAAAAACACTAAATCAATACTATTATCTTCTTCTTTAAAACCTTCCGTTACATCCTGATTATATAATGTAATATTATTAAAATCAGTTCCATTAATGTTATTTTTTATAATTTCTACAAAATCTTCTCTTATTTCATAACTGGAAACATGACCTTCAGGACCTATTATGTTTGCAAAAAATAGTAGACTACTTCCAGCACCAGTTCCTGATTCAACAATTTTACTTCCATAACCAATACCTGTAAAACCAGTTATTAATCCTAAATCTTGTGGTAATATTATAGAACAATTTCTTTTCATCAATTCTATATAATCATTAATGTTTGGTTCAATAACGGTATATTTTTTTCCCAAATGTGTTTCAAGAACATCTCCAACCTTTGCATTTATAATATCTTCCTCAGGAATCACACCCTTTTCAGTATGAAATTCCTTGTCATGTACCACATATTTTCTATTTTTACGGTCTACTATTATTTTCATATTATCCCTATTACTATATTGAATTTTTTTCTAAATATTTATTCTTTAAATTCTCTATTCGTTACATCAATAATATTGGTTGCAGTCTTTTCACCTATACCTTCAACATCTTTCAATTCCTTTTTTGATGCATTGACAATATTTTTTACTGTTTTGAAGTGTGTCAATAATTTTTTTGCAGATACAGGACCAATTCCTGGCAAACTTTCAGTAATAAATAATTGTTGTTCAGGCAATGTAACAGGTTTTGTCTGTGTTCTAACACTAACTGGTTTTTTATTATCTTTTTCCTGTTCCCTAATTGCAATTCTTTTAATCATAAATGCCGTATCTGTTTCGTTTTGAGTTTGAATTATTGGAATTCTGAAATCAATAGCAATAGCTGTTAATGCACCTCTAATCGCATTTGGATGAAGGAATGAATGATATATATTTTCTCCCTCAATAATCATCAATGGTTTTCTACAATTATTTACCAATTCTTTTGCTTGTTGATATAATCTTTTATCTGTTATGGATTTACTGAAATCCTCCACAGTTTTTCTTTCTATAATTATATCATCTGTAATTTGATAGTCACCAACAGTCATGGATTTAACATTTATTTTGCAGTTGATTTTATCGAGTTCTCTCATCATATTTGAATTTTTTTCTCGATAATCAACATATATTTCAACTTCAGCATTGTCTTCTGTTGTTATTGAATTTGGATTATATGATGTTACATCTTCATTATTTGCAACGTGATTGTCTAAAGTAATATTTTCTTTTCTATATGAATTATAAACATTACTTCTCATAGCCCTTTCTTTTCTCTGACTAGACCAATAATAAGATTCATCAAGAGTACCTTTTGTCATTAAAATAAACATTTCACCTTCATGTTTTCGTCCAGTCCTACCTTTTCTTTGTATCATCCTAATTTCTGAAGGTACTGGTTCGTAAAGAATCACGTAATCAACAGCAGGTATATCAATACCCTCTTCAGCAACACTAGTTGATATTAAAACATTATAATCTTCATTTTTAAAAGAATTTATTGTTTCAATTTGTTTTTTCTGACTTAATCCCTTATCGTTGTCTCTTGATGCTTGTCCATAAAATCTTAAAGCTTTTATTTTATGTTTTTCACAATTTTCATAAATTGTTTTAGTAGTATCTCTAAACTGACTGAAAACTATAATCTTATTATTTTTTTCCTGTTTGATTAATTCCTGAATTAATTCCATTAATCGAATCATCTTTGGATGATCTACACCTTTATCTAAATATTTTCTAGTTAAAAGTACTGCTTTATTGAATTTATAATCATTTTTTAAAGATTTTGAAGCCTTTGTTTTCTTTTTTTCCAGTTTGTTGAAATAATTGTTTAATGTGCGGATACTTTGAGTTTCTAGTAATTCCTGTGAATGCATTATGTTAATTACTTCAGTTAATATTGAAATACCTGTAAAATATTCTTTTTTAGGCATACTTGAAGAAGCTATTTTCTGTTGTAATCTTGATTGTTCTACAAGAATCTCTTTCTTAGAAGGTTTAGCTATGGAATCAATAATACCTAATTTTTTTAGAGTTTTCAATCTAATTTTAAGAGTTTCAGCTATTAAATCTTTAATTTCTTGTAATTCTGGAGTTAATTTAACCTTTATCCATTTGGTTTGCACTTGATTAAAGTAAGGTGCTACATCTGGATCATCTTCGCTTTTAATAATAATTTCGTTAACATAAATATTTTTAGAAACTTCCTTAATCTTGCTTTTTTCCCATCCTGGACTAGCTGTTAATCCTAAAATAAGCTGATTTGTTGCTTGTTGAACGTATTTTTGTGCTAAGTACACATAAGAGTAAGATCCAACAGCATGGTGACATTCATCAAATATTATTAGAGAAACATCCTTAAAATCATATTCTCTTGATATAATATCTGATTCAACAGTTTGTGGAGTAGCACATATAACCTGATTTTCGTTCCAAAGTTTTTTTCTGTCACTAGGTTTATCATTTCCAGTTAAACTAGCAACAGTAGTGTTTAAAAATGTCGTAAAACTTTTTTCATGTTGTAAAGTCAAAGGTTTGCTTGGTGCTAGAATAAGAATTTTACTATTTTTATAGTTTTTCAATCTTTCAGCAGATATCAATGCAGCAATAACAGTTTTTCCCATAGCTGTAGGAGCAATAATCATAGTGTTTCCTTTTTTTAAAACACTCATAGCTAAATTTTGCTGATAAAGTCTACCTTCTATAGTGTCTTTGTTTAAATATTCATGTTCTATAAAATTATTCATACTAATATAATGTATGTTAAATCATTGTATTAAGTATTAATCAAAAAATAGTTTTAAATAAAAAAAAGATATTATAATTACAAAATTGTAATTATATTTGGTTATTAACAAATTAAGTTAATTAAATTTTCAATTGTGTCATAGACAACATCTAATTTACACATATTTGGAACATAATTTGCTGCTTTTGCTGAATTAACTCCTATAACTTCATAATCTAACTCTTCAACAGGTGCTACTACCATACAAGTGTCAGATACTATTTTTCCACCTGCAGCTTCTATAATATCTAAATATCCACATTGTTTACTTATAGCTTTAATAGCTTTGGATGTACAAATCCATAAATCTTTTTTAAGAGTTTTTCCTTTTAGAAGTTGTGCTACTTTTTGTATTTCACTGATTGAAGCATGTGGACAACCAAGACATACCAAGTCAGGTATTTTATCTGTAGTGCTTAAGCTTTCCAATGATTCTTTGATAATTTTTTCATCAACATTAATGACTTCTATTTCGTTAAAAGTATCATGATTTTTTGCAAAGTCTGATTCAGGAGTAACGTTCTCAACGTGATAAATACTTACAGCACCACTTGAAGCTAGTGCAGCACCCAATGTTTTTAAATTATTACGACCAGGATTATTATTTAATCTGAAATATGGATTTTTATCGTTAACAATCTGTCCAACATGATAACCTAATGCACCAATTTCTGCTTCTGTAGAAAATTCATAATCAACATTGAATATCATATCGGCTTTTCTATTATCAGTCACATGATTTCCATAATAAGGTGTTCTACCAACAATAGCTGCAAGTAATGCACTAGGTCCACCTTCTCTGTTACTTTTTGCACCAATTACACTATTAACATAACATACTGCTGATGATTCACTCCATGCGACATGTTCATGTAATAAAGGAGTATTACCTATTAAATAAGGTGTACAAGTACATGTACTCATTACTCCTATACTTTCATAACCCTTAATAATATCTATTTGTTTTTTGGTAAACTCTTCGCTAAATCCAAGTTCTTTCCAATTTTCTATGTCAACTCCAGCAGGGTTAAGCATTGTTTCGAGTTCTACATCTGCTTTTTTACCTAAATCAACTACAAAATCTAGTCCAGCATCACCAATTGTTTTATATGAAACTCCAGATACTTGTGCAGATGTAATAGGAACCATTTTTTCAGCATTATATATTTTACCTAAACTAACAAGGATTTCCATACATTCTGCTTTACCTTCACCATATTCACCATTATACATATCTTCTTCATATTTTGTTAGTTGCATAATTATCACTTCAATTGTTTATTTGGTATTCAACCATTTCATTAACTAAATGAATAAAATTATCTTTTTGATCAAAAGGTATAGTTGCCCCAGCAGCAATATTATGTCCACCACCAGAACCATTAAAGTTATTTGATGCCTGATTCATAATAACTCCTAAGTTAACTCCTTTTTCAACCATATTGTCTGTAGTTCTTGAAGATACTTTTATTAGATTATCCATTTTCATTAGACTTAAAATTGGTTTGTCAGGTAATATGCCTAATTCAATACCTATACTGCTTACAGCTGCAGCAATTTGTTTTTGTTCCTTATCTTCTGTATAAATGTATTGAATATTATCTTCTTGAATACTACCTTCTCTTTTTATCCATTCAATTCCATTTTGCATATTAGTACTATATTTAGATAATAATGATTCTGCAAAGTCCATCTGATTATATTTACCTAATTCAATACTAATGGCAGCAGTATACTCTTTATTTTTACCACATGCATTTAATAAGTTAGCATATTCTTCTACATTAGTTAATTCTCTTCTTATATTAGGAATTGTGTATGTTTCACCATAGATATCTTTGTTGATTGATATCAATTCATTTTTAAGTGTTTCATACTCTTCATTAGTTAGTTGATGTAATAATTTGTCTTTAGGAATGTTATGTTTATCTAAAAATTCATTTGTTTCATCAACAAAACCAGATAATCCTTTAATAACCGGTGTATATGTGTATGCTATGGATTTATGTAATGGTTGTGTGTTTGAATAAGCTAATTTCAATTCATTTTTAACTTCCATTGTTTTATGTTCTAAAGCTTCATCTAAAATTAGTTTATTAATTCCTTGTGGACCATTTTTTAGCTGCATATCTCCACATGCACCTGTTAATGCAAGACCTGCTAATTCATAGTATCCATAACCATGTACGGACAAATATGATAATCCTGAACCACTAACTTCTTTGGTTCCATCAACATTAAATATATGAGGATTTACATGAACAATCTTTTTATAATCAACCTGCATTTCTGGGTCAACATCTTCAGGAAACTGATGATGATCGGCAATTATTACGTCACCACTTAATTTTGAAATGCTTTCAAGATTTCCACTTCCCATATCTGAGAAAATAAATAGTTTATAACGAGATTTAGTAAGTTCTTTTACATTACTATCTCTAAGTCTTGGTAATATAGTAATATGGAATTTACCCCCTGCCTTGGATATTGCGTTAGCAAATATTCCGGCAGAGGTTAATCCATCAGCATCATTGTGAGAGACTATTCTCACAACATGCTGGTTATCGATATGTGACCTTAATAGATCACAAGCTTCATCAGCTCTATTTAACAAGGAGAGCTGCTGTTTTTGGATCATATCTCCATCCTTCAGGAAGAACATTGTTTCTAGTGTAGTATTTTACTAATCTTCTGATTTTGGATTCAATAATCATTAATCCTCTTTTAGAGTGTAAATCTTTAGGATTTTCTTCTAAATGTTCTCTGATGTTTACTGCTCTTTTAATTAAGTTTAATAAGTCTTCTGGGTATTCAAATTCTGTTCCGTTGTCTTTTAAAATTTCTGTAATTTTTGCTCCGAGAACTGTTTTTGTACTAGGAATTCCGTATTGGTCTCTTAAGATGATACCAATTTGGCTTGTACTTTGTCCTTCTCTGTGTAATTTTACGATTAATTCTACAATTTCTTCTTCGGTCATTTCTAACCATTCAGGTTTTTCTGCCATATTAAAATCTCCTACTTATTATTTAGTAATTTATATTATATTCTCAAAAAATTATTATTTACATATAATATAACAAATTATGATTCACTTTCAGAATACCATTTAGCAAATTTTTCCATAGATATTCTTCTATGTGAACATTCGTTTTTTTCATCAGTAGTAAGTTCTCCAAATGTTTTATTATATTTTTCAACATAAAAAAGTGGATCATAAGCAAATCCGTTAGAACCTTTTTCTTCTGATAAAATTTCACCAGCAACAGTGCCTAAAAAAGTCTTGGGTTCACATTTGGGTTTACAATAACCAATACATGACCTGAATTCGGCGTATCTGTCCTGTTCATCTTCTAATAATTTAATAATTCCCTTATTAGTTATAGTATCCTGTACATAAGATGAATAAGTTCCAGGAAAATCATTAAGGGATCGTATAAATAGGCCTGTATCATCTACTATAACTGGTTTTTGAAGTAATTCTGCAACATATTTTGCTCCATAAGCTGCTACTTCTTCAATTGAACCTTGAATTTCAGGATAACCTGGATTTTCATGGTCAACTTCTATACCAAATTTTTCGAAAATACCTCTTGCCTCTTTAACTTTATGTTCGTTACCAGTAATAAATGTTACTCTCATTTTAATCATTAATATATATATGAAAAACTAATACAAAAAAATTATGTAAAAAAAAAGTATAAATTTGGAGGTTATTTTTTATATTTAGTTATCCGAATACTGCAGCTGTGAGTTCTTCGAGTTTTGCAAGGTATTCTTCAGGTGTAATTCCTTTAAGGTAAGCGTATAATACACTTCCACCTGCACCTACTCCTTCTTTTACAGAACCTTGTGCAAATGCTGCTAGTCCAGGATTGCTTGAATTTTCCATTTTAGGGTCGGCTGCATATACTGCTACGTCTGCTATTTGGTTTACAATATCTAAAATATTGGAAGTTTCATCATTTGCTACATATACTGTTGTTGCAATAGCAATGTTTGAGAAGTCAAAGTCTGGTTTGATAGCTTTAATAGTAGCTAATACTGCTGTCATTTGTGTTCCACCTGCAAGTGTAACAGGTACTGTACTACCAATTGCTACTCCGGCAGCTGCTATGATTGTTGGATCTCCTGCAATTTCAACTGCTTTAAATGGATCATCTTTTAAATCTCCAGGTTTAACATTATTTTTTTCTAATGCTGCATTTACAACACTTGTTTTTAGTTCGTGAGGGTTGTGCATCATACATCCACTTACTTTACCTTCCACATCGTAACCTAAAGCTGTAAGTACACCTTGAGCTGTTGTTGTACCTGCTGGTGTTGATTCTCCAATCATTAAATGATCTGCAAGTTGTGATAATAATTTACCAGTTTCTACTGCATTATCAAAAATTTCTTTAGGATTTGGTACTCCTTTACCTTCTCTTAAGTCTCCACCTGGTTGACCGTTTAAGCTTATGAATGATGTTTTAGGGTCTACTTCTAGACCTGCACTAATTGCTACAAATGGCATGTTTAAAAGTTCATAAGTTGTTTTTGTTAAAAGTCCTGGTGTAGGTGCTGGTACTTCATCTGATTCTGTTACTGCAATTTCTGGAAGACTTAATGCTTCGTTTCTTAACATTAACTCTACATCGAGTGCTGGTGTATATGGTGTCATTTCTGGTGATCCACCTGCTCCACTAATACCTTCTATTTTAGAAACTGCTGTGTTTCCTAATACACATGCGAATACCATGTTTTCTGATTTTTCTAGTTCTTTAAGTACTTTGTCTGATCCGAATATTTTTACGTTGTCGACCATGTTTTTTTCCTCGATTTTTATTTAACAAATATAATATTAATTATTTCATTCAAATATATTAATAATTGTGAATAAAAATTAAAAAATACTTGATTTAACGGTCTTATAATTAAGAAAATTTGATAAAGGGGATTTTTCGTGATTTGTTTAGGAATAGAAGGAACTGCAGAAAAAACTGGAATAGGAATAGTTGATTCAGATGGTAATATATTAGCTACATGTGGTGACCAATTATATCCTGAAGTGGGAGGTATTCATCCCAGAGAAGCAGCTAATTTTCATGCAGAACATATTGTTCCATTAATTAAAGATGCATTAAATGAATCTAATTTATCATTGAATGATATTGATTTGGTTTCATTTTCTAAAGGTCCTGGTTTAGGTCCGGCATTGAGAACAGTTGCCACAGCTGCACGTAGTTTATCTCAAAACATTAATGTTCCATTGATTGGTGTAAATCATTGTATTGGTCATGTTGAAATAGGAAAACTTACAACAGGTGCTAAAGATCCTGTTACATTATATACTAGTGGTGGTAATACTCAGATTATAAGTTATGAAACTGGAAGATATAGAATTATTGGAGAAACATTGGATATTGCTATAGGAAATTGTTTGGATCAATTTTCAAGAGATGTTGGATTAGGTCATCCTGGTGGACCAATCGTTGAGAAACATGCAGAAAACACTGATGAAACTGTTGAACTTCCATATATTGTTAAAGGAATGGATTTGTCCTTTTCAGGAATACTTACAAGTGCAATTAATAAACATAAACAAGGAATTAATTTAGATATTATTTGTAACAGTTTTCAAGAAACTTGTTTTGCAATGTTATGTGAGGTAACAGAAAGAGCTATTAGTTACACAGGAAAAGATGAAGTATTATTATGTGGTGGTGTAGCAGCAAACAAAAAGCTTAGAGAAATGCTAAAACAAATGTGTGATGAACACTACGTTGATTTTTATATGCCTCCTATGAAGTACTGTGGAGATAATGGTTCAATGATAGCTAGATTAGGATTGTTATCATACAATGAAAAAGTGACTGGAATTGAAAATAGCTATATTAATCCTAAATATCGAACAGATCAAGTAGAAGTTACTTGGATAAATGATAAACCAGAACATAACATAGAGTTACCGAATAATATTAAGCATAAGGGAGCAGAAGCAGATATTATCGAAACTCAATGGGATAATAAAAAAGCCATAATTAAAAACAGGGTATCTAAGAGTTACAGAACAAAAGAATTAGATAATAAACTAAGATTAGAAAGAACTAAAGAAGAAGCTAAATTAATACATGAATCTAAAAACTATAACGTAAACACTCCTTACATTTACTCAGTTGATTTAGAAAATTACAGTATTATTATGGAAAAAGTTAATGCTATACAATTACAGGAAAAAATAGAAAAATCAAATGTTACTGAATTAGAAAAATTGGTTAATGAAATAGGATTCATGATTAGGAATATGCATGATGGTGAGATAATTCATGGTGATCTTACTCCTGCAAATATTTTAATTAAAGATGAAATTCCAGTATTAATTGATTTTGGATTAGGAAAATATAGTAATCTTCTTGAAGATAAAGGAACAGATTTATTAGTGTTTAAAAAATCATTGAAAACCATAATTCCGGATGTATCAGAAAAAATTTTTGGATGGTTCTTGGAAGGATATGATAATAAGGACATAGTTAAAAAAATAGATGAAATTGAAAAAAGAGGAAGATACCTCTAATTATTTTTTTTTAAAAAATTATGGATAATATTAATGTAATTGCTCCCACAATCCAACAGTAATACGCAAATATATCTAAACTCCAACCTTTAATCATTTTCATAAGTAATTTTATTGCCAGGTATCCAAATACAACTGATGATATAAATCCTGCTAATATTACTCCAAATGAAATGTCAATTGTAGCAATATCTTTAATTTGGATTAATCCAGCACCGATTACTGCAGGTACAGATAATAAGAAACTATAACGAGCAGCATATTCTCTTTCAAGACCTAAACATAGACCTGATGCAATTGTTGAACCTGATCTACTTATTCCAGGTAATACAGCTAATCCCTGACAGATACCAACAATAATTGATTGCTTAAACGACATATCTTTAGCCGTGATATTTCCAGATGAATGTCTTTCAGAGTAGTAAAGTATTAATCCTGTAATTATTAAGAAGAATCCAACGAATATAGTTCCTCTAAAAATATTTTCAATTGCATCTTTAAGTAATAATCCTATAATAGCTGTTGGTATAGAACCTACTATTATTAACCAAGCAAAACGTTTTTCTGGTACTATTTTTAATTCTCTTTTGAATACATCGAAACCTTCAGTCAGGTCTATTAAACTTAATAAAAATCCTTTTATCAAGTTTATGATATCTTGCCAGAAAAATGAGAATATTGCTACTAATGTTCCAATATGAAGTACTGTGTCAAATGCTAAACCTGTTTCTACTCCCAATAAGTTGGGAATAAGAGCAAGATGTCCCGAACTACTGATAGGTAAAAATTCACTTAATCCTTGAACAGCACCTAAAATAATAGCACTAATAATATCTAACAAATAATCCCCTCTGATTATATATTAAATTTAAAAAAATAGTAAAGATGGTTATATGAAGTCTAACCAACCGTATTTGTCTTCTACTTTATTGTTGATAATATCAAATAAATTATCTTGTAATTTTTTGGTTACAGGTCCACGTTTACCTTCACCAATAGTAATTTGATCTACTGATCTGATTGGAGATAATTCTGCAGCTGTACCTGTGAAGAATAATTCATCTGCAGTGTAAACTCTTTCTCTAGGTATACGTTCTTCTCTTACTTCATATCCTAAATCTTTAGCAACTTGGATAATAGTATTTCTTGTAATTCCATTTAAGACAGAAGATCCAATATCTGGTGTGTAAATTATATCATCTTCAATCATGAATAAGTTTTCTCCAGAACCTTCACCTATATCTCCATTATAGTTTAATACAATACTTTCACTATAACCATTAGCAACTGATTCCATTTTTGCTAATTGGGAGTTCATATAGTTTGAACCTGCTTTAGCCATGTTTGGCATGGTATCTGGTGCCATTTTTCTCCAAGTAGAAGTACATATGTCAATTCCTTGTTCTAATGCATCTTCTCCTAAGTATTGTCCCCATTCCCAAACAGCAACAACTGTTTCTACAGGACAGTTTAATGGGTAAACACCAAGTTCTTTGTAACCTCTAAATGCTATAGGTCTTACATAACATGATTTTAGGTCATTTTCTTTGATTGTTTCTTTTACTGCATCACATAACTCGTCTACAGTGTATGGAATATCCATTCTATAAACTTTTGCTGAGTTAAGTAATCTTTTCATATGATCTTTAAGTCTGAATACTGC
The DNA here is from genome assembly GCA_015062805.1 of Methanosphaera stadtmanae. Lineage (GTDB taxonomy): Archaea > Methanobacteriota > Methanobacteria > Methanobacteriales > Methanobacteriaceae > Methanosphaera > Methanosphaera stadtmanae_C. The sequence continues at coordinate 37,173 of SUTQ01000002.1, forward strand.
TGGTCCTTTTTCGGTATCATAGCATCTTAAACCTTCAAATACACTAGAACCATAATGTACTACGTGTGATAATACGTGAATTTGTGCATCTTTCCAGTCTACTAGTTCTCCGTTAAACCAAATTTTTCCTGATTCATCGAATGCCATTTTATTAATTCCTATTATTTTATATAATATTATTTCTTTTTTTTATTCTATTTAAGATTTACAATACTTTTATTTATAATATTTATATCTGATTATTTTTTCAAGTTTTATTTTAAAAATTAAGTATAAAAACACTTTATTTATTTTTATTTAGGATATATTCCTGTTTTACTTTTAAATAATCCTTTTTAATCTTTTTTTGTTTTATATAGAAACCTTTATATACTATAAATAATATAGTATAGTATAGTCTGACATAGACTATTACTATTTTATTTAGGGCTGGTGGTCTAGGGGTATGATACCTCCCTTACAAGGAGGGGATCAGGAGTTCAAATCTCCTCCGGCCCATTTTATATTAATTAATTTTATTACTGATTTTTATGTAAATTACTTTTTTGGCTTTTTTTATCTCTTATTTTCTTATAATTTATAAGATATAAGTTATAACTTATAAGTTATACTAAAATCTTAACAATTCTAAGTTAAAAAAAATGTAATATTTAAAAAAATTTAAAAAAAAAGGTTTTAGGGAGAATCGCTTTTTTAAACGGTTAAAGTAACAATAGATATAATTATTGATAAAAAGAAAATAATACTACCTTTGAATAGTAGTTCTGATAAGTTTCTTTCAACTAATAATAATCCACCATAACAAACAATTGCGCTAGTAACTATCTTTCCAAGACCAGTGTATCTACCTGTTGTAATTCTATTGAATATTAAAGAGATAATCGTTGAAATAATTACTAACAATACCAAATATGGTATTATATTATTTTTAAAGAATTCCAATGATTTATCTACATCAATAGCAGGTAATTTATCTCTAACACTAATTGATCTGGTTGATGTATTGCTTAAATAACTTCTAGGTTGATTATATGATGGACCTTGATATTGATTTAAACTTCCGTTACTTTTATTGCTTCTGCTAAATCTACCTGAAAAGATTGCATGAGAATTATTTCCCCTGTTTGGATTTAAACTTGCAGGCCTTGATGAACTTTCATAATAATAATCATCATAGTCAAAGTCATCTTCGTCTACAGCTGGTTCGGAAACTACTCTTTGTTTTTTGGAATAATTCTGTGCTATTTTCATTAGTCCTTTTTTATCAACTAATTTAATATTCCTTTTTTGAGCATAAACTGCTGCACCATGTGTAAATCTGCTAGTTGTAAAAATTATAATTTTTGAAGCATTCACGGCTTTAGCTGCATTTTCCATATCTTTTAATACATCTAATCCAACAGTCCAAGGCTCTTCATAATTTTTACATGCGGCAACTACTCCTACTTCACCTACTGAAGTTTCAAGAGTTCCGTATATATCAATGGTTTGATTATCAATTGGATAGTTTGTTGTAGTTTTAAAACCACTTTCTTCCATAATAGTGGCGATAAACTTAATTAGTCGTTCTTTTTCCAATATTCTCCCTCTGTACAGTGTTTCAAATTAAATATTCATATCAATTATTATTTTACTTTTTATAAATATTATTGGTTTATTATATATTTTTCAAAGTATTATAAATTAACTATAAATAAGTAAAACAATTTACATATTTATTATTATGAGAATATTAATAACAAATGATGATGGTGTAACTTCTAAGGGGATTAAAGCATTAAATGATGCAGTCAAGGACTTAGGAGATACTATGGTTGTTGCACCCTCACGGCAGCAAAGTGGAATAGGTCATGCAATTACTTTAATGAAACCATTAAGAGCAATACCTACAAAAATTGATGAAGAAACAGAAGCTTATGCTGTAACAGGTACACCAACCGATTGTGTAATATTAGGTTCTAAAAATTTGATGGGTGAAGAACCTGATTTAGTTATTTCAGGTATCAATGTTGGTGAAAATTTAGCCAGATCAATTACTACTTCCGGAACATTAGGAGCTACTTTTGAAGCAGCATACTTTGGAATACCTGCAATTGCAGTTTCTATACAAGTAAAACATGAAGATATAAAATTCAAAGATGGTGTTCAGAGTGTTGACTATTCTTTTGCAAAGAAAATAGTTAGAAAGTTAGTTAAAAAAATTATTGATCACGGAATGCCTGAAAATGTGAATATATTAAATCTTAATATTCCCGCAAATCCTGTTTCCGATGAAATTGTTCAGGTAAAATTAGCTAATAAAATGTATGATACTGATGTTGAAGAAAGAATAGATCCATTTGGTCATCCTTACTACTGGATAATTGGTGGATTAATCATGGAGGAAGAAGGAGATACAGATGTACATACATTAAGAGTAGAAAATAAATCAACATTAACGGCATTATCTACAGATATGACTACAGAAGTTGATTTAAGTAAATGGTTGGAATAATTATTTTAAGACATCAATTCCCATTATTTTATCTTTTTTATTTTTATAAATGTCATATGCTATGTAACTGCTACCAATAGCGCCACTTTTATCGGTTAAAACTTTAACAGGAGCAATATCTTCGACTTTTTCTTTAATTTTACCACTAATGTTGATAGGACTTGTCATTGTTCCACCACTACCTGTTAAGATAATACCATCTATTTTGTTTTCAGCAATACCATATAGTCCGTAAATTTCCATAACAACTCCCATAACCAAAGAATCAATAGCTAAAACTCCTTTTTTATCATTATTCAATGCTTTTTCTATAATTTCCTCTTTAACATTATTAATTTTTGTATCAACTTTAGCTATCTTTGATACTCCTGCATGTGAAAAACATTCATTAGCCGTTTTTCTTCCTTCATCTATATCACGAATCATGCCCAAATCCAAAGGTCCATGAATAAATCCCATTGCACCTATACAAGCATCAATAGCTCCCTTAATAATGGCATCTTCAACGAGTATAGATACAGTATTTGAACTAATGTCAGCTATAATCATATTTTTCCAGCCGGTTACATTATAAGCATAATATGTTAAGCTTACCTTTTCACTACTGGCACAATGGGAGTAACTAGCTCTAAATCGTTCATCCATAAATTCACAATTGCTGTGTAAGCCGGGTATTAAAACTGATGGAATTTTAAGTGATATTATTTCATCATAAATCTTGCTTCCTCCACCAGTAACTTTACCTGCGCCATTTATTGATAATATTCCCTTATTTTTCACTTTTGATAAGGGTGTAATTTTATTGATAGAATCACCCATTGCATATGTCATGGCTAAAAGATTAATATCTTTAGCATCAACATATTCTGTTACAGTATCTTTAAAATTTACTTCATTATTAGATACTTCGTCACGCTTAAGACTAAAATAAGCAACATCCTCTTTATTTTCATCAATTATCTGGAAACTAATTGCAGTTGTTCCATGATCCATACCCATATAATATTTCATATACTTATTTTTTTATTAGATTCAATTTAATTATTTTGAAAATTTTACAAATCATTATCTATGGAAACTTTTGTATAATTTTGTAAATAAATCTGGATTAAAGATATTGTCTTCGTTTTCATAATCATTTACAATACATATTTCTGTCGATTTCGACGTTGTTATTTCACACTTCCAGTGACTACCTACTTCTTTTCTGAAAGCATTTTGTAATAAGTTTTTATTATTGTATGTGATAGTCCATTTGCTGGAATCCTTTTCAAATTTTATAAGATTTTTATAGTAATGGGTATGATAAACATATTCATCCGAGTATTGAATGCTATAAACTTTATAATCTTTTCCTGTTTCTTTATGTAATATTTCCGTATACTGATTGTTTTTTCTTAAATCTGCTCTTACAAGACTTGATTTATTTAAGATTATATGATTTACTCCATCTTCATTAATATTGAATGGTAATTGTCCATTGTTCCAGTTTAAAGCTAGTTTTAATAATTCTTTAATTAATTTTTTATCAGTATTTTCTGTTTTTATTAATTTGTAGCTAAGTTTTCCATATTTGTTTAACTTATAATATTTTAGCTTTAATTTTCCGTTTTCTTCTTGAAGAAGTTCTAATTCTTCATCAGAGTATTCCTTAGTGTTATCATTGAATAATTGTTTTATGATACTGCTTGTAAATCTTTTTTCTTCTAGTTCTTCAAAGGAATTGTATTTAATACTGTTAACAACCTTTTCTATTTCATCCCATTCAATATAGTAATCTTTGTTTTTATAAGTGGTTATTTTAATGTTATTTTCGCCAATTCCAGATATTAATCCTGTTTTATAGTACTGTTTATGATCCAGGATTTCTCTTTTAACTTTTTGGAAGTTTTCATCTAAATTAAATTTTCTGGGTGTATACGAATTGTCACGGATTTCTATATCAGTAAATAACCATGAAAGTATGGAGAGTATGATTTCATTTATTATTTTTCCTTCTTTATAATCGTTTAGAGAGTTTTGCACGTCATTCCATGAATAAAAGTTGTTCTCTATTTTTAAATATTTTTCACCAATACCCTTAATAATCAATGAATCTGAAAGACTTTTATTTTTATATTCTTCCTTATTTTCTATTACATATCTTTTAACATCCTCAAAGTTATCCGTGATATCGAATTGTAAAGATTTTACTTCCATGGTAATCATACCCTATTTGATTATAATAATAGTATAGTCATGATAAAATTTATTGTTTTTCCAGTTCATTTTATTCAATCTTAATCCAAGAATAAACCTAAACTGGATTAAATTCAATTTTAGTTTGAATATCTATATATAATATTATACATATAATTGATATAGAATATAAGGTAGGATTCACATGCAATATGATACATTAACACCATTAATAACAAGATTGAATGATTTTTTAGATTCATTAATTAAGGATTTTAAGGAATATAAGTTAGATGAAGAAACAATAGTATTTTTATCTGAAAAAACAAAAAACTTTATAAATTTTACGGAATTATCATTATTTAATGTGGTTTTAAAAGTTTTAGGTAATCTTGGTGATGCTAAATACGTATTTGATGATGAAATTAAAATGATTAATAAGATGGTTGAGAATATATTTGAAAGGTTAAATGAATCATTTAGTACTATTTTAGTTCCTGAAGATGAAGAAGGACATGCTCATGGCCATGATCATGATCATAATCATGTTCATTATCATGTAGATGTTGAAAATGTTCAAAAGGACATAGATAAAATCGTAGATTATTTGGTCTTTTTGAAAAAGATATTGGCTGATCTTGGAAATGTAATAATTTCATTATTAAAATATCAAAACAAAGAGATTTCCGAAGAGGAATTTAACAAGGAATATACAACATTTAAAGAAAATATTAACAATTATAAAAACGAGTTTGCAGAATTATAAGTTTTTTTATTCAATATATAATATTGAATCTTCTATTTTTTTCGTGTCTTTAAAATTTACAGTAATTTTTCATTGATTTTATTCAGAACTGTGAAAAATGTTAAATAATGATTTTTAAAAATAGTTTTTTAATTTGGAGTTTATATAAAAAAAGGATAGAATAGGTTTTATAACCTTATTCTTCTTTTTCTAATCCACAAGCGGTTCTTAAGTTTTTACCCACTTCTTCTATTAAAAGTTCTCCTTCTAATCTTCTTTGTGCGTAAAGTTTAGGATATGCACTTGCACCTTCTACAGCGAATTCTGTTGCAAAAGTACCATCTTGGATTTCTCTTAAGATGTCTTTCATGTTAGCTTTTGCTTCATCAGTTATGATTCTGTCTCTTCTGGTTAATCCACCGAATTCTGCTGTGTTACTTACATCTTGCCACATGTTTTTGAAACCTTTTTCATAGATTAAATCGATGATGAGTTTCATTTCGTGACAGGTTTCAAAGTATGCCATTTCAGGTTGGTAACCGCCTTCTACTAAAGTTTCAAATCCTGCTTTAATGAGTGCTGTTAATCCACCACAAAGAACTGCTTGTTCACCGAATAAGTCGGTTTCAGTTTCTTCTCTGTATGTGGTTTCGATTACACCTGCTCTTGTAAGACCAACTGCTTTAGCCATTTCAATAGCGATGTCAAATGCTTCACCAGTAGCATCTTGTTCAACTGCAACTAAACCAGGGATACCGAATCCTTCTTCGTATGTTTGTCTTACTTTGGATCCAGGACCTTTAGGTGCAATCATTGTAACGTTTACATCTGATGGTACTCTGATTCTTTTAAAGTGTATGTTGTATCCGTGTGAGAAGGATAATGTGTTTCCTGCTTCAAGGTTGTCTTTAATTTGGTTTTCGAAAACATCTTTTTGTAATTCATCAGGAATTAATATGTGGATAATGTCAGCTTCTTTTGCAGCTTCTTCAATACTTTTTACTGTAAGACCGTCTGCTTCTGCTTGTTTCCAGGATTTACCTCCTTCACGTAAACCCATTACTACGTTTAATCCACTGTCATGCATGTTTAATGATTGACCTCTACCTTGGCTACCGTAACCGATAACTGCAATAGTTTTTCCTTCTAATACATTTGTTGTTACATCTTCGTCATAAAATACTTTCATTTTATCGAGTACTCCTATATTTTATAAAATTTTATATCTAGATATTATATTTATATTTTTGTAAGAAGTTATATAAAATGATTATTTCTAATTTAAATGTAATAAAATATTATTTAAAAACAGTTAATTCTAAAAAAAATAAAGGATATGGTGGAATAACCTGAAATATCTTATATTATAAGTCTGATGGTCAATTTTTAAAGTACAAAATAATATATATTTCATATGAAATCTAATGTACAATATTAATCAATTAAAATTACCCATCGTATTTAAAATTTTTATTATATCTGTTCTGTATATTATTATTTAAGTATACTAAAGGCAATAACGCAGGCCATAAACCTATTCTTCCAGCTAAAAAGTCAAATATTAAAACAATTTTAACTATATCTGGAATTGATGTATTTATGTAACTTGGACCAAGTCCAGTATTTCCAATAGATCCTGCAACTATACTATAAGCAATTTGGAAGTCATTACAAAATACTAATAAAATGATTGTACTTACAACAAATAATAATATATATGTTATAATAAATATTAGAACTGATTTAACCATCATAAATGTAATGTCTATCTCTTTATTATCATGAAATAATTTTCGTCTAACAACAATGTTTTTAGGTAAATATATTGACTGAATTTCCCACCATACTGATTTAATCATCAGAACAATATTGTATATTTTAATTCCACTTGCAGTAGAACAAACAGAACCACCTATAAACATAAGAATTATCAACACGTGGAAACTTAAAGCAGGCCAAACATTAATGTCTGTTGTTTGAAATCCTGTTGAAGTTAATATGGATATTACTTGGAATAATGCATGTCTAAATGTAGTTATAATATCATGATTATAGACATTATGTTGAAGTAAATTAAATGCTATGATTATTGTGGCTAATACTATAAATAAAAACATATATCTTACTTCAATATCTTTTAACATGTTTCTCCATTTTCCTTTCATAATATGATAATGCATAACAAAGTTTGTTCCACCCATTATCATCACTATGATTGTAACGATTTGAATTAGGGGGTTGTTAAAATTATTAAATTGTTAGAATCTGCAGAGAAGCCTCCAGTACCCAGTCCTGAAAATGAATAACAAATAGCATTAAAAAAGTCTAGTCCAACTAACAAATATAATGTTATGGCTATAATTGTTAGAATGGCATATATTTGAACAAATATTTTTGAGGTATGCTTTATGTTTGGTGTCATCTGCTCGGTTTTTCCTTCAGCAAAGTATAATCTTTTTAAACTAACAGATGATGGAAGAATAACTAATAATAAAAATATTATTCCTAGTCCTCCAAACCATTGAAGTAAACTTCTCCAAATTCTTATTGAATAAGCAACAGGAGTTTGAGAATACATTGTAAAACCAGTTGAGGTAATACCGGACATTGCCTCAAAATATGCATCAATAAAGGATAAATCTCCAGAAATCATGAGAGGTAACGCACAAAAAAATGCTGAAAATATCCAAATTGAAAGTACAAAAATCAAAGAGCCTTTAAGTGATAGTTCTATTAATTTTTTAGAAGTGTATACATAATATAATATTAATCCAATAATCAATGAAATGACTGTGGAAATGATAAATGAATATAGGTATGTTAGATTATCATTGTAGATTAATGATGTTCCTATTGGTATTATCATGAATAATGCGATACATATTATGACAAAACCGATGTAATGGATAATTGTCTTGATTTCTTCAATTTTAATTTTTTGTACATCTACTATCATATGAACCACTCAATATTCATTATATCAAGGATATAAAGTAAAATAATAAAGTTTAATTAAATTATTGGAAGAATAAATGGATTTATTTTTACTTTTTTGTTCTATCTATTTCTATATCCTTTAAAATAATATATATTTTTTTTATAAAAATAAGATATATCTAAAAAATTAATATTTTTTTGCTATTTTTTTATTCTATTGTTTAATCAATCATTGATAATATAATTAAATGATTATATTATAATTTTTCTAATATTGGTTAAATTTTTTTATTATAAAGTAACATTAATTCATATCCATTTAAATAGATATTAATTAGAGTATATGCTATGTTTTGAATGCAAAACATTTTCAAATAGAACATTTAATTAAACATAAACTTGTTAAATATTCATAATAACAAAATTTTATAGGGATTTTATGAATAAAACAAGAATTGAATGGATAGATTTAGTACGTGCAATAGCTATACTAACAGTTTTATATATTCATTCTGTTGATGGAATATATATTATATCATCAGATGCTATATTGAACATGACATTATTTTCCCAAATATTCCAATTTATATCATTATTCATTGGACGTATAGGTGTACCATTCTTTTTGATGATTACGGGATATTTATTGTTGGATAGGGCATATGATGATCAGAAGGTAAAAAAGTTTTGGGATAAAAATTGTAAAACACTCATAATAGTAACGATTTTATGGTCAATAGTATATGCTGTTTCTTTGTTTGTAATATCAAACAAATATACTCAAGTTAATACTGTGGAAGCAGGTAACTTGTTTTTCAGTCACATGTGGTATATGCCTATGATTATAGGAATGTATTTGTCAATGCCATTTGTTTCCAATGCTGTAAGAAGTTTTGATAAAAGAACAGTTTTTCAAGCAACAGTAATATTTTCATTATTGGCATTTTGTCTTCCATTTATATCCGTGTTATTTGATATGGAAGGTATTCATAACGTTGTAATACAATATTGTCTTGGATTTAGTGGTGGAATATATGGTGTTTACATTATATTAGGATATCTGGTAAAAAAAGGAATGTTTAAGGAAGTATCTTCTAAATTATTGGGAGGAATATCAATAATATCTTTTATTATTTGTGTATTATTCCAATATTATGCATTCATTAGAGGTTATGATTTCTTCTTATGGTACGAATTTCCGTTTATTTTAACCGGTTCCTTTACATTATTTGAATTGGTATCAAGAATGGATAGTGTTAAAGCATATAGTCAGATAAAGTTCTTATCAAAATATTCATTTGCAGTCTTCTTAATACATAATCTGTTCCGATTACCATTACTACCATGGATAGTAATGTTACCATTTACTGAACCGGTAAAAGCAATTATTCTATGGGTTATGTTAATAATATTTAGTTATATTGCAGCAGTAATAATTTATAGAATACCAAAATTTGGAAAATTCATGTTATATATGAGATAATTAAAGAGTTATCTCTTGTTTTATTTCTTTTAATATATTTATTGCCTCAGGTATTGGAAAGAGGGGATAAATATGGAACAAGTCTTCACCAACAATTAATTTGACATCAACATCATCATCAACTAATTTTTCATAATATGTTATGACATCTTGAAAAAATATTTCATTACTACCTACAATTATTAACGTTCTAGGTAATTTGTGATTATCACCATAAATTGGACTGACTTTATAATTTTTTGTGTCATTGTCAGACCATTTTTTTCCAATTTCCGTTAATCCTATTTTTCCAAGTATTGGATCATTAGGATTATCCACACAATTATCCATTGAAACATCTACCCATGGAGAAAAAACAATGATGTTTTTGGGCTGTTTTAAGTTCATATGGTTTAAATGCTGACAAAATCCCAATGTAAAACCGCCTCCAGCAGAATCACCCATTATAATCACATCATCGTACTTTTTAGTTAAATCAATGTAAAGTTCGGTAATTAATTCGTAACTTTCACGGAATTCATGTTTTGGTGTTAATGGATATGCAGGTAAAATAACATCCATTTTAAGTAGTTTGTTAAGAATCAAGCAATATAAACTATGTTGAATATTTAACTGGTTAACATAGGCTCCACCATGGATATATAGAATTACTGAATTCTTCTTACCAGTAAATGACACTAACTTCATATCTTTAAAGTATTCTGTATGAAAAATTGTTTTGAAGTCATTATCTTCCTTTTTTTCTAAAAAAAGATTTACTTCCTTATTTGAATCCATATATTTTGGTTTTGTTTTTTTAAGAATTAGTTCTGTAATTTTTGTTATAATTGATTTGGTCATATGAATTCTCACTAAAAAAAATTAATTGGGGTAATGAAGAGAAATTTATAATGTTTTTTGTCCTCTGGTTATTGCTGTGATTCCTGTTTTTGCGGTTTCTTTTATTCCATATGGTTTTAGTAGGTCCATTAGTGCGTTTATTTTGTCTGGGTTTCCTGTTATTTCTATTGTTATTGTTTTTGGTGTTACGTCGATTATGTGTCCTCTGAATATGTTTGTGTATTGTATGATTTCTGATTTGTCTTGTTCTGTTGGTGCGTGGATTTTTAGTAGTGCTAGTTGTCTTCTTATTGTTTGTTCTGGTTTCATTTCTCGTACTTTGATGACTTCTATGAGTTTGTTTAGTTGTTTTATAATTTGTTCTAGTGTTCTGTTGTCTCCGTAGGTTGTGATTGTTATTCTTGAGAGTCCTGGTTCTGCTGTTTTTCCTACTGTGATGTTGTTTATGTTGAAGTCTCTTCTTGTGAATAGTCCTGATACTCTTTGTAGTACTCCTGGTTTGTTTTCAACAAGTATGCTTATTGTATGTTGATTATTTTTTGTCATTTAAATCATTCCTCTACTTTGTATTCTCCAACTATTTTTGTAATTTTTTCTCCAGGAGGAACCATTGGTAATAATTCTTCAGGATCTATTGTTATGTCGATTACTGTTGCTTCTCTTTGTTTTAGTGCATTTTGTATGGTTTCTTTTAGTTCTCCTGGTTTTTCTACTCTTACTCCAGTTACACCGTAGGATTCTGCAAGTTTTACAAAGTCTGGTGTTGGGGCAAGTTTGGTTTGAGAAATTCTGTTTTCATAGTATAGGACTTGCCATTGAGCTACCATTCCAAGATATCTGTTGTTTAAAATACATGTAACTATAGGAAGGTCGTATTCATGTATTGTTGCTAACTCTTGAGATACCATTTGGAATCCGCCGTCTCCACAAATTGCTAAAACGTTTTCTTCTGGTTTAGCTACTTGTGCTCCTATTGCTGCTGGTAAACCATAGCCCATTGTTCCTAGCCCTCCACTGGATAGGAAGGTTCTTGGATTTTTGGTTTTATAGTAGTGTGCCATCCACATTTGGTTTTGACCTACATCAGTAGATACGATTGTTGTAGGTGTTATTGCTTCCATTATTTCTTTTATAACTTCTTGTGGTTTAAGAGGCATTGTATTGAAATTCATTTTTGGAACATAAGCTTTTCTTTTTTCTACAACTTCACTTGTCCAGTTTATATTATCTGTTCTGTATTCTTCGATAAGTGTTTGTAAAGTTATTTTTGCATCTCCAACTATTGGAACATCTATAGGAACGTTTTTTCCAATTTCTGCAGGGTCAATATCTATGTGAATTTTTGTTGCATTAGGTGCAAATTCGGATACTTTACCTGTAGTACGGTCAGAAAATCTGCAACCTATTGCTATAAGACAATCACAATCAGTCACAGTATTGTTAGTTGATTCTAGACCATGCATACCTAGAAGTCCTAATGATAATTCATGGTCTTCAGGTATTGATCCTTTACCCATGAGACTTGTAGCGACTGCAATGTTTGCAAGTTTAGCAAATTCAAATAATTCATCACTAGCATCAGATAATATTACTCCACCACCAGCTAATATAACTGGTTTTTTACTTTCTTGTATTATCTTCGCTGCTTTTTTTATCTGTTTAATATTGGCTTTGGTTGTTGGTTTGTATCCTTCTAATTGAAGAACACGGGTCATGTCATCTTCTGTAATCTCTGCTTCTAATACATCTTTAGGAAGGTCTACTACAACCACTCCTTTTCTACCGGTACTTGCTATTTTGTATGAAGCATCTATTATTTCAGGTAAATCCTTTGATTGTCTAGGTTGGAAATTTGCTTTAGTTATTGGCATTGTTATACTTATTGTATCTACTTCTTGGAATGCATCTGTACCAATGATAGGTGTTCCAACTTGACCAGTTAGGGCAACAACCGGGCTGGAATCCATTTGGGCTGTAGCAATACCAGTTACAAGATTAGTAGCTCCTGGACCGCTGGTTGCAATGCATACTCCAGTTTTTCCGGATACTCTTGCATATCCATCTGCTGCATGTGCTGCTGCCTGCTCGTGTCTTACTAATATGTGTTTTATGTCGCAATCATATAATGAATCGTATAATGGTAATAGTACTCCTCCAGGGTAACCGAAGACTACGTCAGTACCATTTTCTTTAAGTTTCTTTAGTAATGCGTCACTTCCGTTCATTTTATTTCCTCATTAGTTTTTTAAAATTGTTATTAGATAAAAGTGATATATTAAAATTTTTATTATAAGTATAGTTATGTATTTTAATGTTTATATAGTATTTTTAGTATTTTTAGTTCTATAGTTGTGAAAAATCATATAAAAAAAGTACTTGTTAAACATAGAAAAAAGGTAAGAAAAAGAAGGTTATAATGTTTTTTGTCCACGAGTTATTGCTGTGATTCCTGTTTTTGCGGTTTCTTTTATTCCGTATGGTCTTAACAGGTCCATCAATGCATTGATATTGTCAGGTTTTCCACTTATTTCTATTGTTATTGTTTTTGGTGTTACGTCGATTATGTGTCCTCTGAATATGTTTGTGTATTGTATGATTTCTGATTTGTCTTGTTCTGTTGGTGCGTGGATTTTTAGTAGTGCTAGTTGTCTTCTTATTGTTTGTTCTGGTTTCATTTCTCGTACTTTGATGACTTCTATGAGTTTGTTTAGTTGTTTTATAATTTGTTCTAGTGTTCTGTTGTCTCCGTAGGTTGTGATTGTTATTCTTGAGAGTCCTGGTTCTGCTGTTTTTCCTACTGTGATGTTGTTTATGTTGAAGTCTCTTCTTGTGAATAGTCCTGATACTCTTTGTAGTACTCCTGTCTTGTTTTCAACCAGAATACTTATTGTATGTTTGTTTTCTTTATTCATTCTAAATCCTCCACGTCATCAAATTCCTTTTTCATTTGATTAAGTGCACTTCCCGGTGGAACTATTGGTAAAAGTTCATTAGCATCAATTCTTATGTCAATAACTGTAGCTTCTCTTTGTTTTAGTGCATTTTGTATGGTTTCTTTTAGTTCTCCTGGTTTTTCTACAACTTCTCCTTTGATTTTATAAGCCTTTGCTAATTGTACAAAGTCAGGATTATCATAGAATTTTGTCTGGTATACATAATCATTAAATAATCTTTGTAGCTGAGCAACCATACCCAGATAATTATTGTTTAATATGCAGGTAACAATAGGTAAATCGTTTTCTTTTATCGTAGCTAACTCTTGAAGAACCATTTGGAATCCGCCGTCTCCACATATTGCTAGAACATTTTCTTCTGGTTTAGCAAATTGTGCTCCTATTGCTGCAGGAAGTCCGAATCCCATTGTTCCTAGTCCACCACTTGATATGAATGTTCTAGGTTTTTTGGTTTTATAGTAGTGTGCCATCCACATTTGGTTTTGTCCTACATCAGTGGTAATAATTGTATCATCAGTCACTGCTTCCATTATTTCTTTTATGCATTGTTGTGGTTTTAGTGGAACAGTATTAAATGAAATTTCAGGTTCAGTTTCTTTTCTTATATTGGATATATGTTTAGTCCAGTTGATAGTGTCAGGATTTTCTACTTGATTAATAAATTCTTTTAAAGTAACCTTTGCATCACCTACTATAGGTATATCAATGGATATAGTTTTACCAATTTCTGCAGGATCCACATCTATTTGAATTATTTTAGCATTTGGTGCAAATAATTTGCCATTACTAACACTACGATCTGAAAATCTACAACCTATGGCGATGAGACAGTCACATTCTGTTAATGCAATGTTTGTAGTTTCTATTCCATGCATACCAATCATACCAAGTCCTAATGGATGTTCTTCGGATATTGCTCCTTTACCCATCAATGTCGTACAAACTGGTATATTTGTTAGTGTAGCAAATTCAAGAAGTTCTTCTGATGCATTTGCTAAGATTACTCCTCCTCCTACTAGTATCAATGGTTTTTGTGAATTGTTAATTACTTCAATAGCTTTTCTAATTTGTTTCACGTTTCCTTTTGTGGTGGGTTTGTAACCAGGTATGTCTGTGTTTATTTTGTAATCTTCAATGTTAATTTCCTCTTCTAATGCATTTCTTGGCAAGTCCAATACTACAGGACCTGGTCTTCCTGTTGAAGCAATATAAAATGCTTTGTCAATTGCTTCCACGATTTTTTCTGGACTTCTTGGTTGGTAGTTGTGTTTACTAATAGGCATGGTTATACCAATAGTATCCACTTCTTGAAACATGTCTGTACCAATAGCTTGGGTAGGAACTTGGCCTGTTAATACTACGATAGGACTAGAATCCATATGTGCTGTTGCAACACCTGTTGTCACATTTGTTGCTCCCGGACCTGATGTTGCCAAGCACACTCCTACTTTTCCGGATGCTCTAGCATATCCGTCTGCAGCGTGTGCTGCTGCCTGTTCATGTCTTACAAGTATATGTTCTATATCTGATTCGTATAAAGCATCATAGAATGGTAATAAAACTCCCCCTGGATAACCGAAGATAGTCTTTACACCATTTTCTTTTAGCTTATTTATTAACAGTTGGCTACCTTTCATTTTCTTTACACCATTGAAATATTATATATGTATATTATTTGTAAATTCTTTATGTTATATTTATTATCATTGTTTTTTGGTTTTCTATCTACTTATGTATTTTCAAACTTTTGTATTACTTTTTTATATTTTTTTATTTGTTTAGTAATACTTTTTTTAATATTCGTAATATTTAAATAGGGTTTTTTACAAACTGGTTATTATGTATTAAGATATTATTAAAAAGTATTACCTTTTCCCTTATTTTATCAAAAAAGTAATACTTTTTTGAATTTTTATCTTAAAAACATATTTGAGGAGTAGAAAAACTATGGATAACAAGATAAAATATGCTATTATAGCAGTTGCTGTTATTCTCATAGCTATTATTGCAGCCTCTTCAATGTTTGGTAATACATCAGACAATGATCCAACTCACATTGTTTTAACAGTACCTGGACATACTGGAGAGCCTGAAACCGGATTCAACCCATTAACTGGTTGGGGAAATGGACACTTAAATTATAATCCATTAGTACAAAGTACTTTATTCGGTTCAGATGAAAATGGTAGTTTTGTAAATGATTTAGCAACAGATTATAGTATAAGTGATGATAGATTAACATGGACTGTACATATTAGGGATGATGTTAAATTCACAAACGGTGAAAAATTAACAGCAAACGATGTAGCTTTCACATTCAATGAAGCTAAAATAAGTGATGGTGAACTTGATCTTACCAACTTAGAAGAAGCTAAAGCTGTTGATGATAAAACTGTTGAATTTAAACTTGCAAAACCACAATCAACATTTATTTATGATTTAAGATATGTTGGTATTGTCCCACAAAAAGATTATAACAACGAAACTTACGGTGCAAACCCAGTAGGTTCAGGACCATATAAACTCAAACAATGGGATAAAGGACAACAAGCAATCTTTGAATATAATGAAGAATATTATGGTAAAGAACCATACTTTAAACAAATTACAATGGTTTTCCCTGAAGAAGATAACATTTTACAACTTGTAAAATCAGGACAAATTGATGTTGCAGAAGTACCAATTTCAGCTTATAATGAAACAGTAGAAGGATACAAATTAGTAGAATTTGAAAGTCCTAGAGCACAAGGATTCTCATTACCTTACTTGCCTGATACTGGATTAAAAACTGCTGATGCTGGAAGTCCAATTGGAAACAATGTAACCAGTGATCCAGCTATTAGAAAAGCTTTAAACATCGGTATTAACCGTGAAGAAATCGTCAATTCTGTATACAAAGGTTTTGGTAAAGTTGAATACACTGGAGTTGACTCATTACCATTTGCAAACGAACAAGCAAAAATAACTGACAACAACCCAGATGAAGCTAAAAAAATACTTGAAGAAGCTGGATGGAAAGATACTGACGGTGATGGAATAAGAGAAAAAGATGGCCTCAAAGCATCATTCGAAGTATATTATCCACCAAACAAACAAGACAGACAATCATTAGCAACAATCATATCAGAACAAGCAAAAGATTTAGGTATTGAAATAGTATTACAATCTGCAGATTGGGATACAATTTACACAAAAATGTACTCACAAGCAGTTGTAATGCAACAATCTTCAGATAACCCATATTCTGCAGTATATCAACAATACCACAGTAAAAGTGCTGAAGAATTGGTAGATTCTGACTACAGAAACCCTAATGCATATAACAGTTCTGAAGTAGATGCAATTCTTGAACAAGGTATGAATGCTGGAACTCTTGAAGATGCATATCAATACTGGAGTAAAGCAGCATACACTGGAAGTGGAGCTGGATTTGGTCCTAATGGTGATGCACCATGGTTATGGGCAGCAGATAACCACTTCGGATACTTTGTAAAAGATGATATTAACATGGGAACAATATCCAAGTTAGGTCAAGATTATTATTGTAATATTCTTGATTGGACTCGTGAAAGTTCTTCAAAGTAGTTATATTAAAAGTTTTAAACTTTTAATTTTATTTTTTTTTATAGGAGGGTTTTATTTTTGAATAACAGAACAAAAAAATTTATTAGAAATAAAGCAATTCATTTCATCGTTTTAATGTTAGCAGTAGCTATTTTTAGTTTTATTTTACTTGAATTATCTCCTATTGATCCAGTCAACGCTTATCTTAAACAAGCAGTTGTTAGCCCAGAACAAAGAATGATTTTAGAACAATATTGGGGTGTAAATCAACCGTTAACAACTAAGATATGGGGTTGGTTAGTTAACTTACTACAAGGTAATTTGGGAAATTCTTTAATATATCGTATACCCGTTACTGAAGTTATTATGGAAAGATTTATGGCATCATTTGTATTGATGGCAATTTCATGGGTGATTAGTGGACTGATAGGATTTGGACTAGGAATAGTCGCTGGAAAAAATAAGGGTGGCTGGATTGATAAGGCAGTTAAGCTTTATTGTTATGTTTTACAATCAGCTCCATCTTTCTGGATAGGATTACTCATTTTGATAATATTTTCGGTGGAGTTGGGCTGGTTCCCAATTGGTATGAGTGTAGCTATTGGAACAGTCAGTACTGATGCTACTATATGGCAATGGCTAGCTAGACTTGTATTACCAACATTAACATTAAGTTTGGTTGGTGTTGCACCTATTGCTATGTATACTCGAAATGAATTGGTAAATGTTTTATCATCAGATTATATTCTTTTTGCTCGTGCAAGAGGGGAATCTGGATGGCCATTAATTGAAAGACAGGCATTAAGAAATACGTTATTACCTGCTTTAACTCTTCAATTCCAAAATTTTGCAGAATTGTTTGGTGGAGCAGTTTTGGTTGAACAAGTATTTTCTTATCCTGGAATAGGACAAACAGCTGTAGCTGCAGGACTTAGAAGTGATGTCACATTATTGTTGGGTATTGTATTAGTTAGTGCAGTATTTGTATTTGCAGGAAATACTTTGGCCGATATAATGTATTACTTTGTTGATCCAAGAATTAGGGAGAATGAGAACTTTGACAAAAACTGAAGAAAAACATAAAAGCTTTTTAAATCTTAATTTGAGGACTAAAACCCTTTTGGTTATAGGTATAGCATTTTTAATACTATTTTCAGTATTTGTGAGTAATTACTTTATTGACCATACGGCTGTTTTAACAAGTAATTTTTATAACATTAACCAGCCTCCATCCTTTGAGCATTTGTTTGGTACCGATTGGATGGGTAGGGACATGTTTATGCGTACATTACTTGGTCTCGGTATCAGTATTGGTGTTGGGGCTTTTGCTTCCGTTATCAGTACTATTGTTGCAATTATACTTGGTGTATTTTCTAGTGTCAATACTGTGGTTGATGAATTCGTAACAGCTGTAATTGATTTGTTTGGTTCAATACCTCATATTTTGTTAATTATATTGGTTTCCTTGGCATTTGGTGGGGGATATTATGGTGTTGTTATGGCTGTTGGTTTAACTCACTGGACTCCATTGGCTAGGGTTTTAAGAGCTGAAATTAAGAAGATTAATACTAGTGAATATATTAAGTTGTCAGAAGAATTTGGAAAATCTAAATTATGGATTGCAAAAAAACACATATTGCCATTAATATTTTCTCAAATTATTGTTGGTGTAATTCTAATGTTCCCTCACGCAATCATGCACGAAGCAAGTATTTCTTTCCTTGGTTTTGGTTTACCGGCCCACGAACCGGCAATTGGGATTATATTATCTGAATCAATGAAATACTTGAGTATGGGATATTGGTGGTTGGCATTCTATCCTGGTTTGGCATTATTGTTCTTAGTATTATTATTTGATTTAATAGGTGAAAATGTGCATAAATTATTAGATCCACAAAGTGCACAAGAGTAGGTGTTAAGAATGAGTAAATTATTAGAAATAGAAAAATTATCAATTTCTTTCACACAATATTTCAAAGGTCTTGAACAAAGAGAACTTAAAGTGTTGTCAGATTTAACTATGGATGTTAATGATCATGAAATATTGGCAGTTCTTGGAAGTAGTGGTTCTGGAAAAAGTCTACTGGCACATGCGATTCTAGGTATATTGCCATCTAACGCTAATGTGGGAGGTAGTATACGGTATAAGGGTAAGGAAATGGATGATGAGTTAAAAGAGGAGCTTCGTGGTGATAAAATAAGTTTTATTCCCCAATCCGTTAACAATTTAAATCCTTTGATGAAAGTTAAAGATCAGGCTATCGGCCTTGTTAAGGATGAAGCTGATAAGGAGAAGTTGAGTAAGAAACAAAGGGAAATATTTAACCAATATAATCTATCTGAAAAAGTGGATGATATGTATCCATTCCAATTATCGGGTGGAATGGCACGAAAAGTACTTATTTCAACGGCTTTACTTAATGATCCTGAAATAATTATTGCTGATGAACCTACCCCCGGTCTTGATGAAGCTGCAGTTGAAGAAACTATCAATAACCTCATTGAACTTAAGGAAAATGGTATCGGTATGATATTAATTACACACGATATCTACACGGCAATCAATACCAGTGACAGAATAGCAATATTGTATCTGGGTTATGTTATTGAAATTACTGACACTAAAAATTTCAGTGGAACAGGTGAAAAACTTTTACATCCTTATACAAGGTCTTTATATAAGGCGCTTCCAGAAACAGATTTCGAACTTACAGAAGGTCATCAACCTTCATATCTGCATATTCCTAAGGGATGTCCATATCATGAAAACTGTCCACGACAAGTTAGAGAATGTCATTATGAAATACCGGAACTCCGTGAATTAAATGGAACAGTAATACGGTGTTTTAATCCTTTGGTGGATGGTGAATAATATGGATGTTTTGAAAGCGGAAAACATTAATTTTGGTTACGGTTCACAGAAAATTCTCAAAAATGTAAACTTTGAGATGAATAATGAACAGGTAATCGGATTATTTGGTTACAGTGGTTCCGGAAAAAGTACACTTTGTAAAATATTAACCGGATTTATTAAGGATTTTGATGGTAATGTAACTGTTAACGGTCAAAAACATGAAAAAGGTTTTAATCCTATTCAATTGATTTATCAGCATCCTGAAAAGGTTATGAATCCTCGCTGGAAAATGAGGGATGTAATGGAAGAATCTTGGATGCCTGGTGATGATATATTGGATGAGTTTGGTATTAAAAAAGAATGGTTTAAACGTTATCCTTCAGAATTATCCGGTGGAGAATTACAACGTTTCAGTATACTGCGTGCATTAAACCCTAAAACTAAATTCATTATTGCAGATGAGATCAGTACCATGCTTGATGCAGTTACACAAGTACAAATCTGGGATAGCTTATTAACAGTAGCTCGTAAAAATAATGTCGGTGTACTTGTAGTAAGTCACGATAAAAACTTATTAAACAGAATCTGTGATAAAATAGTGTATTTAGCAGATATTACGGATTAAGATTTTAAATCTCATCCTATTTTTTTACTTTTTTTACTATCTCTAAATGTTTTTTGGAGGTGATTTCTTAAAGAATTTTTTCTAAATGAATAGTTCCATATTCGTCATTAGTTTCTTCTACAATTTGGTAGTCTCTACTTGACCAAAAGGCTAATGCTCCGTAACTATCCTTTTGTGTGTGGAGATATATTTCATTGTATTTATCTTTACAAAAGTTTTCTGTCTGATTAATTAATTTTGTTGCTATTCCATTATGTCTGTAATCACTTGCTACGAGTAATCTCCATATGCTGGCAGTGTTAATTGAATTGTATTCTCTGTCTTTAATGTCATAATTTTTATCATATCCTCGTATTCCACAAGTTCCTACAATTTTATCATTGTCAGAATCTACTGCAAAGAAAAAAGTATTTTTTTCTGGTTTAATATAATAATCCCTTAAATTTTTTATATCGGAATGATATTCAGGTACATAATCAAGGTTATAACACTCTTTAATCATTTTAAATAGAAATTCTTCTATATCATACTTTTCAAAGTTATCTTCTGTTAATTCCATAATTACTATATTCAAAAAAATCACTTTTTAGGTATTTTTAAAAATAAACTATAATGGTGGTCAAATAATTTAAAATATGTGTGAAAGACGATTAAGTTATATTTATGTTTCAATACTTTCTTCTATTTCACTTATGGACGTAATTTGCAGTAAATCTCTTTTTAGTACTTTTTCCATATGTATAGTTCCCATTTCATCTTTGGTGTCATCAACTATCTTAAATTCTTGACTTAACCAGAATGGAAGGGCACCATAACTTGGTCGTTGTGTGTGAAGATATATTTCTGAATAATTGTTTTTTTTACAGAATTCTTCTACCTCTTGTATTAAGGATGTAGCAATTTTCTGATGTCTATATTCTTTTTGGACAAAAACTCTGTAAATGCTGGCAGTAGTATCTTTAGAATAGTTCCTGTTTTTTATAGGAATTTTCCTATCATAACTTCTTATCCCTGATGTTCCTATAATTTTGTCGGTATCCGTGTCAATTGCTATGAAAAAATTATTTTTTTGAGGTTTTAAATAATATTTAAATAAATCCTTTATGTCGTAATGATATTCGGGAATGTAATCTAAATCATAGCTTTCTTTAACCATTTTAAATAGGAATTTTTCTAGTTTGTATTGATTAATATCTTCTTTTTTTAGTTCTCTAATTTTAATGTTCATTAGATTCACCGGTATTACATATTTTAAATATATTTGAAAAAAGTATTACTATTCTAATAATACTTATTAATAATTATTCTATATTCGGTAATATAAATATTTAATCTTGTATTACTTTATTCATTAAAAATCTAAAAAAAGTAATACTCTTTAGTAAAAATAAAATCTAAATAGGATATTTAACATAAATAGTATTATAATAAAAATTTTTTCATTTATAGAATAGGACGTGTTGAAATATGAAAATTTTAGTAGTAGGTAGCGGTGCACGTGAACATGCAATTGCAAAGGCATTAGATAAAACGGCAGATGTATACACATATATGGGTAGAAAAAATCCTGGATTAGCAGGTATATCTAAAAAATATCATGTGGGTGATGAATCTGATTTTTCCTGTATTATAAAGTTTGCTAAGGATAATGGTATTGAAATGGCATTTATTGGTCCAGAAGCACCTCTTGAAAAAGGAATAGTTGATGAATTAGCTAAAGAAGGAATATGCTCTGTAGGTCCTACTAAAGCTGCTGCTCAAATAGAAACAAACAAAGCATTCATGAGAAAATTATTTGAAGACTATGATATAGCCGGTTCTATAAAATATGGTACTTTTTATGATATGGATGAAGCATTTGAATTTATCGATTCATTCGATGAACCAGTAGTGGTAAAACCTATAGGATTAACTGGAGGAAAAGGAGTTAAAATTGTAGGTGACCAACTAGTAGATAATGAAGAAGCAAAAGAATATGTCAAAGAAATCTTCGAACAAAAAATGGGTGGATTTGAAGGAGTAGTAATAGAGGAATTGCTTATAGGAGAAGAATACACCATACAGGCCTTTGTTGATGGTGAACATTTAGTTGCAATGCCGGCAGCACAAGACCATCCTCATGCATTTGAAGGAAATAAAGGACCAATAACTGGAGGAATGGGATCATATTCTGATACTAATCACTTATTACCATTCTTATCTCAAGAAGAATATGATGCATCAGTTGAAATCATGAAAGAAACAATAGATGCTATAGCAAAAGAAGCAGAACCATACAAAGGAATATTATACGGTCAATTCATGATAACAAAAGATGGACCAAAAGTAATAGAATACAATGCAAGATTCGGTGATCCAGAATCAATGAATGTTTTAGCAGTAATAGATGATGATTTTGCAAAAATATCCAAACAGATAGTTTGTGGAAACCTAGAAGATGCAAAATTCGAGAATAAAGCATCAGTATGTAAATATGTAGTACCAAACAACTACCCAAATACGGAAGCAGCAGATACTATTCTAAAAGTTGATGAAGATAAAATCAAAGATTTGGATGCACAGGTATATTATGCGGCAGTATATCAGGATGAAAATGATGATGTAAGATTAACTTCATCAAGGGCACTAGGAGTACTTGCTGTAAGAGACACTATTGAAGAAGCTGAAAGAGCCTGTGAAGATGCAATTAAATACATAGAAGGGGATATATATCACAGAAGTGATGTAGCAACCAAAGAATTGTTAAATGAAAAAATAAAACATATGGAAGAAGTTAGATCATAATTTAACTTGACTTATTACTTTTTTTTATTATTTTTAATTTTTTTTTATAGATATTTTTGAATACATTTTAGTAACTATTTTTTGCATCTTGCTTTATTATTATTGCATCTTGTTGACATCGATAATCAGACCTTTATATACTAAATTATGTAGTATTATATAGAAGAATGATATCATTTTTTAAAAGATAATTGGTGATTTGATGTTTGAAGAAAATTTATATAATAGAGCAGAAAAGAAAGTTGATGAAAAAATTAAATTTTATCGTCACTTATTTAGTTATGTCTTTGTAATTTCAATATTATTTGTAGTAAATTATCTATTTACCCCTAATGAATGGTGGTTTTTATGGATAGCATTATTTTGGGGTATTGGCGTATTGTTCAATTATATAGGTGTTTTTATATTAGATGATAAATTTGATGAATTATATAAAGATAATATGATTAAAAAAGAAATGGAAAAAATGAAACGATAAGTATTTTTTACTTATTTTTTCTAGGATTGATACTATGAGGGTTCAGTTATTTGTTTCAAAGGATTATAATGAGCCATATGCTGAGATATACACGGATGTTTTAACAGACAATATTCAAAAGGCTATGCACTTACTTGAGGAAGATGAATTAGAGGATGAAATGGAGAATAATATACTAGCAGTTAAAAATGGACAGGATATAATTCTGTTGGATTTTGAAGATATTTTCATGGTAAGAGTTGAAGAAAAGCAAACCAAAGTTTATAATGACAAAAATGAATTTTTAATCAAAAAACCATTGTACAAAATTGAAAATTCTTTAGATTCCAATTTTGTTAGGATTTCAAAGTCTACAATAGTAAATTTAAGAAAAATAGAAAGGGTTGCTCCCTCATTTAGTGGAATGATGTTTATAGAGTTGAAAAATGGTTTGAAGGATAATATTTCAAGAAAATATTTATCCGATTTTAAACAAGCATTAGATTTATAATTCGAATTTATTTAAATTTTTACGGTAGTGAGTTATATGGAATCAAATGTAATAATCAAAAGATTAGCATTAGGTGCTTTTGTAGGTTGTTTTATTGTTTTATTTATCATGGCGGTAGGTTCATATATTAATGGTCCAGAAAATGTTATTTTTTCAGGAGTTGAAGTAATAAACGCATTTCTTGGTTCAATTGTTGTAGGTTGGGCATTTTCTTTAGCAGGTTTGATTTATGATAAGGAAGATATTGCTTTTCCTATTCAAGTAGTTTTTCAGATGGTTATAGGTATGGGAGTTTTATTTGCGGTTGCAGTTTTCTTAGGTTGGATGCCAGTAGGTTTGGGAATTGGTCCAATCATCACATGGATTGTAATAGCATTAGTATTCGGTGTAATTTTCTGGTTTGGATTTTATATGTATTATAGGTTGTTAGCTAGAGAATTAAATAAAAAACTTCAGAGTTCTAATGGTATTTCTAATTGATTTTTTTTATTATGAGATTTTTTTTCTTTATAATCTTCAATTCTTTTTTTTATTATTATCTGTATAAGATAGTCAAAATTTTACTATTTACCTAATACTTTTTTAATTATAAAATACATACTAATATATTATTTATTATTTAAATTATCATCAATATTTAGGGAAGGATAACATGGAAAATTTATTATCAATGACTGATGCAAAAGATGAAGTCCAAAACATATTGGATATAGCATCAAAACTTAAATCAGGGGAAATAAACGATAAAGCATTAACGGATAAATATTTGGGGATGGTTTTTGAAAAATCTTCTACAAGAACCAGAGTCTCATTTGAAGTAGGGATGCAACAGCTTGGTGGAAAAGCATTATATTTATCCAGTAATGATTTGCAGATTGGTAGGGGAGAACCTATACCTGATACTGCAAGAGTATTGTCAAGATTTTTGGACTGTATCATGATTCGTGCTAAAAGTCATAAAACAGTGGAAGAATTAATAAAATACTCAGATATTCCAATAATCAACGGGTTAACAGATAAAGAACATCCATGTCAAACTTTTGCCGATCTTTTAACAATAAAAGAACACTTAGGTGATTTTAATAAAAAATTAGTCTTTGTTGGAGATGGAAATAATGTATGTAACTCCTTACTTTTAGGAGCAGCATATACTGGTATGGATATGACCGTAGCTTGTCCAAAAGGATATGAACCGGATGAAGAAATATTCGCATTAGCACAGGAAGAGGCTAAAAAAACAGGTTCAAAAATCAACATTGAATCAGATGTTCATAAGGCAGTAGAAGATGCAGATGTATTGTATACTGATGTATGGGTGAGTATGGGTGATGAAGAAGAAGCTGAAGAAAGAAAAAGAATATTAAAAGAATATCAAATCAATTCACAATTATTATCAGAAGCTAATGAAAATGCTATTGTTATGCATTGTTTACCTGCTATTCGCGATGAAGAAATAACAGATGAAGTAATGACCTCTTCCCAGTCAGCCATATGGGATCAGGCAGAAAACAGGTTACATGCACAAAAAGCTATATTATACTTATTGTTAAAATAATAGAATAAACACCTTCCCTTACTAATTTTTTTTAGAGTGATTATCATGTTATCAAAAAGAATAATTCCATGTTTAGACTGTGATTTACAAGTTCCTGAAGGACGTGTTGTTAAAGGAGTAGAATTTAAACAAATACGCTATGCGGGTAATCCTGTGGAACTTGCAACTAAATATTATGAACAGGGTGCTGATGAAATAGTATTCCTGGATATAACTGCTTCCCATGAAAGACGTTCAACAATGGCTGATGTAATTAAAAAAACAACAGAAAATGTTTTCTGCCCTATATGTGTTGGTGGAGGAATTCGTGAAGTAGAAGATTATGTTAACATGCTTAAAGCTGGTGCCGATAAATGTTCTACAAACACTGCAGCAATTAAAGATCCTTCCTTGATTAACAGAGCATCAGAACATGTCGGTAGTCAAGCATGTGTCATTGGTATTGATGCAAAAAGAAGATATGTTGAAAATCCTGATGAATCAGATGAGCACTTTATTGTTGAAACCAGTGAAGGTTACTGTTGGTTTGACTGCAGTATTTATGGAGGACGTGAATTCACAGGAATAGATGCAATCAAATGGGCAATTGAATGTGAAGAAAGAGGAGCTGGAGAAATTCTTTTAACAAGTATGGATAGGGATGGAACTAAAATAGGATACGATCATGATCTTACAAAAGCAATAAGTCGTAATCTATCAATACCTGTTATAGCATCTGGTGGGGTAGGAAATCCAGAACATGTATTTGATGCTTTTACTAAGGGTGAAGCAGATGCAGCATTGGCTGCCAGTATATTCCACTTTGATGAATATCCAATACCTGAAGTTAAAAAATATCTCAAGGAAAAAGGACTACCTGTAAGAATATAATGGGAGAATACAATGACCTTAATAATTAATATAGTTACACCTGAAGGCATAGTAATGGCTTCAGATAGCAGACAAACTGAGAGAAACATTAAACAGTTTACTAGAATCTTTACTAATTCTGCTAATAAACTTTTTTCATTGAATGATAGGGTAATTGTTGGGACTTCCGGTTTAGCATTCTTTGCAGACAATTCAGGGATAAGAAAAAATATTTCAGAATATATTGAAGCATTTAAAAAGGACAATAAGCTTGATTCTTTAACAGTTAATGAAATTTCTACAAAATTACAGGATTACATTAACAGCCACTATCCATGGGAAAAACAATTAGATATCTCTGCTCAACAATTAGAGATAGAAGCTGAAATGAATAGTGAAAGGATATTAGCTTTAGAAAAGAAAAAAGATTCTATTGATTTTAAGATTAAACAACCTTCTGGAAGAATTAAAGAGGGACATCTAAATATAGAACCTGTTAACTTACTGGTAAGTGGTTATAATCCGGATGGAACCTCTGAAACATATTCATTAAGTTCTCCGGGTGGAAAAATTCGTAAAAGAGATAATGACGAGTTTGGATGTACTTGGATTGGACAGGGGGATGTAGTAAGTAGACTGATTTTAGGTTACGATTCTAAATTATTTAAAGTTCCTGCGATAAAAGCTATGGGTAAAAAATTCAATGGAGATTTAAGAACTCAAATAAGAGGCCTTGAATACTACATACAGTGGAATTTAATTACATTACAGGATGCTGTAGATTTAGCAGTATTTTTAATTAAATCAACTGAAATCATGCAACGTTTCACTGATGGTATTAGCATGGATGTAGGTGACTTTCAGAATGTTGGTGGTCCTATAGATGTTGTTTTAATTACAAAAAATGGAATAAAATGGATTAATAAGAAAGAAATCACCTATTCCGAGTATATATAACCTCCTTTTTACTTTTTTTGGAAGATGATTAGTATGATATCTGAACAGTTTATTATAGAAAATGATGATTATTATGGAGACTTTGATTTAAAATTAACAATGGAATCAGGTCAGACAAGTCAACCACCATGGTTATTGGATAAAAATAAATATTATGAAGTTCTAGAATTTGAAAATCATGATGTCTTGGTTGAAATATCACAGGAATCGTTAAATGATGACTTGGTTGTTAATTGTTTTTCGGAAAGAGAAGTTGATGTTGAGAAAATTAGGAAAAAATTATTTTATATTTTCGATTTGGAATATGATATTACTTGTGTTTATGATTTTCTAGATGATAATAAAGAATTAAATGATGTTTATCAATTTAATAAGGGTTTAAGATTATTCAAAGCTCAATTTCCCTATGAGTGTATAATCTCTTCAATATGTTCAGCAAATAATTCCATTAAACGATGGACAAAATCAGTAACAGATATAAAAAAGGTGTATGGTGAAGAAAAAATATTCAACAATAAAAAATATTATTTATTTCCTAAAGAAGAAAGTTTTGTTTCAATTCCAGATAATGATGAAGGATTAAAAAGATTTGGTGTTGGATATAGAAGTTCATACATGTTAAATTCAACTAAACTGATATTAAGTGAACCAGATTACCATAAAACAATCAAAAAACTTTCATATTCTGAATCATTTAAAAAAATCACTGAATTAGAGGGTGTAGGACCTAAAGTTGCCGATTGTATTTTATTGTATGGTTATAATAAACATGAAGCATATCCTGTAGATGTTTGGATAAACCGTATTACATCATATATTTATTTTGAAGGTTATAAATCATCAAATAAAAAGATAATGGAGTTTGCACAAGATAAATTTGGAAATTATTCGGGTTATGTTCAGTTATATTTGTTTAATTATGCACGATTAAGTGGATTAACAGAAAAACTAAAAGCTATAAAGTAAATTTAATAAATAAATAGAAATGTATTTGGGAGGGGAGGAATGAATATTTATAAATTCTAATTTATTATTTGTTTTTCTTTATTATTATATGTTATTTTTATTCATCTACGATTTCGATTGTATTCATTACATCGCCTTGTCTAATTGCATAGACAACATCCATACTATCACTGTCGATAACTTGACCAAATACTGTATGAACACCATCAAGATGTGGTTGTGGAGAATGTGTGATGAAGAATTGACTTCCACCTGTGTCTTTACCTGCATGTGCCATAGATAATGCACCAGTTCCGTGTTTGTGTGGATTTCCTTCAGTTTCACATTTGATAGTGTAACCAGGTCCACCAGTACCGTTACCGTTTGGACATCCACCTTGGATTACAAAGTCAGGTATTACTCTGTGAAATGTTAAACCGTCATAAAAACCGCTTTTTGCTAATTTTTCAAAGTTTTCTACGGTTCCCGGTGCTTCATTAGGGAATAATTCTAATTCAATGTCACCTTTTTCTGTTTTAATAATTGCCTTTTTCATATAATTTCACCTTATAAGATAATATGTTATTTCAAATAATTAAATTATATTATTAACCAAAGTAGAATTGGTGTAATAAAAGTCTCGATAAAAGCCGCAATAATCAACAATATAAACACAATTCCCGTACTGATTATGGCATCTTTAACTAGGTAAATTGAGCTGTTTAATTCTTCATTCACTGTTGTTTTACTGCTGAGGATACCCTTTATAATTTTTAATTCAAATGATGTCAGCATTAAAGCTCCACTAAATGCAAATACGCTGGATGGAATCTCAAATATGCCGTGAGGAATTACTCCAAATAAAATTATTATGAAGTTTACATCATTGAACAATACTCCAATTTGACAGGCATTGACGAACGTAATAATGACTGAAGGTATAGCCAATAGTAATCCTCCGAGTATACATTCAAAGTCAATTGTAAAGTTATAGAAGAATAAGTCTATAAATCCTTCAAAACTATAATCCTGAAAAAGATTGCTGGTTACATCTTCATTATTCTCGATTATAACATCCGTTTGTTGATCAGAATAATTCTCTTCAAAATTTGATTCATACAATTCATTAGGATATGATTCATCATAATAGACTTTTTCATAATCTTCTTCGCCGAAAATACTTTCATCAATTTTTAATGAATCAATTCTTTGATTTATTTCTGTTTGTTTATTAATGTCTTCTATAGTAAAAAAGAACGAACCCATTAGAGCAAATAACAGGAAAATTAAAATCGAAACAGTAAAAATCTTTTTATTTCTGTTGAAATAACCAAACAGGTACTCTTTTTGAAGTAGATTATTAAAATTTAACGACATATAATATCTCCAATAATATCTAGTATTACTTTATACAATTATTCTAATTATAATTATAATTATTCATCAAATTAGTATTAATATTAGAAAGTCTTAAAGCATATAGAAAATATAACTATATATGTATATGTTTATTATGATTATGAAAGTATTACATTAAATTAGAGAGGAGGATTATGTTGAATAGTGAAGAAGTAAAAAATACTTTAGACACATATGTAATGAATACATATGGTCGATATGATTTGGTTATAGACCATGCACATGGTAGTATAGTCTATGACAAAGACGGAAAAGAATATATTGACTGTGTAGCAGGAATAGCAGTAAACAATATTGGTCATACACATAAAAAAATGACTGAAAACTTATCAAAACAGTTAGAAAAAATGATACACGTATCAAACCTTTACTACACAGAAGAACAAGCAACATTTGCAAAAAGACTTGTAGAACTTTCACCTCATGACAAAGTATTCTTTGCAAACAGTGGTGCCGGAGCAAATGAAGGTGCAATAAAACTTGCAAGAAAATACACTGGAAAAGGAGAAATCATTTCAACCTTAAAATCATTCCACGGAAGAACTCTTGCAACAATTACTGCAACAGGACAACCTAAATACCAGAAAGGATTTGAACCTTTACCAGCAGGCTTCAAACACGTAGAATACAACAATATTGAGCAGATGAAAGAAGCAATAACTGATGATACTGCTGCAATCCTTGTAGAACCTATTCAAGGAGAAAGTGGTGTAAGAGTTCCTGATGAAGATTACTTACCATCCTTACGAAAATTATGTGATGAAAAAGGAATTCTTTTAATATTTGATGAAGTTCAAACTGGATATGGACGAACAGGTAAGATGTTTGCTTCAGAATTAACTCAAACAGTGCCTGATATCACAACCTGTGCTAAAGCAATAGCAGGTGGACTACCAATGGGTGCAGTATTGGCAAACAAAGAAATTGCTGATGCTTTCAAACCTGGAAGTCATGCAACAACATTTGGTGGATCACCATTTGTGTCATGTGCAGGTAACACGGTTTTAGATATTTATGAAGAAGAAGACCTTGTAAACAAATCACATGAAAACGGTTTATACTTTATGGAAAAATTAGAATCTCTTAAAGAAAAACATGATTGTATCGTGGATGTCAGAGGACACGGACTCATGGTAGGAGTTGAATTAAACTACGAATGTGGAGATTTAGTAGCTAAAGCTCAAGAAAAAGGAGTTCTTATAAATGTTGCAAACGGTACCGTTATTCGATTTGTACCACCACTCATAATCACCAAAGAAGAATTAGATCAAGTAGTAGGAGTAATAGATGAAATATTACCATAATACTACTCTAATTTGCTTTTTTTTATTTAATTTTTTTAAAATAGATATTATGAGAGAAAATCTCATTAATGAAATATTATTTTGTAATAGCTTCTCTGAAGAATTTTGGAATTAATTTTCTATACATTTTATTTCTTAACAAGGTTTGAATATTTTTGTCAAGAATGTATGTATCACAGTGGTCATTTTCTGCTCTCATTCCACGACCATATGCCTGAAGCAATGTCATAACAGTTTTATAAGCATACCATTCAGGATCTAGGTTTTTTCTTTCATTTATCTGTTTATCCCCAAGATAAGGGTAGGGAACCTTATAAATAACTTGGAATTCACATTTTTCATATGGAAGATCTACACCTTCACTCATTGATGGACTCACAAGAACATACGGATTTTTGGATTTTTCAAATTCTTCCAGTGTTTTTTCCCGTGTTTTTGGCGTATGAGATAATATTCTTTGGTCTTTAATGTGATCTGTGATATATTGCTGGCATTTGTAGCTATTTGTATGGATTAATCCCTTTTCATCACCGTGCTTGTCTAGAATTTCTCTAAGTACTGGAATGGTTTTAGGTGCTGTATGCCATAAAGCTCTTTTTGACATTGGTCCAACAAGGTTCATATGTATTGGTCTGTATTCCTTTTTGAATGGGCTTTCACTATAAATATAGTAAACATCTTCAGGGTCTAATCCCAACCATTTACAAAACAGGTCTTTGTCCAATATTGTTGCACTCATGAACAATACCTTATCTGCATATTGGAATAAAGTTTTTTCAGCATAATTGTCTACTTTTAATGGCTTGAAAGATACTATATCATCTTCTGTAGAAACTATCCAGTTATCTGGATCATTTTTTATATTGATTGTTATTTCTTTTATTTTTCTTTTAATGTGTTCTATTCTATCTGCTTTTTGTTTTGTATATTCATTTACTCGTAAAGTGTTGTATGAGTCATATATTGCTTCTAAAAATGCTATCCAATCTTTTACATCTGTGTAACTCATCATTTCTTTAGGGATGGTCTCATTAATATCCTTTTGAAGTTGTTTGTTATGGATGTTTAATTCAAGTTTATGCATTATTTTATCTTCAATATTATGTGCTTCATCCAGTATCATTAAGTTACGTTTTTGGAAGTGTTGAACATAATTTAATTCCAGGTATGCATAGTCATAATTTAACAATGTCACAGGCTCTTCTATAGCTATTGCTTTTTGGTTCCAATATGGACATCTTTCACCTGATTGGAAGGTGAAGGGTGTATTGTAATATGATTCTCCTTCGGCATCAGTGACATCCTTTTGTTTTGATTTTTCAATTTTGATACCGAAAGGACATGAAAATCCATCAGTTGTTCTTATGGTTTGACATGTACCCTGGTCACAAGAGTTTAGTCCACCACTATCTCTGCATGTGAAATTGTTTCTTCCTTTTACTTGTGCATAGCCAAACTCATCTGCATATTGTCTTTGAAGTTGTTTTGTCATAGTCAATATGTATGATGGTTGTAGTATCTGGGCTAATGTTGCAGCAATCGCTGATTTTCCTGTTCCAGTACCGGCTTCCAGTATTACATATTTTTTATCGGATTCTAATGCATTAAGAATTTCAGTAATTAATTCCAGCTGGTTATGTCTTGCTTCTTTAAATGGAAAGTTTTCTATTATTTCATCATCAATCTCAGGATGTTGTCTTTGTAATTCCTCTTTCTCTTCTGTAGTTGGTCTTTCTATTAGTGATTGATGTTCATCTTCACTTTTTGAGCATATACATTTGTTTTTTATCATTCCACACTTTGGACAAAATATTGAATTCATAATATTATTTTTTGTTTTTACTTGTTTTTTTACTTTTTTAATTTAAATTTAAAGAAGTTAATTTACTTTTTAAAAGTTTTTTAAAAATTATATATATTTTAAAAAACCATAGATATACTATAAACTATTTATAACACAAAATTTAAGTTTACTTTATAATTATTAATTATTATTCAAATCATATTAAGAGAGGAATTATTATATGGCAATAGGTAAGTTATATGGAATAGGTGTAGGTCCAGGTGACCCAGAATTAGTGACTATTAAAGCAGCACGCATTATTAAAGAAACAGATATTATATTTGCACCACAATCTAAAAAAGGAAGAGCAAGTGTAGCATTAAAAATTGTTCAAGGAATAATTGATGAAAGAGAAGAAGAACCTGAAATTTTACAACCATTATTCCCTATGACTGAAGATGCTGAAACACTTGATAAATCATGGGATGAAGCAGCAGATCAATTGTTTGAAAAATTATCTCAAGGTTTGGATGTTGTGTTTGTTACTTTAGGTGATCCTACAATATTCAGTACTTTTTCATACGTATCTAAAAGATTACAGAAAAAAGGTGTTGAAGTGGTTTTAGTACCTGGAATAGCAGCAATGACCGCATGCAGTACTACAGCAGGAATACAATTAACGGAACAGGATGATATACTTGTAGTTGTACCACAAATTGATGATAGATTACCTAAAATATTACCATATGTTGATACTGTAGTTGCTATGAAAACATCTCGTCATTTGGATTTATTGGAAGATTGTATAAATCAGGATCCTAGGGAAAAAGAAATAGTTTCTGTACAAAATTGTACAATGGAAGATGAAAATATTGTACATGGCTTTGTTGATAATAAAAAATATTTCTCAACAAGCATCATCAAGTTCAAAAAATAGTATTGGAAGGTCAGTCTTCTAATCTTTTAATTATTTTTTTACATAGAATTTCCCAATTAAATTCATTAAAAACCTTTTTTTGTATACTATCCGGATTTTCTTTAAGTTTATCCCAGTTATTTATTGTTGATTGTAATTTTTGTTCTAATTCAGTAACATTATGGTTAATTAATGTTCCATACTCTGTTTTTTCTATTATATCCGGTGAACCGCCAACATTTGTGGATATTATGTAATTTCCATAGTAGGCTGCTTCAAGGGTAGATATTCCGAAGCTTTCTTTTTTTGATGTACAGCAGTATATGCTTGATTTGGCATATTCTTCACTTAATTTTTCTTTATCTGATATATAACCTTTAAATATTATTTTCTTTTTTAGTTCAGGCTTTTTATTAAATAAATCTTCAATAAAATTTTTCATATCTTCTTCAACAGTACCTATCAATATTATTTTCCAATCATTTAAATCAATATTAGATGCAGCGGTTAATAACATATCTATGGATTTGTTTTTTTTCTCAATATATCCTACATACAGGATATTGTGTTCTTTATTGGTTAAGGGAGTATTGGATTTCTTAATACCATTGGGAAGGTATAATAATTTTTTTTCCGTTATGATATTACTTTCAAGTAAGGTATTGAAATTTTTCTTAGTTTCAATACTTACTAAATCAATAAATTTAAAGAGTATTTTCACGTAAAAACGTCTTAAAGAAGGAAATAATCCTTTTCTTTTAATAAGAAAATCAATAAACTCATTATTTGCATCTAACTTTAAAAATATTTTACCATTTATGTTATTTAATTTGTAACTAAGTATATAATAAGGTAATAAATTGTATCTTAAATGATATAACTGTAATATATCAATATGTTTGGCATGCTTTTTAAGATATTTCTTAACATCCTTTTTTTCGTTTCCAGAATTCTCTAAATAATCTAATGAAAAATTATCTGAATATAAAATATTATCCATGTAATCAAATTCTTCATTAGGATATGTTGTAATCTTTGTTTCATAATCTTTGGATAAAGTGTAAGGAATCATACCCACATCCTTTGTAAGAATGTAATTATATAATCCTGGAAAAATGCAGTTAAATTTTTTCAATTTATTTATAACTCCTTATTCTTTGTAACAAAAAATTTCAACTTGATTTTTAATTTTATGAGTTAATTGTTTTTCATCTAATTGTATAGGCATTTTAAGGTCTTCTAACAAATCAAATTCCGTGTCGATAATTTCTTCAACACGGTATAAAAACCAACTTGTTGTTTCATCTTTTGCTTTTTTGTTAAAAAGGGGATAATCAAATCCTTCAGTGTTAAAACCATTTTTGCCACTATATTCTATAGTCATTTCATCATCGTTGTGTAATATAATCTCAACCGTATTTATTCCATGGTTTTCCTTAAGGTCTTCAAATCTGAAATGAAATTTATCATAGGATGTCATCTAAATCATACCTTTGGTTGCATAATAATTATTTATAATTATGTACATAGATGTATTTAAGAGATGAGATTATGTTAGAAAATATTTTGTCTGAATTAACCAATAATCATAAAAAAGAAATAGGAAAATATGCCTTAGTTTTCTGTGGTGGAGCAGTAGCAGGTTTCCTAATTAAAAAAACACTAGATACATATTTGGATGATATGTCTAAAGAAATTGGCACTATAGAAAATGAAAATAAAAATCAAATAGATATCTCTGATTTAGATAATGAAATACTTATTGAAGAAGATGAATTAGAGGATATTTAATGAATTAATGGGGTTTTATTATTCAAAGTAATGTTTCTATTGTATTATTAAATTGGAATGGTGATGAAGATACTATTGAGTGTTTGGAATCATTGAAGAATTTAGATTATCCTGATTTTGATGTTTATCTTGTTGATAACAATTCAGAAAATCAATCTATAAATAAAATAATTAATTATTTGAATCATGATTCCTTTTTTAATAGTGTTTTGATTGAAAAAGAAGATTTAATAGGTTTTGAGAAAAAAGATGATACCAACCTTGTTTTTATTTTAAATGATACGAATGCTGGATTTGCTGGTGGAAATAATGTTGCTTTAAATTATATTAAGGATAACCTTTCTTCTGGTTATGTAATGCTATTAAATAATGATACAATAGTTTCAAAAGACTTGTTAACAGGTCTTGTCAATAAATTCAATGAGGGGAATGATGTTGGATTTGTTGGAGTAAAACACTATTATTATCATGATAAGAATATAATTCAAACTGTTGGTGGTGGACTAATTGATTTGGTTCATGGGGAATGCAGTGCAATAACTACCTATGGAATACAGGATGAATTTGATTTTTTAACGGGTTCATGTATATTCATGTCTTGTGATGTTTTACGAAATGTTGGATTGATGAATGAAGATTATTTCATGTACTGGGAAGATGTGGATTGGTCTACTGTTGCAAGAAAAAAGGGTTATAAATTAACAATTTCAGACATTGGATGTATATATCATAAAGAAGGAGCATCAATTAAATCAGTATCTAGAATATATTATCATACACGTAACAGAATTTTATATATGAAACGTAATACTACTGGTTTAACTTATTGTAAATTCATGATTTACATAGTTTTGTATGTACTTAAAGAATCAACAACTAATTTCTTTAAAAATAGGGAATATTCTCTTGCTCTTTTAAGAGGTTTAAAGGATGCTTTGTTAAAAATTATATAGATTAAACAAGATATAGAATATCAATAGGTAAGAGGTAAGTAAATTGAACAAAAAACAATTAAAAATAGCTGTATTTCATAATCTTCCATCTGGTGGGGCAAAACGATCATTATATACATATATTCAATATTTAACTCAACAAGGGCACATTGTTGATGTTTTCATTCCAGAAACAGCTAATGAAGATTATTTACCATTAGATTCTGTTGCTAATAGTGTAATTAAATATGAAGTTAAACCAAGTTTTTTTAGAGAAAAAATCTATTCAATTTTCAGTTATGTTCCAGCAATAATTAAAAGAGTATCTGTTAAAAACGTTATGGAAACTGAGAAAAAAATCGCTGAAGATTTAAATAATTCTGGGTATGATATCGTTTATTGTGAACAGGATCAGTTTACAATGACTCCAGTGATTTTCAAATATTTAACAAAACCTTCAATATATTATTGTGCCCAACCAATTAGAAATGAAAAGATTCTTAAAAAAGTAAATAATCAGAAAACTAAAGCAGGCATATTTAATCATCCTTTAGTACGTCCGTTTGCAAATATGTTTGTAAACAATGTTGAAACAAATGATTATGAAAGAGATATTGAATTTGCAGAATATTCAACAAACCTTTTAACAAACTCCTATTTTACACATGAAAATATATTAAGACAATATGGAAAAAATGCATTAGTTTCTTATATAGGAGTAGATAATAAGATGTTTACTCCATTAAATCTCAAAAGGGATAATTACGTATTATCCGTAGGAACTTGTATACCTCCAAAAGGATATGATTTTTTAATAAGATCAATTTCTAACATACCTGAAGATATTAGGCCTGAATTAGTTATAGTAGGTAATAGTAGTGATGAACTATGGGTAGAATATCTAATTACATTAGCCAAAGAGAAAAAGGTTGAATTAGACATATTAACCATGATATCTGATGAAGAATTAATTAATTTGTATAATAAAGCTAAACTGGTGGTATATGCACCTTATTTAGAACCGTTTGGTTATGTACCATTGGAAGCAATGGCCTGTGGTACTCCAGTAGTCGGAGTTAAAGAGGGCGGACTTAGAGAATCAATATTACATAATAAAACAGGATTACTTACTCAAAGAAATGAGAAGGACTTTGCCAATGCTATAATCAAATTATTAAATGATGAAGAATTGTGGGATAGATTATCACAAACTGGAATAAAATACATAGAATCAGCATGGACTCTTGAAAAAGCTGGTGAAAGATTATTGGAACATATGTATAGAATATTAGAAGAAAATGAGTGATTAAAATGAATGAACCATTAGTATCCATAATATTATTGAATTGGAATGGTTATGAAGATACATTGGAAGCATTGGAATCATTATATCAGATAAATTATCCTAATTATAATGTGATAGTTGCCGATAATAATTCCACAAATGATTCAGTTGAAAAAATAAGGGAATATTCTCTTGGAAATATTAAGATAGAAACTAAATATACAAAATTCATGCAAAATAAACCCATTCAATTAACTATTCTAAAAGAAGGGGAATTTACTAAAGTAGACAATATATCTACAGAAAACGAAAAAAAATTGTTACTAATAGAAAATAAGGAAAATTATGGTTTTGCTAAGGGTAATAATATTGCAATTGAATACACAATTAAATACGATGAACCAGAGTACATCTTATTATTAAACAACGATACAATAGTTGCTCCGGATTTTTTAGAAAAAATGATTGCCGTTGCACAAAGTGATTCTAAAATAGGATTATTAGGACCAAAATTTTACTATTATGATTATGAAGGAAGTCATGATACAATTTGGTGTATAGGTAGTGTGGTTGACTTGGATCATTTTCCGGGACATCATAGTATAATGGAAGAACCTAATTATGATTTAACTCAAGATGTAATAGAATGTGACTGGGTATCTGGAGCGGGAGCATTAATAAAAACAGAAGCTATGCCTAAAACATTTTTATCAACAGAATTTTTCTTTGGATGTGAAGATGTTGATTTAGCAATAGCAATCAAAGAGAAAGGATACAAAGTTGTAACAGTTATGGATTCAATAATATGGCATAAGGTTGGAATGTCAAGACATAAAAATTCTACATTTAAAACAGAATATAATCATATAAAAACTAATTTACAATTTATCAAAAAGCATAACTCCAACTATTATTTGAGTTTACCAAAATATTACTACCAAATATTAAAATTGTACATTAAAGCGATAATTAACAA
The DNA here is from genome assembly GCA_015062805.1 of Methanosphaera stadtmanae. Taxonomy (GTDB): domain Archaea; phylum Methanobacteriota; class Methanobacteria; order Methanobacteriales; family Methanobacteriaceae; genus Methanosphaera; species Methanosphaera stadtmanae_C. The sequence goes on from SUTQ01000002.1 coordinate 76,311, forward strand.
ATTATAACTTTTTAACTATTTTTAAAAATTTTTTTAAATTATTTATATCTCATATAGTGTAATACTTTAAAATAATAATTAATTTTTTATTCTAAAATTGTGTGTTTGTTTAGTTAATTTTTAAAAGAATTTTATTTTAGGTCTTTGAAAAATACAACACATAGTTAGTTATAAAAAAAATATTTTTCATTAAAATTTTAAAAAGATTTAAATATTATTTAAAACAAAAATTTCAGTTATAATTCATTGATTATCAATGTAATACGGAGTTGTTAACATTAAGAAAAGATATTTATTAGTGTTAATTACTGTTTTATTTATTAGTTTAACTGTAGTTTCGGCAACTAATGATACTACTAGTGAAGAAGATGATTCATATCCTTATCTAAATGGTGATTCATCAACATATGATTCAGAATTAATCACTAAGAAAACAAATGATAATGTTACGAAAACAAGTATAAAAACCAATTCAAAAACCTCTGTTAATGCAGTAACAATAAAATATAATTCTACTGCAAAATTAAGTGCAAAAATCACTAATGCCAATACAGGTCAAAATATTAATGAAGGTAAAGTAGTTTTTAAACTTAATGGTAATACAATTGGTTATTCTAATGTAAATAATGGAATTGCAACTTACGCATATAATGCTAAAAGTTTAACTCCTAAAGATTATACCTTAACGGTAAAATTCGGTGAAACTTCTAATTATTTGGGAAGTTCATCAGATTCAAAATTAACTGTTGTAAGGGATGAAAGTAAAATTGTTGTAAATAACGTAAATGTTATTTCTAATGAAACAGTTAAGATTACCGCAACAGTAACTAATAAAAACAATGGAGTTTATGCAACAAGTGGTAAGGTTGCATTTAAACTCAACGGAAAAACAATTGGTTATGCAAATGTAACAAATGGGAAAGCTATACTGACTTATAAAGCGGTTCATTCTGCAAAATCATATAAGCTTAACGCCACTTACGGTGGTAACAATATATTGAATTCATCAGTTTCATCTATGAGTTCTTTTGTAGTTTCACCAAGACCTACAAAAATGACTGTTGGTAAAATTTCAGGATATTCCACTACTGTTGAACTTAAAGCTACAGTTGTGGATAAGTTAACTTCCAAATATTTATCTTCAGGTCTTGTAGTGTTTAAAATTAACGATAAAACTATGGGAAACGCCACTATTGAAAATGGAAAAGCCTCTTTGAAATATAATTCCAGTCAACTGGCAAGGGGTACATATAAAGTAACAGCTTTACTTAAACCTACGTCATTTTATGAAGCATCTAATGCTACAAATAATTTGACAATTTTGGTAGAAAATACATTTACATATGATCAAATTAAAAATGCAGCTATTTATGTCAGAACAGTTTATGAATCTAACAATACTTTAACTACTGTGCCTATTGGTAAATCCAGGATTGCTTTGTCTGAATTCTTAGCATTGATGATAAAATCTTGTTTCTATGCAGATAGGGGAGTAAAAGTTAATATTACTTATAAGAAGTATGCCTCATTAAATGAACAGTATGATTCATTTACAAAAGTTGTATTGAATATTTCTCAGGTTAAAGAAATTGGTGACAGAACATTAAGTTTCATGGAATCTAATGGAAGACCACCAAAATATGTTTCTACAGAATTTGGAAAAATGGGTTATTTCAATATAGTATATACTTACTGTAGAGTAATGGATGTTTCAGCGTATAATTATCTGCCTTCAACTTGTAGAGTTTACAGTTGGGCAAGTATGCATCCATCCAGTTCCAAATCAAGAACAATCTATTTAACAAGTGATGCAGTCTTAAATAAGGAAAAAGATTATGCTTTTATGGAAAGTATAAAAAATAAACTAGAACAAAAAGGTTATAAGGTTGTTATACTAGGATATGGACCAAATTCACATAATACTGCAATTAGAAGTCAATCATTGCCTATAAATGCATTACAAGTATCTATATTTGGTGGGGCAGATGCCGGGGTTATCTACGATATGTGTACAAGAAGTTTCATGAAATTAAAGGAAAGTAGATTGATGTATTTAGTTTATTATCCTGATTATTGTACAGATATAACTGGACTGTCCTATTTACCGAGAGCACATGATGATAATTACTCACCAAGTAGCTTTAAAGGAATATCTAATCCTGATATCTATTTAAAAAATAATGGATATGACTATGTATATTCAAAAAATATTAATACAATAGTAAATGGTATTATTAACTATATAAGTTAACAATATCATTTTTTAACTTTTTTTATACATTCATTGAATGAATTTATCATATTAGAATATTGAAATTCATTGTTAATTATTTCTTTTGATTTTAAAGCCATTTTGTTTTCTAATTCTTTATCAATTAAAATAGTTTCAATGGCAGTTTTCAAAGAATCTATATCTTTTTCAGGTACAATAAATCCATTGTCCCTTATCATATCTGGAGCAGCACCTACTGCCGTAGTGGCTATAATAGGATTGTAGTAGTACATGGCTTCATTTAATACAAATACCCATGGATCACCCATTCCTTTATTGATTGATGGAACTACAACAAGATTACTTTCATTATAATATTTTTCCAAGGCCTCATTATCTATTTTGCCAGTAAATGTCACGTTTTCCAGATTTTTTTCTTTGACATATTCTTTTAATTTTTCTTCTTCATCACCAGAGCCAACAATTATCAATTCTTTATGATCTAAATTTAATTTTTCATAAGCTTTAAGAAGGTATATTACACCTTTACGTTCTATTAAACGTCCAACATACAGTATCTTTTTAATATGATGATTTTTCATGTTCAAATCAGCATGTCCTTTGATATTGCTTACATTTGGCATTATATGGATATGATTTTCAGGAACAGCTAGTTTCTTTTTAAAGTATTCTTTATGTAATGTTCCCGGAACTAAGATGGCGTTTGAGTGTTTACAAAGGTACTTGATAATGATGTGTAAAATTTTTTCCTTGATGTTTTCTTCTTTTTTCCAATCCCAGTCTTCACGCCAAATGATAAAAGGTTCTTTTTTAATTTTAGTGATACAGTATAATATTAAAGTTTCAACAAGTTCTTGGGGAGTATCCCAACTCCCTCCAATTGTAATATCATATGAATTTTTTGATTTAGCTATTAAACCTTTTGCGAATCCATGGAAATTTGGTAGGATTGTATAATTAACTCCTTCAAGACCTTCTATTTGTTTGTTGATATCTTCATCATAAACATCTTGCATAACACTGATATGGGTGAAAACTAAATCTAAATCGTATATTTTAGATAGTTCTTTGAAAAATGGTAACCTATACCACATAGCCGTGTTATGTGTAAATAATATCTTCATTAGTTTCACCAAGAATGTGTTATTCTATTATAAATTTGAGAATCACCATTATCATATATTTTACTTGATTTACTTATTGGTTCATCTATTGGTAGATATTCTCCATTTCCATATAGGAATGAATTATGTTCAATATTGTTTGATCGAAGGAACATATAACTTCGCGGCTCCATATCCGACATATTCTTTGGATTAGTTGTATGCATATCATTTAGCCAGTAAAGTAGAATGTTGCTGAAAGCATCAGAGAACAAAGTATTGTTCTGTTCGTTATCATAGTAGTTTTTAAACCATGCTACTCCAGCATATTCCCCCTGACTAAATATTGGTGCATCAATACTATTATCAATAGGTAATGTGGAATGTTGGCCAAGTTCATAATCTATTAAGCCAGTGTTAAGAATAAAGAATAAAACCAGGAATATTCCAATAACTTTCATGGTAATTCCGATACGTTTTCTCAATTCAGTTGTTTTAATAAGACCTATTGCTGAATTACTAATGTAATATAATCCAATTATGCAAAATGGTGCCAATACTACGAATGTAACTTCATATATCCGTTGTAAACTTAGTTGACCTCTAAATGCAGGTATATATAGACCACATGCCAAAATTACAAGGTTAAATAATGCAAAAGCATTGTATTCTCTAGTGAAATGCAAGTATTTGGGTTGTATAATGTTCATTATAAAACCAACTAATATGAAGTAAACAGAGAATAAAATAACTCTTTGAGCATTAATACTTACAATATCCATGAAGTTGAATGGCCACCATAGATATAAGAATGCAAATATTGTTGCTACTACAATTATGGCTTGTCTACGTCGTAGACTCATCTGTTTGATTTTCATTACCTGATTTTTTATAAATGGATGGACATCTATATCTTCGATGTTCTTGTCTTCTGATATTTTATTGAAGATTTTATAAGCCAATACTAGAACTATTAAAATTATGCCTAGTCCGGCAAGCAAAATTATGGGATTTATTGAACCAGTAGAAACCATAGTGTTGACATTTTTTGAAACAATTCTCAAAGCATCAAATAATGAAGCAATAGGTTTACTATCTGCTGTTAATGAGTAGTATACTACTATGAATCCAATGAAGAACAACGATAAAGGTAAACTTATTGTCTGATCTTTAACTTTGAAATATTTACCAAAATATTTTCTTTCTGCTCCCAAGGAAATTAGGAGTGTGTTTATAATATTTCCGAAACGACTAGATAGTATTGAAAGAGCAACTATTGTTGCAAGTAGCATGAACATAAACAGGTATGTGACACTGTAATGGGATAATATTAGTCCTACTCCAAATAAGAGATATAATATTTTTCTTTTAGTTTGAGGTATTGTTCTATCTATCATTAACCAGACTAATAAAACCAAGAAAATCTCAGCTATTTGTTGTCTAGCCATTTGAACCATCCAACCATATGAAAAACCGTTATATGCAATGAAGAAAAATGCGGCTAAAAATGCAATTTTTCCACCAGTATGTTTTTCAAAGATTTTATATAATCCAATACTTATTAATGAGAATAAAAAGGGATATATAAACTTTAAAATCCACGTTAAAGTCATTCCTGATAATTTGTTATAGATTGGAGCATACATTACTACACTTAACATTGCATTGTACGCATGAGGCCAAGTGTGATCCCATATTCCATTTTTTATTACGTATGTTGCAAATTGGTATTCAAAGAATATGTCATAACCCCATATGTGGTTTGATATAAGAACACTGTAATATAAAATTGATATTGCAATACTGAAGATTGCTATATGATAATATTCTCTTTTTAAGTATCCCCATGCCATAGCAAGCACTAATGTACATATTAAAAGTAAGAGTAATATTTGTATTTCATTTCTTCCATAGTACTGTAGTGTATAAGCTCCGATTATTGCAATTAACGGTAGGATACATAAGCATATGAATTGGTTTGATGTTAATAACTCAATACTTAATTTAGAACTACTATTATGGAAATAATTTTTATCTTGCTTATAAGCTAATAATAATAGAATCATATTGTAAATAGTGAATGTTATTAATAAGGGTAGAGTTTCAATTGGTTTTGAAATACCAAAATAGGGATAAACCTGATTCATAAATAACCCTACTAATAGAACAGAAAGTATGCTCAGACCAACACTTAGCAGAGTTGTAAAAGTATTTCCAAGTTTATGTAATTTAAGAACTCTTAAAATTAATACTCCCGGAACTAAAGCCAAGTATAACAAGGTAATGATATCATTAAATATTGGTATATGAATTTGATTGTATGAAAAAAAACCTACTACCCACATTAATATTTGAATTAATAGGATTACAGTTGCAAATTCTTTGAATTTCCAATCATTTAATGTAAAAATATTTCTAAAGTCCATTATAAATTCAACTCTCTACAACTTTATTATATTGTTCAATAATTTTTTTTACCATAATATCCATTGAATTTTTTGGTAAAGTTTCGTATGCATTTATTTCTAAATTTTTTAATAATTCTTTGTCATTTATTACTTTTACAAGTTTCTCTTTTAAACTGTTAATATTACCTGCATCAAATAAGAATCCATTATATTCCTCTTCAATTAATTCAGGTATACCTCCAATATTGCTGCCAATTACAGGTGTTCCAGTACTAAAACTTTCATATATGACTAAAGGCGAATTATCATAACAAATGGAAGGTATAACTAGAAGATTACTCATCTCATAATATTTTCTTATGTTCTTGTTTTCAATAAAACCATGGAATATGATTCTATCATCATCTTTAGAGATACTTTTAAATTCTTCCTCATCATATCCTTTACCAATGATGTGTAATCTTAAATGTTCTCCTTTAATCTCTTTAAAAGCATTAATGAGTGTGTCAACTCCTTTATGTTTACCTAATGTACCTATATAAGTAATATCTATTGAATCATATTTTTTAACACTTTTTTTATTTTCGTATTCCACTCCTAATGGAATTTTAACACAGGAAATATCATTAAAGAAATTGTTTTCCTTAAATTTATCAATCATAAATTGTGATGGGGAAATTAATAGGTCAACATTGCCATTCAACAATCTTCTTTGTTGATTAACATATTTATTACAAATAAGATTTCTTGTTTCACATAAAGTGTTATTTCCTCTAATTAGGTTCGCTCTAGGACAAATTAATGAAAAATCATGTGATTCATATATTACAGGTATGTTTAAATCTTTTCCAGCTTTAAAACAAGATATCGATAAACCTTTATAATTGTTTATGTGGATAACGTCAACATTTTCATTTAAAAGTATTTCTTTGATTTTTTTTAATGTTGAACTGTTCCATAAATCTAATACATGCCAAAACGGTTTTTTGATTGCCTGTGCTTCTGTTTGTTTATAAGTGGGGTATAACTTTGTTGTATTCATTTGGTATATTGTTGTATTGTCCCTATTTATAACGTGATATTCCTCATCAGGGCTGGTGGTAATAATAATTGATTCATGACCATAATCTATCATACTCAAAGCTATCTTTTCAACTATTATCTCAGCCCCTCCTAGAATATTAGGTGGATAAAGATTAGTGATAAAGCATATCTTCATAATAATTCCTCGTATAATTTATGTATGGATTCTGATATTTTTTTCCATTCATATTTTTCTTTAACTAATTCTCTACCATTTTTTCCCATAGTTTCTATCATTTCTTTATCTGTTAATATTCTTAAAATAGAATCTTCTAACATTTCCACATTTTTTGGATCAATAATAATACCACTTTTTGTATTGATAACATCATCTGAAACCCCTACGATAGTGGTACTTATTACAGGAGTTTCACATGCCAATGCTTCTAAAACAACAATTCCAAATCCTTCTTGTAATGAGGAAATAGATGGTAAAATAAATAACTCTGATTCTTGATAACATTTAATAACTTCTTCATCTGTTAAAAAACCTTTAAATTCAACATTATCCGTTAATCCAAGTTGTTCTGTTTTAGATTTATAGAAATCTAATAATTCTCCTTTTCCACCAACAACTAATTTTATGTCAGGGATATTATTCTTTACTTTCACCAATGCTTCTAAAAGATAATCTAATCCTTTGTATTTGTGGAATTTGTCAAGTACACTTAAGAAAAAAATCTGATTATTATTACGGGGACCGTCTATTGGTTTAAATATATCAGTGTCTACCCCATTAGGTATTGTCGTAATTTTTTCTTTATAGTTTTTTAAATGAGGAGAATTTATATAATCATTCTGTGTGATGATAATTTTATCTGCCTTATTTAGAAGTAATTTAAGGGTGGTTGAATTATAAAATTTTGCTATATAATCTGCAATACCTGTTCCTATAATATCGTTATGATATGTTACTACTAGAGGTTTATTTTTTATTCTCGTGATTATATTACTCCAATCACTACTCCATGGAGTTGGTATGTGTGTGTGAATAATATCAAAATCTTCAGCGTAAAGAACTTTTGGAAGTGATAAAGTAACATTAGTATTGGCAATTTTTCCGTAATATTTAAGACGTTGAATATTTATGCCATTATAATTTTCATGTTCTATAGTATTTGGCTCATTTGCACAAATAACTTTAACTTTACAGTCATCATATTTAGCTAATTCTTTAGAAATATAATAGACATATTTTTCAACCCCACCAATAAAAGGGTAAAAACGTACGGGAGTTTGAATAATTTTCAACATTAAAACCTCTTAAACATAATTTCTTATAATATGTTATGTTTTTCTAATAATTTATTCATTTTTAAAATTTATTATTGATGACTAACATAATCCAGTTTCGTAAAATAATTAAAAAAGTTTTAGACTATTTTAAAATGTCTAAATAAAATTTTTCTGTTTGGGAGGTTATATGATTCCAGTCATATTCTTTTGCATATTCTCTACAAAGATTTCTTTGATTATTGTCGATTCCTTTTTCAATAATATTATTGATTAATTGAGATAGCTGTTCACTATCATCTCCAATAATCCAACCATTATCCTTTGTTATTAAATCTTTTGCAGCATTCATGTTATTATCTAATGTAATTACTGGTACTCCACAAGCATTAGCCTCAATAACAATTATACCAAAACCTTCACGTTTTGAAGGAAGAATAAGTGCACTAGAACTTTTTATTTCACTATATAGTTTTTCATGATTTTCATAAAAATCTTCAAAAATAATATTATTTTCAAGATTTAAACTAGATGTTAACTGTTTAAGATATTTTTCAGAAGGACCGTTTCCAATGATTTTACATTTTACTAGTGGATGAACTTTTTTAACCTTTGAAATAGCATTAATTATTAAATCCACATGTTTTTCAGGTATTAAACGACCAGCGAATATAATATCTTTATATTCCTTTGATGGATTTACGAATGTTATCTCTTGAATATTCACACCATTAGCAATTATGGTTGAATTATCTGGGCATTTATTTTTCAACATATTTTCAAATGTTAGTTGGGATACACAGATAAAATTCTTTGTTAGGTTAAAAATTCCTTTTTCAATTATTTTTCCAAAAATTCCTAGTTTACCCAAGTATTCATACCAATAGTCATTCCAAACTTCATGGAGTGTTATGACTAGGTTTTTTCTGTGTTTTATTTTACTTGTGTAACATGAAAAGTATGGGAATCCTTGACAGTCTACTATGTCAAAATCTTTTAATTTAGCATTTATTAGTATGCATCTAGCAAAATATAATGCTTCTTTAATGGAACGGGTGTTATTTTTTGTGTATAATTTCATAGGTTTACCAATACTGTGATATGTAATTCCATCATGTTTTATTATTTTTTTTGAAGAGAATTCTCCTGTATTCATCCAGTATCCTAATGAGAAAATGTGAACATCATGTCCTCTGTTAGATAATCTAGAGGCTATTTCATATATTCTTCTTTCTGCTCCACCAGTCACCCATGGAAAAGCAGTATCGTATATAAATGCAATTTTCATAAGCAATTCTCCCAAAATAAAAAAATAGTATAAGGTTAGTTAAATTTACGTGTTAACATGTATTTAATATGTCTCCAACCATCATCAAATGAGGATAGTTTAGCTTCTCCTCCACCTCTTTTTCTATAGGAAATAGGTACTTCTTTAATATTCAAGTTCTTTTCTGCTGCTTCTATTACCATTTCAATAGCAAATTCCATTCCAGGTGCTTTTAAATCCATTTTTTCATAGGCCTCTCTGGTAAATGCTCTCATACCACAATGTGTATCCGAGTATTCTGCATGGAATAGAATATTTAACATTTTTGTCAGCATAGGATTTCCTATGTACTGATGAAGTGCAGGCATGGCTCCTTTTTCAATACTTCCCTTGAATCTGGAACCTATTACAAAGTCACATCCATCTTCAACAATGTAATTTATGAAGTTCAAAGATTGTTCAAGAGGGTAAGTACCATCAGCATCTCCCATTACAAAAATATCGCCCGTAGCTTCTTTAAAACCACGTTTATATGCATTTCCGTATCCACGATTCATTTCTAAAAAAACTGTTGCACCAGCTTCACGTGCTTCTTGTTCAGTGTTGTCTGTAGAATTATTATTTATAACAATAATTTCTACTTCGTATCCAGCTTCTTTAATTTCTTCTACAGGAATACTTTTAATAGTTTTTCCTACAATTCCTTCTTCATTTAATGCTGGTATTACAAATGAAACTTTCATGTTTAACAAACCTTAAGTTGATTTTTAAAAGTATTTTTTAATTCTATAATTATTTTTGTTATTTTTTAAATAAATATTTCAGGTAATTATTTTGTTGATTATTTCATCAAATTTATGCATGGAAATTTTCCAAGAATAGTTTTTTTCAACAAATAATCTAGCATTAATTCCTAGATCTTCTCTTAATGTTCTGTCATTATTTAATTGAATAATCTTTTTCTTAAATTCATCAGGAGTATCTGCTAACAAATAGTGAATATTATTGTCTGCATTTATACCACTTATTCCAATACTGGTTGAAATTACTGCTAATTCCATACTCATAGCTTCCAATATTTTATTTTTTATTCCTGTTCCAGAAATCATGGGTGTAATGAAAATAGTTCCTTTAGTTAAGTACTTTCTAACATCATCTACAGAACCGGTTACACAAATATTTGGATTTTCAGATAATCTTTTGATGTAATCTGATGGATTACGGCCAACAATATAAAAATTGACAGATATCTCTTTTAAAACTTCTGGATAAATCTTTTCAATAAAATATTTTACGGCATCATTGTTTGGAGGAGTACTCATATCACCTAAAAATACTAATTTTACATTATCTTCCAGATTATTCTTAAAAAATCGTGTGTCTACACCATTACTTATCACTTCTATTGGTATGTTAATATCCTTTTTAAGTAATTTTTTATCTTTATTATTTACTAATACACAACAATCAAATGAATTATAAACTTTTTCGTAACGATGTATTTTTAGATAATTTAAATACCAATATATTTTTGAGAATATTCTATTTGATTTTTTATACATATTATAATTGTAGTTACTAACAGCATCAAATGCATAAACTATTTTTGGTAATTTAATATTTTTAGCATAAAAAGCCATGGGCATATCAGTAATAATTAAATCAATATCTTCAGTAGTTTTTTCCTTAATTAATTTACTCATATCTTTATGGTAGTAATAGTTTAAAAAACTTTTAGTATTGATATTATCATATGACAGCATGTTTTTAACAGTGTATTTCAATTGATTCTTAAAATCAAGATATTCTGGAATCGTTATACTATGAAATTCATCTAAATACTTTTCTAATTCTTTAATTGAATATTTATCTGAATCAAACGATACTAGGTTTATATCATATTTTTTTCCAAGTTCTTTTATTAAATGATAGAAAGGTAGTGTTGCTCCAACGGTTTTTGAAGGAATATCATGACATATTAACAATATTTTTAACAAATTATTCACTTCCTTCAAGTGCTTCATAATAAATATTTAGTATGTTATTGGAAACGCGTTTCCAATCCAAGTTTTCTCTAATATATTTTTGAGCATTTAACATTTGTTTTTGTGTTAATTCTTTATCAGTCAATGATTTAATTATTTCATTCTTTAGCGATTCAACATCACCATATTCAACGATACTTCCTGCATCTATTTTTTCTACTAATTCTCCTGATTCTTTTGTAACAATTACAGGGGTGTTTGATAGTAATGATTCGAAAACAGTTATTGAAACGCCACCCATATATTTGACAGGGTTAACAAATAATTCGGCATCATGATAAATGGATATCTTATCATTTTCATCAATGAATCCAGTAAAAATTATTTTATTTTCTAGATTATTTGTTTTAATTATTTTATCTAATTCTTTCTTATAATCGGTGATTTTTCCAGCAATAATTAGTTTATACTCTGAGTATTCTTCTGGTAATTTGCTAAATGCTTCAATAATATAATTAATACCTTTTAATGCATCAATTCTGCCCAAATATAAAATATATGGGGATGTTATATTATTTTTATTTTTAAATGTTCCTTTTTTTGGTAGATTATCAAAAACTTCAAGGTTCATTCCATTATATATTACCCTAACATCTTTCGCATTCATTAATCTATCATAATAAGCTTCTTCTTCTGAAACTGCTATGGTAGTAGTAGCATTTTTCATAATTCTATTTCCATAAAAGAAATCATATATATTTTTTATAATTGACTTATTGATATGTTTTGGTGTTGATGCATGTGGTTGTAAGATATATGGAATATTAAACTTTTTAGCATATTTGATTACAATGTTATTTTGATAAGATCTTAATTCATGTAAATGTATAACATCATATTTTTCTAAATTATTTTCTAGCCATTTTTTCATTTTAGGTGAATAGATAAATAATGCTAAATTAAACTTATATTCAATTGGAACCATTTTTAAATTATTAATCCTGTCTGTATCTTCTTTATTGTAATCGAAAGTTGTTGTTAAAATAGTTACATCATGTCCCATTTGCGTAAATTGTTTTGTAAGATTATAACAGACATTTACATCACCACCTCTAGTGAATGCAAAATAGGGAATTACTTGTAGTATATTCATATGAATCACTTAAAATAAAAAAAGTAAGGAGTGTTATATATTTTTTAATAAAATGTCAAGTACTAGATTTTCTAGGATGCTTTCAAATCTAATTGCAAGAGTACTCCAATCATTGTCTTTAACAAAGTTGTAACCAGCTAAACTAATTTTTTCAATTTCTTTTTTGTTCTTGAATTTTTCTTGAACAACATCTAATACTTCTTCAGGAGTATTAATGTATATTATACCATTTTTTTCTCCAAATTCGGCTACTAAACCAGGTAAACGTGTTGCTATTACAGGTTTTTGCATTGCCATATATTCATATAGTTTTATAGGCACAATATCTTGCATAATAACTTCATGTTTGTAAGCTGGAAGAATACAAGCATCACTAGCTCCAATTAAATCGGGCATAATTTTATATTTTTGTCTTCCTGTAAGAATTAACTGATTTTCTAGGTTATATCTTTTTTGGATGGCTTTCAATGTTTCGTAGGCATCTCCGTCTCCAGTGATTAGTAATTTAATATTGTGATATCTAGCTTTATTTTTTCCTAATTCTATAGCTAATTCTTTAAGACCTGCAAAATCATATAAAAAACCCATAAAGAATAAAACAATATCTTTATTGTCAATTTTATAATATCTACGTATTTTAAAACCGCTATGTTTTTTATAATTGAATTGTTTTAAATTAATTCCTGCATCAATAATGGCTAATCTATGAGGATCTGCACCTAATTCTATGGCAGTTTCACTAAGACGACGATTAATAGTAAGGACATATGAAGAATTTTTAATAGTTTTTTTAGTTATGTTTTTTCCTAATCTTCTGAAGGATTTTTCCGGAATTAATTGATGTAAAACATCGATAAAATAATAAACAAAAGGAATTTTTGATTTTTTAGCTAATTTAGAAGCTATATGTGCATTTAAAATTCCAAATCCTACTATTATGTCTGGTTTAAATTCTTCTAGTTGTCTTTTTATTTCTTTTTTATGATAATAAATTACTGAAAAGTAATTAATTACAGGAATTCTGATTAATGGAGGTCTTATTACAGTAACATTGTTAGTATTATAGACTTTTTTATATTCTTTAAAGACTTTTCTAGGAGACTTAAAATTACCTTCTTCATCTTTATTATTTTTCCATTCTACTTCATAATCTATTACTCTTATTTTATGCCCTCTTAGACCTAATAATTCCATTAAATGATGTTGTTGATGAGGATTTCTTTTAATCCAATCTGACTCCTGTACAACAAGTATTCTCATTTAAATCACCATTTAATTTACATTATTATTTTTAAAATTTAAATTCTGCACTTTTTTGAATATTTTCCCAGTTTTCAACGAACCAATTATGTGTATTTTCTAACCCTTTTTCAAATTCAACAGTTGGTTTATATTTTAATATTCTTTTTGCTTTATCGATAGATGATAAAAGTTTGTTTTTAGCATCCCAGTTTCGCCTTTCTTTAAATTCTATTCCTGCTTCATTACCACACAGTTCATTAACTTTATTTGCCATATCTATAACTTGATGGTCTTTACCAGAACCTAAGTTTATGGATTCACCTATAGCTTCGTCTATTACACCCATTTTAGTTAAACCTTGAATAATATCATTAACATAGGTCCAATCTCTGGTTTCTGTTCCATTACCAGTAATAGGCAATGCTTGTCCATTCATTGCCCAATACATGAAATTTGGAATAACATTTCTGTATTTTCCAGGAACTTCTCCCGGACCAAATACATTGAAGAATCGAGCATTAACAATAGGTAAATCGTACAAATTATGATAGTAATTAGTGTATAACTCACCAAGTAATTTTGTAACTTGATATGGTGTATGTAAACTTATACTTATATCATGTTCTTCAAATGGCATTTTAGAGTCTAAACCATATACTCCACAACCACTACTGGAGTATACAAAGCGTTTTACTCCGGTTAGTTGAGCATATTCAAGAACTTTTAATATACCCAATCCATTTACTTTTAAATCTTTTTCAGGTTTATCTACAGAATTTTGATTTGCAAAATGAGCTGCTAAATGGAATACATAATCTGGTTTTTCTTTAAAAACCCATTTTAAAACCTGATCATCACAGATATCTCCTTGAATAAATTCTATGCAATCTGCTTTTGGTATATTCCATTCATAAGCTGATGATAAATCATCTAAAATTATTATTTTTTTAGGATTAAATTCAGCTAGTTTTTTCGTTAAATTGCTACCTACACAACCTGCTCCACCAGTTACAAGAATAGTTTCCCCTTCATAAGCACTTTCAATATCCACACTAAAAACTCCTTAAATTTCCATTAAATAATTTACAAAAACATCTCTTATTAATAGTTATATATCTAATTTGTTTTATTTAAATTTTAAATTGCTTTATTTTAACTGAGATTTGACGTTAATGATAAAATCTTATTTTTAAAAAATGAAGTTAATAAATTACATAAAATTATCATTTATATTTTTTAGTAATACAATTATTTCTTCAAATCCTTTATCAATCTCTTTCTTGTCATTATCATATTGACTTTTTACAAAAGGTACTGTGTTATGATCTAAAGCAATATGAGGGATGTGCATGTATTCAGGACCATAAATTAACGGAAGATACTCTTCAGGATTATTCGGACAATTAAATTCATAACCTTCAAAAGTAATGGTTTTTAAAGGAAATACATATTCTGTTTTATATATTCTATTGTGAATATTGTTATGTAAACCATCGATTGCATCAGATAGATGAGCTGTTTTTTCTTTAGTAAAATGCATTTTCGAGTTTTGTATTTCCAATCCCTCTTCAAAAGTCCAATAACCACTTTCAATTTTTTCTCTTAATTCAGCCTGTAATTTTGTCTGTGTTTCGTTTCGTCCTTCAGTTAAACCTTCATCGTTAATGTAATCCTTTGGGAAGACATCGAAATGGACAAAAGGTTTTTTTAATGCACATTGGAAGAATAATATGAAAGTACCATTATTAAGTATATCTAATTCATTACAATCATTTGGAAAGTTATGGTGGGGTTTTGTAAGTTTTGATATGATTATGTTATCTTTTAAAGCATCAATTTTTTTTATTTCTTTAGGAAATACTTCTACAAATTTTTCATAATCTTCTCGAAGCATTGAAATATCCATATCATCATCCCAAGGAACAAATCCTCCATGGCGCACTGCACCAAGTAAACTGCCATAATCAAGCCAATATTTAATATTATGTTTTTTACAGATATTATCAAATAGTCTAAGTAGTTCAAGGGATAGTAATTGAATTTGGCGCATGACACCTGTTGCTTTAATGTCACAACTACTAAAAATTAAATCTAACATTTGGTAATGTGATTCTAATTCTCTTAATTTATTGTTATTATTAAATCTTTGAACTAATTCTATTATCTTTGGATGATTTTTAATTCTTTGTGGTAATATTTGATATATTTTTGATAAAATAAAAACCATTTTTTAACTCCTAGAAAAATGTATTGATGACATTGTTTTTAATCAATTATTTTTAAAACATTAAGATTAATAACTATTTAATAATATTCTTTTAAAAATATTTATATGCTACTTGAAAGAGTTATTACTATATTATACTATAGTAATATCAAATGAATGAACAGTTATGTAATCATATTACTTTGTTCTTATGATTTTTTTTAAAATATTGTTTAGTAAAATTCCATTTTTTTATTTTTATTCAAGGATTAACACCTTATTTATAGAAAAAGATTTATATTTCAATTAAAACATAGAAAATACTATGATGCCTATAAACAATTTCAATAATACTAAAATTAAGATTTTTTCAACTAATAAGGGGATTAAAATAGTAGATAGTCCTATAAAAATACAAATTTTAAACATGTTAGATGGTCAAGTTAGTGAAGCGGATATAGTGAATAAAACTGGAAAATCTAAATCTACTATTTCAGTACATTTGAAGAATCTTATAGATGAAGGCATAATTAGTTTTAAATCTCATCCAATGGATAGAAGAAGTAAACTTTTTTATATTTTAGCAGATTATATCGGAGAGATTTATCCAGATAAAATTATATATAAATCCCCTGATATAGAATCAGACATAAATAATCAAGAACAATTATACAATGAATTGTTTAGGCAATATAAATCAATTCTATTAGTTCATGGACTTCAATTAGAGCCTTTGGAAGTTGAAACCGGAAAAAAAATTGGAAAAGAGATATACTTATCTTTTGAATTTGAAACTTTTGATGAACTTCTTAATTTAATCATTGAGAAATTTGAGGAATTGAGTTTAGGTCATATTAAAATAAGCAGTGATAAACCATTGATTCTAAAAAATAATAATTGTCATGAATGTAAAAATTTACAGTACAATATGCCAATGTGTAATATCACTAAGGGAATATTGAAAGGAATCTTTGAAGAATATTATGAAAAAACAGTATTTGTTGAAGAAGTTGAATGTACCTCAAAATATGATGATTGTTGTACTTTCATAATCGAAACTGCAGATATTAATAATTCTTAAACTTTTTAACATATTTTTGTATGGAGACAGGTATAAAAGTAAACCAATCACCCATGCATGTACGAATTAAACCCCTTTTAAAATATTTTTTTTGTAATTTTGGTAGTGTAGTATAATAAGATTCACTCATTGAAGCCCCTTTAGATCTATGTTCTAATGTTGTTGGAATGATATAAGCTTTAAAACCTTGATTTTTCATATTATAAACGTAATCTACAGCATACAAATGCCAATCATCGCATGTTTCTTCGTTTAAGTTATATTTATTATATATTTCTCTTGGTATGATGAATAAACATTCATCCAAAGTACTTGCATTTTCTGCTTTAGTTATTTTAAAAGGAGAAACATCCACTGGATTTAAACCTTGTTTGATATTGCTTCTAACAAGACTGTCCACGGTTTTTCCAGCAACACCAACAATACCTATATTGTTTAGATTATTAAGTTGAACTGTCGTATTTTTAATCCAATTTTCATCAGAAAAATAAATATCTTGATGAGCAAAAACAAAATACTCACCATGTGCTTGTTTAGCACCAAAATTTAAAGCAGAAGCCGCACTTTTAAATCTATTTTTTTGATTGTCTACTAAAATTAATTCATATTTCTCAGTCTGTTTATTTAAACTTTTAAGAAGATATTCATTAAGAATCTCCTTATTGTTATAAACACATATTATGCTCATCATTTTATCACAATCTAAGTTTTTCAATAATTTTTTGGGGTAACAATTGTTTAATAATGTTTAAGTCATCATCATCAAAGGTTTTTATTGCAAAAATGCTGATAAAGTAAACAATCATTCCAAGCAGTACACTTGTAAATAATTCTAAGTTAATGAAATAAATTAAAACTCCCATGATTACACTTGCTATAAATGGTTTAAGCAATATCTCTTTCAGTGGAACTTGGTATCCATATCTATGCATAATGTACATATAGAATACAACCATACTTATTTCGTTTAAAACAGTAATCATTGCTGCTCCAATTCCACTAAATAAGTTTATTAACACATAATTTCCTATAGTACTAAAGAGAAGACATATGAACGTAGCTTTAATAGTTTCATGTTGTTTATTTATTGAAGCGATACTTGTTCCTAAAATATAACTAAGAAATATTGCAGGTAATGCCCATATAATCAATTTAAGTATGGGAATTGTATTTACATATTCCGCCCCATAGATAAACATTATAATTTTTTCAGATAGTACCAACGTACCCATTGAAATTGGCATACTAATTATCGTAAGATATTTCAAGGATTTTTTGTAGGAATATGATAACATGTCCTTACTATCAACATAAAACTTTGCAAATATTGGCAATACTGCTGTTGAGAATACAGTTGGAATAAATATTAAAGCTTGCATTAAATTAAATGCTGCAGTATATTCTCCAACAACAGCACTTGTTGTTAACATATTTAAAAGTATAGTATTCATTTTAAAAGATATTAAAGCAAAAATGCTGGTTATAGCTAATGGATATGCATTACTAATCAGATATTTCCAAAATTTAAAATCAAATTGGAAGTGAATCAAACCATAATTTCTTGTACACATTGCAAAATTGTATAATAATACAATAATTGAAGCTATAACATATACTAATGAAACTACAATAACGGACTGTTTAGTAAAGACGCAGATTAATATACCTGCAAACAATGTTACTGCATTTATTATCTCGGAAATGGACTGATATTCCATTTGTTCATATGCTCTAAACAATGAAGAAAATATTCCACTAAATGCATTGATGATAACAGAGGAACCAATAAGATAAACTACGTACCTTGTAATATTATCAAAAGTGCCTACATTCACAAAAATTACCAATGCAGCCATTGTAATTAGGGATAATATAAGTTTAATACTGCCGTGGTTTCCTAAATATTTGGAAGTTCTGCTCTTGTCTCTAGCAACTTCACGTATAGTTAATGTTGATAGACCTAAATCAGTACCTATGGCGAATAATCCTGATATTGCCGTGGCAAATGAGATTATACCAAAATTTGTTGTTCCAAGGTATCTTGCAGAGTATAACGTATAAAAAAATGCAAGAACATAACTTATCAGTTGTGATAAAAATAATACACTTGTATTTTTCACAAGAGTTCTAACAGTACTCATAATTTCACTCTACTATTTAATATTCTGTTTAAAGTCCTGTAAACTTTTCACTAATTAAGTTTAGAACTTTTTCAACAACTTCATCCATTTGTAATATTTTATATTCAGTTAATCTTCCTATAAATGTGACATTATCATATTCTTGAGATATTTCTTTATATTTTCTGTAAATTTTATAATTTTTTTCTAAAGGTATAGGATAGTAAGGAATGTTCCCTTCTTTAGAATTTTCATCGTATTTAACTGGATATTCGAACTGTATTACAGTTGAATTTAGATATTCTCCAGAAAAATATTTATAATCGATTATTCTAGAAAAATGATATTCAGTTGGATAATAAGTAACTGCAATATCTTGAAAAGTTTCGTTTTCAATAACTTCATTTATTAATACTGAAGATCTATATGGTAGTTTACCAAATTTATAATTAAAAAATTCATCTATCATTCCAGTAAATATCATATGGCCCTTGAATTCTTCATCTTCATAAAATATTTTTTTGTTTTCATGGTCTATTTTAATAATATCATGATAATCTTTATTTAACATTACTGTAATATTGTGATTAGATAACATATTATTGAACATATTGCTGTAACCATTTTGTGGAATTACTTGATAAACATTTTTATAATATCGACAGTCATATGAAGTTCTAAAAGGTAATAAGAAATCTATTAGTTCTAAAAGTTCTTCATTACTAATGTTATATACTTTTTTTAAATGTTTTGAAAATAGTTGGTATATGGCATCACCCAATTTTTTTATATATTTGTTTTCTGATTCCATTAATTCTTTAATTGGGATTTGACTTTTAATACCATAATGTTCCAACAAAGCAACTTTGATTTCTTCAGCATATTCTGGTAATATTTTATCGATACTGATTAGGTTAAACGGAACAGGAATTAATGTATCTTTATCTTTAAATAATAATTTATGGCTATGGTTATTCCACATTGTGAACAAGGACAGATAATTGTAAACTATGGTATTATCGGTATGAAAAACATGTGGTCCATATTTATGTATTCTTGTCCCATTTTCATTAACATAATCAAAGCAATTACCTCCAACATGATTTCTTTTCTCAATTATCAAGACCTTTTTATTCATTATATTGGCCAGTTCCTCAGCAGCGGTTATTCCTGCAAGTCCGGCTCCCACAATTATATAGTCAAACGGCAATCTATTGTCCTCCATTTATTCTTCTGCAGGTAATTGGCCTACGATTTTTATTCCTTTTCTTTGTAAAAATGTTAACATGGCTAGAGTAATGAATGTTTCAGTAATTGTAAAGGCTATGGCTATACCAATTTCTTTAAATAAGCTAATAAGTATTATTCCAAGAATTATGTCAATAATTCCACCCATTAACACGATTTTGGTAAAATCTTTTTTATAATTGAAAGTAAGCATAGTTTGTATACCAAATATATTACTTAATGATACCATGAATGGAATGATTGATAATATTCTAAGGACAGTAATAGAACTTACGTATTCTGGTCCGAATAAAATGTTAATAACAGGTTCTGCAAATACAAATACTCCTATTGAAAATATCATTCCTAATATTGCTGCTAATTTAGTTAATTTTCTTATCATAAGTATATTTGAATTTTTATCTTTGTTATTAACAGTTCTACTTATATATGGATATAATGCTTGTGATATTGGGTTAAATAATCCATTCACTGCATTAATTATTTTTTCAGCAATGCTGTAGTATCCAACTAATGTGTTGTTTGTCAGTAATCCTAATAAAAATGTATTTGTAGTTGTATACATGTTAATGGCTATCGTTGATAAGAAAACATGCCATCCTTCTTTCAAATGGTATTTTATATTTTCAAGACTGGGTTTTGTTAAATCGATATCGAATCTAGTTAAAGAAATGTATATTCCAAGAATACCTACAATGAGATAACCAAATGAGTTAATGACTGGAACTAATAAATAATCTGAAGATTGATGAATAAATACAAATATAAACACCGTGAAAAGTATTTTTCCTATAATATTTAGTATACTTGTATATTTCATGTATTCCATACCTTGGAATAACCAGGTAGGAAATAGAACATTACCTATTACGATTCCAAATGTTAAAAGGTATACTTCTGCATCGTTATTAAATTTTGGTACTAATGAAACTATCGCTAATAATACTAAAAAGCTAAAAGCCGTTAGCATTATTTTTATAAACATTACCGTATTGAATATTTCGGATACTTTTCTCTTATCTTCTCTAACAATTGCTAATTCACGTGTTGCTGAAAGATTAAATCCATAATCCGTAAACATTTGGAAATATGTAATTAGTGAAATTGCATATTGCGTTAATCCAAATTTATCTGGACCTAGTACATAAGTTAAGTAGGGTAATGTAATCAATGGTAATATGTAACTAGCAAATTGTAATCCAGTTAATGACGCTATGTTTTCAAGAATTTTTTTATATTCAGCTTTATTTAATAATTTTTTAATAATCGAAAACATATTATCACGTAATTAAATAAAAAAAGTTATGAAATTAAGAATTAAATTCTTTTTCATAGAAATCTATAGTTTCTTTAAGTTCTTTATTGAAATCATGTTCATTTACATAACCAAAAGCTTCTTCAGCTTTACTAATATCTGCAACGGAATTTTTGATATCTCCATCTCGAACAGGTTCATATTTGGGATTAAAGTCATAACCCATCAATTCGCATATTTTTTCTAACAATTCTTTAATATTTATGGTACTGCCATGTGCAATGTTATAAACTCCAGTAACATCACTTTTAGCTACTTGGATGTTTGCTTCAGCAATATTTTTTACAAAAACAAAATCTCTAGTTTGAGTTCCATCTCCGTAAATTATAGGCCGTTCTCCTTTAAGTAAAGTTGTAATAAATTTAGGTATAACTCCACTATATGCCGAATCAACACTTTGTCTTGGGCCAAATACGTTGAAATATCTTAAACAGGCTGTTGGTAGGTTATATGTTTTTGTAAATGTGTAAGAGTATAATTCCATAGTTGCCTTACTAACAGCATAAGGTGAAAGAGGTTTCAATGGTAGTTTTTCATTATTAGGTAATACTTTAGTTTCACCATAAACAGCGGCTGATGAAGCACATACAACTTTTTTAATATTGTTTTCACATGCTGCTTTAAAGATATTGAATGATCCTTCAATATTAATTTTATTTGTTTTATTAGGTTTTTGAACACTTTCAGGTACACTAACTAACGCTGCTTCGTGAAATACAAAATCATGATTTTCAAAGATTTGTTTTAAATTTATTTCTGTAATGTCTCCACAAATAAGTTCTATTCTGTCATGATCTAAATCTTTAAGGTTTTCTATCTTTCCTGTTGACATATTGTCTATTAATGTAACTTTAGATACTCCTTTGTTGAGTAATGCTTCTGTAATATGCGAACCAATAAATCCAGCTCCACCTGTTACTATACATTTTTTGTTTTCCATTTTATTCCTCATTAATTCTGTATTAAAAATTGTCATTTTGGATAAGAAATGATTATATTACATTATATCGTAAAAATAATGTTCGATAAGGATTATTTTCATCATTTTTATATAATTCTATATTAATTGTTTGATTAATTCCCTTGTTTTTAGTTTGATCCATATAATATGGGAATTGGATATTTTCTTTGTCTTTTAATGATTTGACATCGGTAAATATGGTCTTATTATTCTTTTTAATTTCTATCGTGTAATTTATATCTTGATGTTCTTGATTAGTTATTCCGATATATATCTTTTCAACTGAATTTTGTGTTATGTTGATTGGAAAATCTGTCGTATTATTGTTATGATCCACTATGTAAAATTCAGTATAGTCTTGACCGGGATTATGGAATACTACAAGATAGATTACTAATATGATTGAAATTATTAAAATAGCTAATAATACTCCTTTAACAATTTTGTTTAATTGGGTCATATTTCACCATGAACAACTTTTTAATTTATTATAATTTAATATGTTTCTTTTAATATACATAATTATAATAAACTTTCTTTAATGGAGTTTCTATTTATGAATGAAAAATTTTATGTAACTGATTGTGAAGGACCATTATCTATAAATGATAATGCATATGAAATATCAGATTATTTTATTCCGGAAGGTGGTGAATTTTTTAGTATATTAAGTAATTATGATGATATGCTAGTTGAAAGAAATACTGAAGGATATCTTGCAGGTAGTACTTTGAAACTCATTTTACCATTTTTTAAAGCGTATGGTTTAACTGAAAAAGATTTAATAGAATTTTCAGAGGATAATATCAATATGGTAAATGGTGCTTATCAGATGATAAAGCATGTTCAGAACATCATGCCATTCTATATAGTAAGTACAAGTTATAATCAATATATTAAGGCTTTATGCGATAAAACTGGTTTTATTTATGAAAATACATATTCAACACATCTGGAATTGGATAAATTTAAAATAACTAACGAGGAACAAGAAACATTACTTGCTATTAGGGAAAATATTTTATTTGATTATGGATTTGAAAATATACATAAACAATTTTCAGA
Organism: Methanosphaera stadtmanae; assembly: GCA_015062805.1. Lineage (GTDB taxonomy): Archaea > Methanobacteriota > Methanobacteria > Methanobacteriales > Methanobacteriaceae > Methanosphaera > Methanosphaera stadtmanae_C. The sequence continues at coordinate 100,014 of SUTQ01000002.1, forward strand.
AGTAATATCCAACATGCAAATAAATAATTTAATCGAATCAGTAACTCCAGTTGGAGGAATTGGAAAACGAAATGCAATTTTGGACATAATTGATAAAAATGATTATGAACCTGAAAATTTAATTTATAGTGGGGACAGTATTACGGATTGTGAAGCATTAGAATATGCTAAAGAAAATGGTGGAATAAGTATTTCATTCAATGGTAATATTCATTCTATTAGTTCAGCAGCAATATCTATTACTTCTACAAATAACTTGATATTGGCATTAATTGCGGAAATTTTTAAGAATAAATCAACAGAAGGAGTTTATGACTTTATAAGTTCTTATGATGAAAATCCTTTGGAATCAATTTTATCATATTCCAAAAATGATGAAATAACTCAAGAATTACTTTTAAATAAACCTTCCATTGATATAATTTCTGAAGAAAATATTCCAGAATTAAATGAAAAAAGTAAATTAATTAGAAATAAGGTACGAGGACAAAAAATAGGAAATTTAGGATAGTGAAACTATGAATTTAGAAATAGAAGATACTTATTGTGAAGCATTTACGGGAACATGCGTAAGAATAATTGTAACAGCAGAAGATGACAGAACTATAGAAAAAATTGCATATGATGCATGTGCAACACCAGGTACTGTAATTGGAAGAACAGAATCAGGAGTTGAAAAATTCTTGTCACCAGAAGAAACTCCGGACAATAGGCCAGGGGTAATAATACAATTCTGGTACAATACGAAGGATTTGAATAAATTTGACAAGGAATTATCATTCAGAATAAGACAAGACATTCTTGTAAAACCTTTCGTAAAAATATTTGATGCATCAATCAATCCATTTGATTATATAGATACAACAGAACACGTTGGACATTGTGGTGACGGATATGAATGGACAGAAGACTTTGATGGCAGAACCATGATAAGAGTACCAATATGTGTACCTGACTTTTATATTGAACAAAAACTTGGTTGTATGGAAGGAATTATGGGAGTTAACTTCTGGTACTACTGTAGTACAAAAGAAGCAGTTTTAACTGGAGGATATAAATCATTGGAAGCATTGGCTGAGGTTGAAGGAATATGTACTCCTTTTGATATTTGTTCAGCAGGATCTAAAGTAGAAACAAATTATCCGGAGATAGGTCCAACAACTAATCATCCATATTGTCCATCACTTAAAGATAAGTTAGGTGAAGAGTCTAAAGTAGATGATGGGGTTAATTACATTCCAGAAATAGTTATAAATGCATTGACATTAGAAAATGCAGAAGAATCATTGAAAAAAGGAATTGAAGCATTAGAAGATGTTGATGGGGTTCTAAAAGTGTCTGCTGGAAATTATGGTGGAAACTTAGGAAAATATAAAATGTATCTAAAAGAAATTTTAGAATAAATTGTTTTGAGGAAAAAGTATGTCTTTGGATATTATTGGATGGGGAGCATTGAACGTAGATAGGTTATGTCAAGTAAATGAGTTTGCACCAATAGATGGTGAAACTTACATATACAATGAAACCAAATCTTGTGGTGGTTCAGCATCAAATACAATTATTGGAACAGCAAAACTTGGATTGAAATCAGGTTATATTGGAAAAATAGGTTCAGATTCTAATGGACAAATGATGAAAGATTATTTGATTAAAAACAATGTCAATATTGATCATTTAATAGAATCAGAAGGAGAAACTGGTGAAGTGATTGGATTTGTTGATAATGAAGGAAATCGTAAATTATATGTGACTCCAAAAATTAATGATAAGATTTATAATAAGGATATAAATAGAAATTATTTATTAAATTCAAAAGTTTTACATTTAACCTCTTTTGTAGGATTAAATCCTGATGATCCATCTATTAATACCCAATTTGAACTACTTGAAGAAATATCATCTAAAATCACCGTCTCTTTTGATCCTGGAATGTTATATGTTAATAAAGGAAAAGATTTCATGGAAAAATTAATATCATATACCGATATTTTACTAATCAATGAATCAGAATTATTAATTACAACACAAGAAGAAGATTTTGAAAAAGCAGTTGAAAAAATTGCTCCTAAAGTGGATATTTTGGTTGTAAAACGTTCTACTGAAGGTTCATTTATTAAAAAAGATGATGAGGAATATAATGTGGGAATATTTAAAGTAGATACAGTAGATACTACTGGAGCCGGTGATGCGTATAATGCCGGATTTTTATATGGATACCTTAAAGGATATTCTCTTGAAGAATCAGGAATTATTGGCAGCTATGTTGCGGCTCAATCTACTACAAAAACAGGAGCAACAGAAGCTATTCCTAACATCCGTGACATTAATATTTCAGAAATAATTAACAATATTAAAAAACAATAAGTACATATTACTATTATTGATATATAATAATTGAAATAATAAACTAATTACTCGGATATTATGACATATGAAATTTTTGTAAATGAATTAGCAACTTCTAAGAAGTTAAATGAGATCAAAGATGAATTACCTAAGGAAAATATTACTTTGAAAGAATTGATTAATATCATGTCTGGGGAAGGATTACAATTTATTATTGTCATTTTAATAGCCCCTTTTTTAATTCCAGCTTCTATTCCTGGAAGTAGTACTCCTTTCGGTATTTTAATAATTCTTTTAGAAATAGCATTTTTAAACGATAAAGGTTTATATATTCCCGATTTTATTGGAAAATATGAAATTAGTAAAGAAAACGTATTAAAACTTTTTGAAATTATTCAAAGGGCTTTAAGTTATGTTGAAAAGATATCTAAACCTAGAGGAAAATTATCTACAAAAAAATATGTCTTGAAAATTAATGCTGTTATAACTATAATATTGGCTTTTTTGTTGTCTTTACCATTGCCTATACCATTTACAGATTTTGTTCCAGCTGTTTCAATTTTACTGTTGACAGTAAGTACATTGGAGCATGATTCTTATTTAATGATACTGGGTTATATGACAACAATATTTTCTATATTATATTTTTATTCAGTAGGTTATGCAGGTGTTGAAATAATACGTTTGACATTAAATTATATAGGAATTCTTATTTAAAACAAGGATGTTTAATGGGAAAGAAAATATTATTTTCTTTGTCCTTTAGGGCGAGGAATATTCTTCTTTTCATCATTTGCATCAGTTCTGTTCAACTGATTTAATTTTTCTTTCCATCCGGATCTATTTATGTTTTCGGAATTGAAACTTACTTTTTCTTTAGATTCTTTTTCAGTTCGAATGTGTGGTGTTTTATCAGTTTTGCGAATAATTTTTATTTCAGGTTCATTTTGAATGGTTTCCTGACTCATATTTACTTCTTTATTCACATTCATATCGATTATTTCTTTGGTTTCTATTGTATCAACGTTTTCACTAACATCTTCTGTAACATTGTCATTATGTTCAACTATGATATCAGTTGGACTTTCTTTTATAATCTCTTCAGAATTATGTTCTATGATAATGTCATTTTCATTAGAGTCTAAAACAGATTTATCGATTATTTCTTCTTTGTCTTTTTTATGCTTAAATCTGATGTTCAATTTATCTGCAATTTTTTTATTTTCTTTAGGTTCTTCTGGTTCTACATATATTTCATTAGTTTTCGGTGTTGTTTGGGTTACTTTAGCTTCTCTTGGATGGAATGTCTTTTTAATTGTGTCTTTTAATAAACTGAATGAACTAGTTACTCCTTCATTTAGTTTTTCAGTTTTGTTTTTGGAATGGATATTATTCATTATATCTTCTTGAATAATTTCTCTTCTTCTTTGTCTTCTGTTGGTTAATTCTTCAATTTCGGCTTCAACATCTTCGAATGGGTGTTTATTATTATGAATGTAATTGTGTAACCAAGGAACTAAAGGATACTCTTTAATTCTATCTAGTTGAACCCAATTATATGTTTCATAATCTTTAGATAATAACAATTCTCCGTTGAGTATGTTTCCTTCCATTATAACATGTACTTCTTTATCTGTTTTATTGGTATAATCACCTATACCTATAATTTTTCCAGGATATACATAGTAACCTATTTCTTTTTGAACATTAGTAATTACGGTCTCATCAAAACTTTGTTCTTCTGTAAAAGTAGCACCAGGTAAATCCCAACGGTTCTTTTCGTCCTCTCTTTTTTCTTTTAAAAGTAGAAGTTTATTTTGTTCGTTGTATATTACGGTTTTAACGTACATATTAAACGTTTTCATTTTATTAAACATCCTGTTGTATTTATTTACTCTTGAATAATTAAATTTATAAATTATTAAGTTATAGATACTATTTATTTTATCTAATCTTATTATTAATTTTTTTCTAAATATTTTGTAAAAAAAAGTAAGGGGGTTAAAGTTAGGTAGTCGTATTTGTAATATTTTGAGGTTGTGCTTGTACTCTAGTTTCTCCATAAAATGGTTTTTCTAAGTGTAAATCTTGTAATGTTTGATTAAAGTCAGGATGTTGGGTTAATAAAGTTTTTATATCTACATAAACCTCATTTAAATCTTTTTGACTATCTGTCATTTCTGTATTTGCATTATTTATGGAAGTTTGTGCATCTTGGGCGCTTTTTTCTCCTTTAACATATTGGCTGATGGAATATAATGTTGAAACAGTTCCATTTAGATTTTTTGATTCTAACTCTAAACGTTTAATTTGTAATTCAATATATTTTTGTTTAGTTTCATCATTATTCGTCTGTTTTGATGTTTCATTTAATTTGGCTATTTCTTCCGCATATTTTGGTGTAATTTCATTATTTATGGTATTAATTAATGTATCTGCATCTGTACTTTCTTGATTGTTGAATTGTTCAGTTGTTGAAATAATCTTTGTTTCAATTGCACTAGCGTCTTGTAATCCTTTATCATAATTTTCAGATAAAATATTATCTTGGTAAGGGATATAAAAACAGAAATACCCTGCAATTATTATTACAGCCAATGCAATAATTGCTGCTATAATTTTTTTATCCATTTTATCACCTAATATTTATAATATTTGTTTATTGACTATTTAATTTTATTACTTGTTACAGTTAATATAGTAAATATTTATTATATTTGAAAATTAAAACTAATATATAATTAATACATAATTATCATGGTAATTATTTCGGGTTAATTTTTTTATTTTAATTAGCAAGGTGTATCTATGGGCAGTGAAGATGAATCATCTATTTTGGAAATCAGTAATCGCAACAAGGAATTAATTCATGAAGTTTTTGAATTAGAAGCTAATGGTCATAAAGATGCTAGGGATTTATTTAAAGAGGAAATAACAGGTTTTTTGATTAGAACAGAAGATGGTTCATTTACATTAGCTTCTGATAAAAGGGGAGAAGAATCTGAAACATTGCATAGTACTTTTGGTGCAAGAACAGAATCTTTCCAAAAATTTGTTATTCCATCAAAAATATTAGAAAAAGCAGAAAATACTAATGTAGTTAAAGTTTTAGATATCTGTAGTGGTATTGGTTATAATGTATCTGCATTGTTGGATTACTTGAAGGGCGTTGATGTTGAAATTGAAGTTGACATGGTAGAATCTTCATTGGAAACACTTGCAACTACATTATTTATACCTGATATTTGTGAATCTCACCAATATGTGAAAAAAGCTATTGAAACATACTTAATTGAAAAGGGTTATTTGCAATTTAATAAAGTTTTAAGTAATATTCCTTCAAATGTAACTATTAACATATATGTCTGTGATGCTAGAGATTATATAAAAAATTGTGATGATAAGGAATATGATGCAATTTTTTTAGATCCGTTTAGTCCAGCTAAATGTCCTGAATTATACACGGTGGATTTTTTTTCTAGATTAAAACAGTTTTTAACTCCAACAGCATTAATATTAACTTATACAGCGGCAAGTCCTGTACGATCTGCATTTGTGGATGTGGGGTTGCATGTAGGGGAAGGACCAAGAGTTCACAGAAGTGGTGGAACAATAGCTTCACGAAGTCCAGCATTGATTGAAACTCCATTGTCCTTCAGTGATGTTAAAGTTATTGCTTTAAGTGATGTGGGAATACCATATATTGATCCTTATCTTACTGATGATTATAGAACTATAATGGAAAGAAGACAGAATCAACGGAAAATAAGTAGAGGTAAAACTACCTTCCCTTCATCTAGCAAATTGCCACGTTATTTGGGTTTGGATCCGGATGTAATTGAAGATGATACTTTAAGAAATAAATTAGTGGCTTATGTTCAAGAAATGGGTTTTTCTTCATTGAATGATGAAAGAATAGTGAATTTATTAAATATTGACCCTAATCTTTATAGTAGAGATCAAATACTAGCTCTCAGGGAAAATTTACATAAATTATTAAATAATAATTAAAATAGGAATTACCTATCTTAATTAATTCCACATTTTTGTTATTCTATTGTTTTTTGTATTTATGATATTTATTGCAGTAATATCTCCAACGATATATAAATTTATAGTCCATACAGGATTGTTTTTAGTTTTGTCTATTTTTATAATATTTTCTATTCTTTTAGTTAATTCTTCTTCAATTTTTTCTTCTGTTTGTGAAGTACAGTATGTATTTAAATAACAATTAATTTTAAAAGTATCGTTATAACATAATTTATGTCTTATTTTTCTTAAGATTACAGAAGTTATATAGTTCATATTGCTTATTACGCAAGTTACTGGAATGATACAATATTCTGTATTAATTTTTAATTGTTTAATCAATTCTTCTGGTTTGGCATATTCTAGAAAGTATATAAATGGACTTTCTGATTCTTTTAGAAAATAATTACTGTTTAGTTCATTTAAATCTTTTTCGAATTGATATATCATTTCATCTAATTCTTTTGGATTGGGTGTTTGTTTAAATTTTATCAACATTTCTTTATTATTCTGTTTTTTAAATTTCATAATATTATTATTCACTCCTTAAACAATGTATATAAATTTTAATTTTTTATATATTTTTTATAATATATATTATTTTTCATTAAATATTTATATAAAATAAACAATTAATAATAATTATGGATTCAAAGGGTATTTTTAATATAGAATTATTTATTTCATTGATGATTTTGTTAATAATCTTTGCAATGATAATTTCATTTTCTATAGAAGAATTTTCTTCATTTGAAGAGACGCAAAATAGAAAAGAATCGAGAGTACTGGTTTCAGATATCACAGAAATAATTATGGATGTCTATATTAAGGGGGATGGTTTTTCCAGGCGATATGAATTGCCTTCTAAAATTAATGAGGAAACATATATTCTTCAAATTAATGAGTCGGGAGTTTATATAAATTCGCATTATCAAATAACTTATTCACAAACATTCTCTAAAAATATTCTAAAATCTAAAAAATATATTTTAAAACCAGGATATGTATATGAGTTTAGAAATATTAATAATTCTATAGAAATAATACAAAATAATTAATTAAGCATATAATTTATTGCATACTTTTTATGAAACATTATGAATAACAAAGGACAAATTATAGTAGAATATATTTTAATCGTGGTAGTAATATTTCTTATTATAATTCCGATGACTCACGTATTTCTAATTGAATCGGAAAAAAATATTATAATAGAATCAGCACAAATTGGAGCACAAATAGGTATTGATAAGAATGCCTATGCAATGTATTATAATGATACATTTAATAATTATATGGATAATTATCCTAGATTGTTGTATCCGACAGAAATAAAAGTTATTAACATAAGCATAATAGAAAATGAGAACAATATAACATTACAGGTATTTTTACATTCCAATGATTATTTAACAAATAATCAGAAAGAAATAGTTGGTTCTAGGGTAAATTATTATATTAGAAAAACAATATCTGAAACTTTCAATCAAAAAGACACGGATTTATATTATGAAAATTGTCAATCTAATAATTTTAAAATAGAAACAAAAAAAGTAAAATGGATTTAATTAGATTATATTTCCTCTAGCAAAATAAGCTACCAGAATACCTAATAACCCAAATATTAATCCAATTCCCCATATTATATAAACGACCTGTTTTTCTTTCATAGGTTTTTTAAGAATAGATCTTATCAATGAATTAAAACCTGTAGACGGTACAACAAGTTGTCCTTCTTCATTAACTTCGGTAGGTTTGAAATTTTGACGTTCCATTACCCCAGCACTATAGAATTTTAAGAATCCATCAATAATGTTAGGAATCAATACAATAAATGCAATTATTTTAACCCTACCAATAAATGCAATAATTGCAATACAAGCACCTATAATTAAAGTACCAACATCTCCAGGAAATACATTGGCAGGATATTTATTATAGAATAAAAATGCAATTAAAGCACCAAGCATTGAGAATGATATGATAGCTACATCATATTTGTTCATAATAATACAAGACAATGTCAGTGATGTCAATGCTATTATACCTAACCCTGTTTCAATACCATTCAAACCAGCCAACATGTTTGTTAAATTCGATGCGATTGAAACGGCTACAGGGATAAGTAACATATAAATGATACCCACGTTAGGTGGAGTAACCCACATAATTGGAAGACCAGCAATCCAAAGTAATATTAACTTCTCTTTAGAAGATAACATTATTAGGTCATCTACCATTCCAATCATACCTGTTAGTAAAATAACTATTAATGTAATCGTTAATTGGGATTGCCATTGCGGACATAAATATACTCCAACCATGATTGAAATAGCAAAACCAAGAAGTATTCCAATACCACCCATTTCTGCTACTTCCGGTTTGGTAAGTTTATGAATATCTTTACCTACAATTTCAGCTTTTTTTAATCTTCTAATTAAAGTAGGCATAGATAAGAAAGTAATTAAAAAAGCTATAAGTCCACAAAAACCTGAAATAAGCAATAGCTCTGTTGAATTCATATAAACACACCCAATTTTTTAATTTTCTCTATTTTTTTTAAGAATATAATAAATTGTTCTAATAGGAATATTTAACTTTTCAGAAATTTTTGTTACTGGTATTCCTTCATTCTTTAATTTAACAATTTCTTTTTTAGTTTTATCGGAATATTTTGATTTCGGACCTTGTTTTAATTTGTCTTTTTTAAGATAGTATACAGTTTTAGTGTCAATATTTAATCTAGAAGCTATGGCTTTGACAGATAATCCTGAACTAATCATTTCATTAATGGTATCTTTTAAATTATCATCATATTTTTTAGGACGGCCCCTACTTTCAATAACATTTATTGTTATACCAAGTTCACTTAAAGCATCCAGATATATTTCAGAGGTTCGTTCATATAAACTTAAAGGACAGTTGATTTCTTCAAGATCAGGATTTTCATCTAAAATTTCAATAATCAATTTTGATGATAATGGTTTATTTACATGTACTTTTGAACTCATATAAACATCTCTTATTATTTATTTATCAGTTCTAAGAATTTTTTAGCCTTTTTGGTTGTAGGTTTTTCAATCTTTCTAAGATTGTTCTTTTCTTTTGTAGCTTCTTCATGTGATACATGTAGTAAATCCGCTGCTTTATTTAATGAAATATCACATTTATTATGTAAAGCCACAGCACCTATTGCTTCTTGATTAGGTTTCAAATGTAAATTCTTAATTTTTGTTTCAAGTTCAGATTTATAATGGATAGTTTCTTTCATATTATTTAAAGAAGTTATGTTTTCATCATAATCCAGTAATAAACTAACTACATCCTTTGGAAAAACATATTCAAATACTTTGATTTGATTGGAATCCAAAGTAGGTCTAAGATTTGGGAAAGGCCCAGAATAATTATTTCTTCTACTTTCAGTTGTTGTTAAATAATATTTAAATATGTCCCATAAAAGCAATGTTTTCGGAGTTTCCATATAAAAATGTTTTTTAATTTCAACTTTCTTTGCAATGTCTTCTCTAAGTTCTCGATCTAAAACTCTATCCTTGTTCATCAAATTATTTTTTTTAAGTTTTATGTATTTTAACTCTTCTTCTAGCTCTAAACGTTCTTCTGCTTCTCTGGCTAGTTTACTGGCATCGTTTCTAGCTTCTTCCACTAATTTTTTATATAAATTTATTTTTTCAAGGTTTTTGAGGTGTAACGGGATAATGTCATCAATATTCTGATTAATGATGTTTTCAGAATATTGTAAATAAGCTATAGCCAGAGCATTTTGAACGTATTTGTCATTAATAAGTGATGGCTTTTTATGATTAAACTGAAGTAATTCAATTCTTACATTGGAACCATATCTCTTACGTAATTCTAGTTCATAGTTGGATTCGTCTGCATAATCTATGTTAGCTTTTTTGCTTACCCATTTTCCACTTTTTTCATCTTTTACTTTAGCGATAACTGTGACACTCTTTACTAAACCCCTTTTTTCTTGTTTCATTACTTTAATGATTGATCTATAAGCTTCAACACTATATTTTGTAAGTTGTGAACGTTTAAGTAAGTATTCTCCACCTAATGGCAAATACTTAATTAGTTCTAATCTGCAAATCCCACTGTTGTTTGATTGGATTTCGAAGTCTGTTGAACCACATTCACATATAACATCTTCAACTTCAAATTCATCATTGAATTGTAATATTTGTTCAATATTATTTTTCTTATAGTTTTGTTTACATTTTTTACAAGTAATTGTTGCGTATTCCTCTAAGTGACCTATTGCTATCTTATGGGATGCAATAGCAGATTTTACTTGATCTAAGATATTTTTCTTATTAGATGCCTTAATCCGGAAATATTGTGCGTGTCTGGATTGATCATGCACATCATCTGGAATAATTTCAGTAGAATTATTCCCTCCCCCCTTTCCAAATCTTTTTAAAGCACTATAAGGAGAAGTAAAACCTCTTATTTCCATTTTATTTCTTAGATTTTGAAGATGTTCCAAATTCTTTTTTAAATATATAAAAATTTCAATAAAACTGTCAAAATCTTCGATACTTTCGGCTAATATAGGTTTACTTTGAATCTTTTTTAGATACTTCTCACTTTGTGTCACTAAGGTTTCGCTCATTTTATATGTTCACCAACATTTCCTTCAGTGGTTAAAAGTTCCATACTGTCTGTAGCTAAAAGCATACCATTTGATTCAACACCAAATAATTTTGCTGGCTGTAAATTTCCAACTACAATGACTTTTCTATCAACTAACTCTTCAGGTTCATATCTTTCAGCAATACCTGCAACTACTTGTCTGATTTCGTTACCAAGGTCTACTTGTACTTTTAATAATTTTTTGGAACCTTCAATTTTTTCAGCTTCTTTAATTTGTCCAACAACCAAGTCTACTTTAGCAAATTCATCAATACTTATTAAATCGCTCATATTTTCATCCTCTTCTTCTTTTTCATCTAATGCATATAATTTTTCTTTTTCTTCTTCAATAACTTTGTCTTCAATTTTTTTAAATAATGGTTTGGCCTTTTTGATTTCATGTCCTGCTTCTAAAAACTCTTTGGATTCTTCCCATTTTACTTTAGGAGTTCTGTCTTCAAAGTTCATAAAACCATCCACAACATCCGTAGGCATACCTATAACTTCACGTATTCTTTGTGCTGATTCGGGTATGTATGGTGTTAATATAATGGATAATGCGTGAACCAATTGGTTTGATAAATATAAACAAGTTCTTGCACTGGCTTCATCTTCTTTAACAGCTTTCCATGGTTTTTTAATGTCAAAATATTTGTTAGCGCCTTTGGTTAGGTTCATGATTTCCTGTAAACCATCTCTGAATTCGAAATTTTCTATACAATCTGCAACTTTGTCTGGTAGTTCTTTAATCATTTTTTCGAATTCTTCGTCTTCTTCGTTGTATTCTCCAGGTTCTGGGATTTTTCCGTCAAAGAATTTGTGTGTAAATGTAAATGTTCTGTGAACATAATTTCCTAGGTTATCTGTCAATTCATTGTTGATTCTTCTTTGGAAATCATCCCATGAGAAATCAGTGTCTTTGTTTAATGGTGCGTTAATTACCATATAATATCTTAAAAGATCACTGTTAAATTTGTCTAGGAAATCTTTGACCCATATTACCCATCCTTTACTGGTTGACATTTTACGTCCTTCTAAAGAAAGATATCCCCCACCAATAACGGAGTAAGGTAATTTGATATTTCTTCCCATTAACATACTTGGCCAAAATATTGTATGGTGGTAAATAATGTCTTTACCTATGAAATGTACTGTTTTATCATCCCAGTAACTTTTCCAGTCAAGTCCATGCTCAGTTGCCCATGTATTGGCTGAGGATTGATATCCTATGAATGCTTCTGCCCAGACATATAATACTTTACCTTCAGAATCTTCAAGAGGTACTGGAATACCCCAATTCATATCACGAGTCATAATCCAGTCTTTAAGACCTTCATTTACCCATTCTTTAGCGAAGTTTTTCACATTTTTAGGTAATTTTTCATTCTCATTAATCCATTTTTTCAAAGGTTCTTCAAACTCATGTAATTTGAAGTAATACTGTTCTGATTGTTGAACGTGCGGAGTTCCGTCACATATTAAACAATGAGGTTCTACCAGTTCTGTCGGATCTAAATGGCGACCGCAAACTTCACATTGGTCTCCTCTTGCTCCTTCACTTTCACAGTGAGGACATGTTCCTTCAACATATCTGTCAGGTAAGCTACGTTGACAAGTATCACAGTAAAGTTGATTTATGGTTTTTTCATAGATATATCCTTTTTCATATAATTCCTTAAAGAATTCCTGAGCCATTTTGTAATGAATTTCATCAGTTGTTCTTCTAAAACTATCCAATGAAATATTGCATGATTTTAAATCATTACCTATTAATTCATGGTATTTATCTGTAATATCTTTAGGACTTATATTTTCTTGTTCTGCACGTACTGCAATAGGAGTTCCGTGTTCATCCGTTGCACAAACCATCACAGTATCCACTCCTTTCATACGATTATATCTTGCATAAATATCTGCAGGAATATATGTGGAGCGAAGATGTCCTAAATGACAAGGACCATTTGCATAAGGTAATGCACATGATATAAATAACTTACTCATCTTTTTAAATTCTCCCTTTATTGATAATTAAATAATTTTTATAATTATATTAAATTTGTAAAATTAAGATATGATAATATATATTTTGTATGATTTATTTAGTTTGCTATATTTTCTAAAAAAATTGGTAGGTTTGTTATTTGAAAAAAATTCGTCTCTTTAAAATATATTAGGAGTGTTAGTATAGATATTATAATATTATGATAAAAACACCATATATAAATCCATTTAGTAATGATGCTAAAGAAATTGTCAGTAGATTAGGTCAAGTGGATACTTTAGATAAAAGAAATGATTCTTTAATGGTTATAGTTAACCATACCCGTGGTCAAAATTTAAATGATCCTCATACATTGCCAGAAACATTAAAAGATTTGGCTCTTGCCCGTTTTGAATGGTTTTTATTTAAGAAAACATCTGAAGCTCAAGAAAAAAAATATGAGTATTTATTTAATCCTGAAATATATGAGTACGATGTAGTCTCCTTTTATTTGTTGTGTCAGGCAGTTGCAATAAAGTATGGACCAGATAGTCATGAAGCAAAGTTAGTTTTAGATTGTGAAGAGGAGATAATATCCCAGCGTCTAGAAATTTTAAAAGCTGAACCAAACGATTTTCAGTCAAATTTTTTAAGAAAAGCCCTTAATCAATTAATCGATACTAATAACATTTATTGGACAGATTTAAAAGAGGTTTTAGATCTGGGAAAACTGGATATCAATGAATTGTTATTATCAAATGGTAGACTAATTCTTGAATATGAAGATTTCATTGTTGAATATGGGGATTTAATCCACAATAGAGATCCAAGAACAATGTATGAAGTTACTGCAGGAGTGAGAATTAAATCTAAATTATTGCTAAGTTTAATTAGATTATACACTAAACAATACATAGAAACAGTTTATGAAATGTCTAAAAGGATGGTTGAACCAAATCAAATTTTATTAGATTTGGCTGATGATATAAAAGAAGTACAACAAAAAGCACAAAACCTAAAATATGGTGTTGCAGGAAGTTCTAATTATATTGATGATAAACCAATAAATTATGAATTGGAAGCATTTCCCCCTTGTGTAAGAAAGTGTATGGATGGAATCAAAAGTGGTGGAAGAAACGATGCAATTGTCTTGTTTTTGACACCATTTGTATCCTATTCAAGGTTATGTCCAGGAATATTCTCAATGCAAGATCAAAATATTAAAATATCTGATGTAGATCCCTCTTTGGACATAACATTAAATGAAATAATTCCTATGATATATGATGCTGCAGAATCTTGTAGTCCACCTTTATTTAAAGACCAACCACAGGAAAAAATTAACATAAATTCAAAATTAGGATTTGGATTACATTCTGATTTGAAATTGGACAATGAGGGAGAAACCCATTGGTATACACCAATGAGTTGTGAAAAGATTAAGTTGCATATGCCACATTTATGTACTCCTAGTATTGACTGTAAAAAAATAGGAAATCCCTTAACGTTTTACAATCGTAAAAGGAGATTAATGAATAAAGACAATGCAAATAGGCAGGTGGATAAAAATGGAGATTGAATTAAGACCTGCATCAAACTATGAAAGAAAAATTTTTTATAGAGAAGAATGGGATGTTAAGGATGTTCCTGATTTTGTCATGGATTCATTGACAAGTAGGGAATTTGGATTTGATCATTTTGGTCAGGGACCGAATGATAGATATAAAACATTTCAGGATGCTGTTAGATTAAAACGATTTATTAAGGCAAAACAACCTTTTGCATCATATTGTTCAGTTGCATATTATGATAATCCAAAACAGAGAAAAGGTTGGCAAAAGTCAGAATTGGTATTTGATGTTGATGCTAAAGATATTCCTATAAGAACATGTGATTGTAAAGAAGGAGAAGTATGTGACAAATGTTTAAATCAGGCAAAAGAAATCGTTTTAATGATAAGGGATGTGTTAAAAGGAGAAATGGGATTAAAGAATATTAACATGATTTACTCAGGAAGGGGTTATCATGTCAGGGTAATTGATGACAATGTAATGGAAGCTTCAAGTGAACTAAGAGGTCAAATAGTTCAATATGTTATCGGAGCAAAACAACCTGATTTAACCAATTCATTGGGTTTTACGAACTTGCAACACTTCATCATTCCTTTCGGATATTCAAAAAATTTCACTAAATGGTCTAAATATACGATTCTTCATTTAACGAAAGATTCAAAATTGGATAACGTTAATAAGAAGCTGTTGAACGACGTTCTAAAACATAGAGATGTATTAAATGATGATTTATGGGGATCATTCAGAGCAGATATTGGTCCGCGAAGATTTGAAAAAGTGATGGCTGCTGTCAGTAGAATAAATATGAACATAACCGATACAAAAGTATCCATAGATTTGAAACGTATCTTAAGACTTCCATCCACATTACACTCTAAGGTAAGTATGAAATCAACATTAATAAAAAATATAGAAACTTTTGATCCCTTTGATGATGCAGTTCCTAACTTTGTTTATGAAAGGAAATAGGTCTTGATTATCAACTTCATCAACAAAATACATTACTTTAGCATCATCATATGGCAGTGTTTCTCATATATTATATCTCTTTTACTTAATTATTTTTTTACTTTAGATTCTGTTTAATTATTTAATATATTGTTATTAAACATTTTAAAGCATTGGTTATAATAAAAAGTAGCGAAGAGCAGATTTGCTATGTTATGGAAGTAACTATTATTATACAATTATTTTAATGAGTATTTATCATTAATTTTAATAAATAGAATATACAACCCCTCAAAATAATTAAAGAACCTATTTAATCCAATAAAATCATGGAAATTCCCCTGGCCATTGAAACGAATTCATTAGGGAGAATTACTCCATAATCTTGCATAAGATCTAGTAATTTAGTTAATGTTTCATTTAATCCATGGGAACCTTCTGCAAAATATCTAAATAATAAATCACGGAAATCACGTTTTAAATTAGTTGTATTCATATCATATTTTAGAACGCCCATATACATGAACTGATGAATTAAACCATTTACATCTTTATCTGCAATTAACATTAGTAAATCACAAAGATCTTTTCTAAAATCATCATCAAGAATTCCTACAGATCCCAGATCAATATAACATACAACGTTATCATCTAGAATTATTAGATTACCTGCATGCGGGTCTGCATGGAAAAAACCATCAATCAGAACTTGTTTCATGAAAGAATCAACAGCACGTTTTGCTAGGAGAGGTTTATCAAAGCTTTCATTATCGCTTTCATATACATCATGTAATGTTGTTCCATCAATAAACTCCATTGTAAGAACTTTTGATGTAGAATAATCTGAATAAGCAATTGGAATATGTATTGTTTCATCTTCAGAAAAATTCTTTTCAAAACGTTTCATATTTATTATTTCGTTAGTAAAATCAAGTTCGATGTTCATTGAATACTCAAATTCATCAATCATACCTGGCAAATTATATTTTCTAAATTCTTCGTTATGTTTATGAATTTTAGCTACAAAATGTTTCATAATAGCTATATCATATTCAAGGGTATCCGCAATGCCCTCTTTTTGAACTTTAACAGCTACTTTTTCACCAGATATTAATCTGGCTATATGAACTTGGGCGATTGACGCTGTTGCAAGACTTTTCTCTGAAAATTCAGAAAATAAATCATCAATATTGCCATTAAGTTCACTTTCAACTATTCTTTTAACTTCCTCATAACTGATGGGTGGATTATCATCCTGTAACTTTTCAAATTCTGTTGCAATTCGTTCTCCCACCATATCTGGTCTTGTACTTAATAGTTGACCTAATTTGATAAAACTAGTTCCCAATTCCTGAAACATTAATCTTAAATTTACTGGAAGATCGGGGTCTAATAAAATATTGTATTCTTCGTCTTTAGAGGGTAAAATCTTTTCTTTAAGTGTTCTAGTTAATAGTTTTCCAAAACCATATTTTCTAAACGCAGCATTTATTTCTCTTACGCGATTTTTCATTTTTTTTCCATTTTAATCACATGAAATTAGTTATATGATATTATTTAAACTTTAAAAAAAATTATTCTTGTTAAAACATTAAAAGATTCCATTTAATTGTTAATTTATAACTATTTTATAATATTATCGGTTATACTTCTTTTATTTAGTTATATAAATGATAAATAACTATATTTTTAGTTCTTTGCTTAATTATTTGGTTATAATCTTATTTAAACATAATTATACTTATTTCAATTAAAAACATATCTTTTTAGGATATAACTGAATTTAAAATATAGGAACAACTAATTTATTGAAAAAAATATTAGAAAAAAAAGTAATGAATGAATAAAAATTATTTTATTATTCAATTGTCCTGCTTTTATTATAAGTGTTTGTTTAATCATCGTCTGTGAATTCCACTTTGAGTTCGTGTTTGCCCAGGTATTTTTCTATGATTTCAAGAATTATTGTTGCTGGAGTATCACCTACTGTGTCATTGAAGACTAATTTTCCGTGTAATTATATTAACTATTTCTTCCAAGTTTATAATCCGGATGTATGTGCATGAAAATGTTTTCCAGGTCATTTATGTTTTCATTATTAATTATTATTTCAACAGGATTTAATTCGTAGTTTTGGGTAATTTCATCTTTAATGTTTTTTCCTAATTTTAATATGCTTCTATTTTCCTCTTTAACAATATTTTCGACCATTTCTTGTACAGATTTATATTTTCTTTCCGAAATTGCAATCCATTTGTTGTTTTTGATGTAAGCTTGAGGGTATTTTTCTTTAAAGTTAAAACCGTTTTCGTTATATTTAACTAGGGGACCATTGTGAATTTTTACATTGGATAATTTATCAACCTCATATTCCAAAATGATATGTGCTTTATTATCTGAATCAATATAATAATTGCTCTCGATAATATTAAAATCATACATTTCGGACACGCTGATAAATGAGTTCATTGTTTTAGTAATTTGTGGATAAATCACGTCATCAGGTAATTCAGGAACATTAAATGATAGAACATAACATTTTGTTCCCCTTTTTTTGAATTCGTTAATCAATTCATCTTTATTAACAATAATTTTCCTATCTTTAAAGAAGTCTTTTGAAGGATTTTTTATAAAGTTACGGCAAGCTATGATGAATTCGGAAAATTTTTGCATACTTAATGCAGCTGCCACATTCCTATTTTTGTCAACAGGGTCAATGACTATCAACGGATCTTTGTAATTGTTACTGGTACCATAATCTTCTAAATCTATTTTATAACGGTTATGCCATTTATTTGCAGCAGTTTCAATTACATTTTCGAAACTTTGATACTTTAATATTAATAATTCACAGAGATATCCTGAAAATCCATTAACTTTGGCATTTGCACCATAGGTATTGACAGAGGTCATAAATTTTTTTAGTAATAATACCTGATTTGCTTCTTCATCTGTCAGATGTTCTTGAACATAGTCAGTATGTAGGATTGTTCTATCTACTGCTGATTTTAGTTCACTGGCATCTTTAATGTTATAGCAAGGTACAAAATCAACTTCAAAGTCGTCAATAATTCCCGTAACATAGGGGTGGGAAGCATATCTTATTTCCTTTTTGCCGTTTACCTGTTCAATGCAATATTGTCCTAATTCAAGACCATATTCTTTTAATTTTTCTTCGGAATATGTTAAGGGAAATGTAATAAAAATGTCGATATCTGCTTTATCCATCAATGAAGTTTTCTTTGCCATTGAACCTACTAGTCTACAGTTTATTTCAATGTTTTTATCGTTGGCATAGTCTTTAATGATTTTCATTAATTTATTGGAGAAATTCATGACTCTTTGTCGTTCTTCAACAGAAGGTTCTATTTCTTTCAATATTTCTTTGTAAATAATATCACCTAAACAAAAATAGCTAAAAAAGGAGGGGAAGATAGAAAAATTAGATTTTTTTAGCACTAACAATGGTTATAGGATTTAGTGCTTTCATCATTACTCCACGATCGAGTATTGTTCCACGGGATACGTTTAATGAAACAACTTCCGGTTCGGCTCCTAAATCTTTAAGCATACGTACGGCATCAGTTGCTGTTTCTAAAACTATTGAAGTAATAATTATTTTTCCACCTACTGGAAGTTTGAGATAACCAGTTTCAATAATATTTTCAATATTTCCGTTACTGCCCCCAATCATAAGTTTTGTGAAGTCTTCTATTTCATCTAATGCGGCAAGTGCCTCATTTTCTATTAGTTCCACTTTATTTTGTAACCCAAATTTTTCTAAGTTGCAGCGTGTTGTTTGAATAGCCTCTGGGTTCATATCAATACTGTATACTTTGCGTGCTCTTTTTGCAAACTCTAGAGTTAATCCACCCGTTCCACATCCAACATCTATTACAACATCTTCATCAGTTAAACTTGTTTTACTGATTACTAATGCTCTAATTTCTTCTTTTGTTGGGCCCGGTACTTTTTCTGTTTTAATAAACTCGTCATCTGGTGTTATGTCGAAATACATTTTAAAGTCTCCAATTTTTTTTTAACTGATAATTATTATTATTGTTTCCATTTAGTAAATAAGTTATTATCGATATTCATAATGTCTAATATTTTTCCAACAATAAAATTTATTTGATCATCTAATGTTTGAGGTTTGTGATAAAATCCGGGCATAGCAGGTAAAATTATAGCACCTTCTCTGCTGATATTGGCCATATTTTCTAAATGTACTGTTCTTAAAGGAGTTTCTCTAGGAACAATTATTAATTGTCTTCTTTCTTTTAAAGTTACATCAGCAACTCTAGAAATAACATTATCCCCATAACCATTGCTTATCGCAGATAAAGTTTTCATGCTGCATGGAATAATTACTGAGGCATCAAATTTAAATGATCCACTATTGACTATAGCATTTAAATCATTTTCATCATAAACAAATGTAGCAATTTTTTCAACATCGGTTATTGAATAATTTGTTTCATATTCCATGATGTCTTTTGCTATTGATGAAATTATTAAGTGTGTTTCAACATTATTTTTTTGAAGTTCTTCAAGCAATCGAATTCCCAATATGACTCCACTTGCACCACTAATTCCTACAATTACTCTCATATTTTTTTCCTCATAAATTAAATTCTTTAATGTTTTTATAAATAGGTCCATTAGGTGTTAATTTACTGGATTTAAGATAAATCTTTTTAACTTCCATTTTGCCGTGATATTTTTTATTAAGCTTTTTCAATGTTTGGGTAAGTTTTTCTTTGTCAGAAATGCTTTTTACTCGCCCAATAGTAATGTGAGGAACATAATTTTTTTCCTTTTTAAATCCAATTTTATTGAATTTTTTATCCAGTTCTTCAATTAATTCGACTGTTGTATTGTTTTTATCCTTTATTCCAGTCCAAATTACTCGAGGATTATAAATATTGGGGAATGCACCTATATTAACTACTTTTATAGTATATGTTTCTTTATCTTTAATGCTTTGGTTAACGATATCCGTAATTTGTTCAATTCGAGTATTATCTATTTCACCAAAGAACTTTAAAGTTAAGTGAATATTCTCTACTTCAACAAATTTAATATTTGAAGATTCACTATCCTCAATAATTTCCTGTGATTCTTCTATTTTATTTTTAATGTAAGGTTCAATTTCGATAGCTAAAAATGTACGCATATGAACTCCTCATTATTCGTATTTTAAAAAAAAGAGTTGATATTGATAATAGTTATCAATATAATAATAATACAATGGTAGTCAAATAAATCATTTTTCAATAATTTGTTCTTCTATTGCCATTCCAAAGTGTCTTGCACCATCAGTAAAGTAAGCTAGTACTTTGTCTCCCACTTTTAAATCTGATACTGAAATAGGTTCTCCTTTTTCAGTAACTAATCTGATGGTTTCAGCATTTTGAACTAATGTTTTTATTTTTTGTCCATTGTTTTCGGCTTCAATAACTAATAAAGGTCTTCTTTCTATTTTAGAACGTCCAATAATGGCAGTTTTAGCTTCACCTTTGGTATTGATTGTTATGACTTCATCTCCTGCTTCTAATTCTGAGAGATATCTTGTTTTGTTACCTGGGGTCATAACATATGCATGAACTGCTCCGGCATTTACTCTAAATGGGCGGGAAGCAACGTATTCACTTTCTAAGGATTCGCTATGTACCATGAATAATCCTGAAGCAAATGATCCTATTAGCATTCCTTCTCCGACTTCCATAATGGAACAGGTATCTACACAGACCCTGTCACCTAAACCGACACTTTCAACTTTTGTAACGGTAGCTTCTTTAAGTTCATAGATTTCTTTAGAAGTTTTTTCAATCAGACTTCCCAGTTTTCTGATTTCATTTCCGTCATTTGAAGACAATAAGACACCATCCGAACCATGTTCCATTGTTTCTAAAGCCAATTTCGCTTCTTCATAATTAGGTACATCAACCATTATTTTGGAGGTACGTTCTTGGAGACTTGCTATGATGTTTTCTAGTGGTATAACTTTCCAATTTTTACCTTTTAAAATCACGTAATCTGCAACAGTTCCTAATTTTGAAACTAATAATTCATCTTCTTTGTTGTTAATTTCGATATAAACTGCAACTTCTTTTCCACTTTCTTTAGCTTCTTTAACATCTTCTATGGAAATTTGTTCCTCATTTTCCAGTAATAGTATGTCAGAATCTGTTTTGTTGGATACTATTTTCACATTACCCAATTCTTTAATACTTTCAGAATTGTCAAAATCCATTATGTATTCAATTCCAGATTCTAAAGAACTTACTATTGCATCTTTACGGTCATTCCAGGTACCTGTTGGTCTTACCCATGCAAATTTCATATCTATTGACTTCCTTATTCGTTTATTATTTTTAAAGCTTCATCAGGACTCATTCTATTATGAACGATTTCAACTAAAGCTTTGGTCATTTTGGTAGGATTTTTTGCTTGGAAAACATTTCTTCCAATAGCAATTCCAGCACCACCTACTTCAATTGCATCGTACACCATTTCTAACAATTGTTTATCGGTTTCTACTTTAGGTCCACCAGCAATTATTACAGGAACAGGACAACCATCAACAACTTCTTTGAATGTATCTGGATCACCAGTATAGTTGGTTTTTACAATATCTGCACCTAATTCTGCACCTACTCTTGCAGCTAGTTTAACTACTTCTGGGTCATGTTCGTTTTCAATTTTAGGCCCTCTTGGGTACATCATTGCTAAAAGAGGCATTCCCCATTTGTCACATTCTTCTGCGATTCTACCAGTACTTTTTAACATTTCTGGTTCTTTTTCTGAACCGATGTTTATGTGTACACTTACAGCATCTGCACCTAGTTGTAGGGCTTTTTCCACACTTGTGACTTGAACTTTGTGGTAAGGGTCAACACTTAAGTCAGTACTTGCAGATAAATGTAAAATTAACCCTATATCTTTTCCGTATCCACGGTGACCATTTTTTACCATACCTTTATGCATTAAAACTGCATTTGCTCCACCACTTGCGACAGAATCAATTGTTTCAGTCATATTTATTAATCCTGGAATTGGTCCTCCAGAAATTCCATGGTCCATTGGAGCTATTACACATTTTCCAGTTTTACGGTTAATAATTCTTTCAATTCTAATTTTTTTTCCTATCATTGTATCACGTTCTAATTATTGAAATGAATCTATCATAATTATATTATTATCTATATTCTTTTTTCTTTAAACATTTTTTTTTAATTTTAAATTTCATTGGGAAATATGGATATTATATTAGTGGATATATCTATTTTTACTCAAATCTTTTTTTTAGACTATAAACTAACCTTTTATAATTTTTTTGACCATAATTTTAGTTCTTTTAAATTATTTGGAACAATATTGTCTGCTGATGAATCTAGATATCCATAATCAGATTTAATTTTTTCATTTGTGGTTGATGAATTGATGAAATCAATTAATCCTCTGTTTCTAATTAAACTTACTCTAGGTTTTAAGATAGAAGACCAAATGAAGAATACTTTAAAAACTGTGTCTGGATGGTATCCACCACCCAAATCAACACATAAGACATCTATTTTTTCACATTTATTAACAAAGTCATATAATACTTCTTCATTTCTCACATCCACATTAAAAAATTGGATGTTGTTATATTCAATTCCCAGGTTGCTCATGGCTTCAAAACTTTCAGGACTATTATCAAAGGCATAAACAATTCCATCCTGATTTAATTTGGATATTATCTTAGTTGAAGTACCAATATGGCATCCTATTTCAACAACATTGTCAAATGTTTTAATATTGTTTATCATATCCTCCTGGTATTTTCGTCTATCGTAACTAATATGAATCATTTAAAATTCGCTCCAGGATAGTTTTTGATGCTAATACTCCAGTTGAATAAGCTTGTTGCAAGTTGTATCCTCCACTAATTCCACATCCTTCGATAAGTTCTCCAACTATAAAAAGATTTTCAACAAGTTTGGATTCAAATGTATTTGGATCTATTTCATTTCGTTTAACACCGCTATTTGTAACAAAGGCTTCCTTTTCCAAGACTTCTGAAACATTTAATGTTAATCTTTTAAGGGAATCTCTGATTTTTATTCTTTCTTTTTTGTTGATTTGATTAAGAATCTTTGTTGAATCAATATTTAGATAATTGAGGTATTCATTTGCCATTCTTTTTGGTAAATAGTTATGTAAATATGTTTTGATAGTTTTATTACTGTTTTTAGAAAAGTCTTCTTGTAATTTATTATCAAGTTCTTCATAAGAGTAATGTTCACAAAAATCAAGATTTATTATAACACTTTGATTTTTTCTTAAATATTTTTCAATTTCCATACTGTTATTCAATATTACAGGACCACTAATTCCGTTGTGTGTGAATATGATGGAGCCATTATCTTTTACAATGGATTTTTTATTGGATTTGATTTCTAATTTTACTTCAATATCTATTCCTTGTAGGTTGTTTATCCATGTTTCTTTAATTTTAATTGGAGATAATCCACCCATCTGTTTTGTAATGGTATGTCCAAATTCTTCAACGAATTTATATCCATCACCTGTAGATCCAGTTTGGGGATATGTATTTCCACCAGTAGCTATTATTACAAATTTGGATTTATACGTTCTTGAATCATTAGTTTTAACAATGAATAAATCGTTTTTCTTCTTCAAATATTTTACATTAACGTTTAATTCATATTTTGTGGCTCTATTGTTTAAAATTTTTGTAAAAGTTTTCTGTACAGTTGAAGCTTTGTCTGATACTGGAAATACGCGTTCATTTTCTTCAACTTTTGTTTTACAATCATTTTTTTCAAGTAAATTTATTATGTCTTTATTGAAGAAATTTGAAAAAGCGGTTCTGTAAAAATTTCCTCCGTTGTAAAAACTTTTCACATAGTTTTCTAGGGTGTTATTGTTGGTAATGTTACATCTGCCACCACCGGTAATAAGAATTTTTTTTCCTAAAATATCGTTTTTTTCCAACAAAATACTTTTTTTATCATCCAGGTGAATTGCAGATAATAATCCACTACTTCCTCCACCTATAATTATGGTATTGTAAACAGTCATTTTATCATCCTAATTAAAAAATAGAAAGAGTTATTCAGGTAAAGAATATTTAGGGGGGTTATTCATTTAAATTCATTAAAACATGATATACTCTTTGGAAAACAGTAATATAACTTAAAACGGTTAGTAAACCAATAGTACAAATCATTATTGTGTGTGAACCACCTGCGAGTGCAGCTATAAAAGAACCTAGTGTAATAATAAGTAATCTTTCAGCACGTTCTGCTATACCCACAGAACATTTTATTCCTTCTTGTTCAGCTCTTGAACGGACGTAACTCACGGTAAGTGAGGCATGTATAGCCAAAGCTCCTAATATTGGGTCAACAAATCCACTATATATGATTCCTATAAGAATTGCGGCATCTGCAAAGCGATCACAAGTTGAATCTAAAAATCCTCCAAACTTTGTTCTACGATTTTGTGAACGAGCAATAGCTCCATCAATCATATCACAAATTCCACTAATAATAATAAATAACGCCCCTGCAGCCAAATTACCTGATGCAAATAATACCCCAGAGAAAATACTAATAAATAATCCAATTATTGTCACAATATTGGGGTCTATTTCTATTTTTTCACCAATTTGGTTGGTGATTTTATTCGTTCGTGGTCGTAATTTATCATTTAGCATACTCTTTTATTTATAAATTAAAATATATATAATTAATAATCGAATATTTTATAAAAATGATATAATGAATGTATTTAACTACAATTATGGGGATAATCTTAAAAAAATTGTGGATTGTTTAAAAGAGGGTAAAATAGTAGTTTATCCTACAGACACAATATATGGTATTGCGGCTGATATAAATAATGTAGAAGCAATAAAAAGGGTATTTTGGACTAAAAAACGTTCATTTGATAAACCATTATCAATTTGTTTTCATGATACTTACCAATTAGAAAATTATGTTTTCTTGTCTGATGAAATTAAAAAAATACTGAAAAAAGCATTGCCTGGACCATATACTTTTTTATTAGAAAAAAAAGATAACATTTCTCCATTATTAACTGCAAACACATCTATTGTTGGTGTAAGAATTCCTGAAAACATAGTTTCATATGAATTAACTAGTGATTTTCCGATTACAAGTACTAGTGCTAATATTTCTGATTATCCTACTTATACTAACATATTGCAAATTCAAAAGCAGTTGGGAAATAATGTGGATGTTTATATCAATCAAGGCGAACTTGAAAATAATCAGCCATCAACAATAATTGATTTAACTAATAAAAAACCAGTACTTATAAGAAAAGGAATATATGATGAAAAATTATTAGATAAAATTCTAAAAATTAATTTATAACAATTGATAAAACATTACTTAAGGAAGGTTTATTATGTCTGTAACAGATAAAATTGGAAACGAAATTGAAGTGGGTTCCTATATTATATATAGTAGTGTTGGAACAATCGGTGAAGTGATTGACATAAAAACAGATGAAAAGGGGTCATGGGTACTTATCGCCGTTGATGAGTTAACAAAATTATGGTACAATACAAAATATATAGAATTAACTGATAAAAAATACGTAAAAACTAGTACTAATGATAAAGATGATAAAGAGTTATCTGTAGATGATATTAAAGAACGTATAAAACATTCAGTTTCATCAGAAATGAGTTCAGATGCAGTAGGTGGAGGATAACTCCATCTACATTAATTGATTAATAATTCGATTAATTACTTTTTCTTTTTTATTATTGTATTTAAAATTAACCATTTTGCTCTTGTTTTCTATTTTTTTATTGAGTTTATATAATTCTACATCAAGAGTATGATATGTTTGATTGTATTTTCTTTGATATTCTGAGTTTAGTTTGTCTTTAGAATCAATTAAATCGTGATAAGCATAACCTAAACTGGTTTTAGACATCATTTCATCAATATTATATTTTTCACTCTTAAGTATGTCCTCAAGATTTTTCATTTCTTTTTTAAGGAGTTCCTCATGTATTTGTTCTTTTTCTTTGATTTTTTCTTCAAATATATCTTTAGTTTTTGACATAGTCTCCCTCCTTGTTGGATTTAGCGATACAAATATTACATAATGATTTTTTGTTGTTTATATGGTGTTTTTTCACTGGACAATAATAATTTTTACCATCAAAATATATACTTACTTTTCCTGGAAAAACTGTTCCAGGTAAGTGAATAGGTTCTTTAAGGAAATAGGTTGTATATATTACTATGATATTTAAGATGTAAGTAATAACATTATCGTTGTGTTGTAATAGTTTATTTATTTTAGTTACATCAGTATTGTCCAAAAAACCCGTATAAGATGCATTATCATTTTTTAATAATTTTAATCTATTGATGGTTACATTCAACACGGATTCCGTATACTTCTTTTTATATTCCTGAGGTAAATAAGTTTTTTCTTCATTAAAATAGAAGGATAACTCATATAGCTCTTCTAAAGTTATATCTTTAATTGATTGTTTAATCAGAATTTTCAAGTCATTTAAACTCATTCCGGAATAAACTTTAACCATACTAATTTACCTCTGAAGATATTATTCAGTTATTCATTTATTATATATTATTAATTATTTAATTTTTGTTCTCATAAAATTCTATAATGTTGTTGGCAGTAGTTTCACCAATTCCATCGATTTTCATAAGTTCACTTGCAGGAACATTGCTTAAATTATTTCCAAAGGCATCTACTAAGCTACGTGCTCTTTGACGACCTAATCTTTTAATACCAATTACCAACGGGATTAGTTCTTCTTTAACTCCATAATATAATCTTGAACTTAATTTATCAATCTCATTAAGGAATTTATAATTTCCTAAAACCTCACAGATGTCATAATAATATTTGACAAGATTTGAAGCTTCATAACTAGCACGTCTTGTTGATGCAGCATAAACTTTCAAGTAATTTTCAATTTCAAACTCTTTGTGCTCATTAATCCATTCAATTAAGCTAGCAGCAGTAGCTTCATCATTTTGGACAAAGCTAACATAAACATCATGTCTACTAAGAACTTCTTTAATATTGTCCTTATTTGCCTTAAATTTGGTATTTATTTTTGGCATATCGTATGTTTTTGAAATTTCATATATTAAAGATCCAATGTTAAATTCATCTCCCATCATTGTGGAGTAATCTTTTAATTTTACCGCAGTTTTTACTGCATAATTATTTTTAGAGATTAATGTACCGAAAGGTGTTGGTTGTAAACCTGAGGGTGTTATACGGATTATGCCATTTTGAATAAGGTATTCTAATGCACTGGATATTTCATATTTTATGGATTCATCCGAAAAGCCAAAACTCATGGTGTTGTAAGTATGTGATATCTGGAATCCATAGAAAGTTTTATTGAAAAATTCTATTAAATCATCCATGTCTTTTGCAAATCCACTGGATACCTGTGTAATAATCTGTTTTAATACTGCATCATCGTTATCTATCAATTTTGAGTTTGTTACTTCTATTTCTCCATGAACATAGAACTCTTCTAAATTAAATGCTTCATCATAAGTTTTAGCTAAAAGATAAGAATATCCTTCAGTATCGAAACCAGGTCTTCCAGCTCTTCCAGACATTTGTTCATAGTCAAATACGGGGATGTTTGTCTGTCCTTGATCTGTCCACCTATTATAGTCTCTTATCACAACATTTTTTGATGGTAAGTTTACTCCATACATTAAACTAGGAGTTGCAGTAATCATTAATAAGTTACCTTTAATAAATTCTTCTTCAATAATCTCTTTTTGTCTGTCAAACAATCCTGCATGGTGGAATGCTATTCCATTTTCAATACATTCTGCTAGTTTATAACATATTTCAGTAGGTAAAGTGTTTCTTCTTCTAGGAACTTCCAATATCTCTTCCGCTATATTTTTGAAAATTTCCCTTTTGCCATCAGGTATGTACCTTGCAATCTTTTTTGCCATGTTTTGAGCTAAAGATTCTGTAAATCTTCTTGTTGAAACAAAGGTTAACATTTGGGAAGAATCATTTAAAGAGTCATTCAATATTTTATAGACGAGATTGTTTTTATCTTTAGTTCCAAATTCTTCGGCACATAAAACTTCCTTATGTAATGGAACAGGACGATAATCATGAGTAACTACTTCAGCTTCTAGCCAATGGGCCATTTCATCCATATTTTGTAAAGTTGCTGATAATGCAATTATTCTAATTCCCTTATTCTGTTCTTTTATTCTTGTAATTGCACATTCAATTGTTGGACCTCTGGAGTAATCACCTATCATGTGAAATTCATCTATTATCACTAAGTCAATTTCATGCAATGTATTTAATGAAAAACGTGTTAGTGCGTCAAATGACTCAAAAACCATTACTGAAATATCTGAACTGGCAGGATGTTTACCTACCTTGTAGCCATATTGTTCAAATATTTTAAATTCTTTGTATTTTTCATTCTGTAAAGAGATTAACGGTACTGCATACACTACTTTTCCGCCGGATAACAGAACTTTAAGCATAGCTAATACTCCAAGTACAGTTTTACCGCTGGCTGTAGGTATTGATATTATAAAGTTATCTTTTTTTTCAATATAATCTGAATCAATAACTGCTTGTTGTGCAGGATTATATTCCTCTATGAAAGGATAGCATTCTTTCATAATCTCTTCTATTTTTGGATCTATATTACTCAAGATAACATCCCCTTTTTTATTATCTAATCTTCTAAATATGGTATTTTCATTTTAGAATATTTATTAATTATTAATTCTCTAGCATTTCTGCCTATCTTTTCTCTTTTATCTTTGTTTATTAATAGGTCTTCAATCGCATTTTTTAATAATTCCGGATTTGCAGGTGGGACAATTCTTCCATTTTCATTATTTGTAACTACAGTACTAATGTTTCCGGTGTCAGTTGATATTAAAGCTTTGCCACAGGACATACTTTCTAAGGCAATAATACTGGCACCTTCTGAAATTGAAGGTAAAACCATTATGTCTGATTCTGGAATTATCTGTTCAGGAATTTGAGTTTTTCCCATTAGGTATGTATCGTTCAAATTATTTTCTTTAATATAATTTGATAAAAAATCTTTTTCGGGCCCATCACCATAAATCAATAAGGTATAATTTACTGTTGAGATTTTTTTAGCTTCCAATAAATATTTTAAACCTTTTTGTTCTACTAAATTTCCTATGAAAACTACTATAGGTTGGGAATAATTAGTCAGTAATTTTCTTTCCCCGTTCAATGGCTTAAATTTCTTTGTATTCACAGTATTTGGGGTGATTTCGGACTTCTCTTCTATTTTACTTCCATTTAGTGAAATTGCCTTATTCTTTAATTTTTCACTTACAAAATATAGGTAATCAGATTTATTTAGCACATATTTAATAAGCGGTCTTAAAATTTTATTATTTGGTAGAATATTTATATCAGAACCATGGATAGTTATAACTTTTTTTGCATCCGATTTGTTTAAAACACATACTAATCCTGGAGGGATTATATAATTTGCATGTATTATGTCAATATTGTAAGTTTTAACTATTTTTTTTAAAATAAAATAACTTGAAATAATGAATGAAATTCCCCTAATTAATGGAATGTTAATGCTTGAGGCCATAAAGACATTGGAAGATAATTCTGCATCCTGTTTATATGTTAAAATATAAACATTATGTCCTTCTTCAACAAGTTTATCTTCCAGTTGTTTAGTGTATGTGGCAACTCCACCTAATTGTGGAGGGTATTGGCCGATTATACAAATATTCATAAAAACACATCTTATTTCCATTCAAAAGGTATAGTGTTAATTTTAGATGGGTTTAATATTTCACCATCCATTTTTACAAGTATAACATTAAATTTGATGTTGAACTTTAATTCACAGAGTTCTATAATTTTATCCGAAATCAATTCAAAAACTTCTGTTGTTATGTTTTCTTTATCTAAAATTTTTATAACATCTTCGGTAGTTATGCATTCGAAAATATTCTTTAATGTATTGGTATCTGCTCCAACTAATCCGGCATAACAAGTCATAATTTCACGACGGGCATCAGCTACGCTTTGTTTGGTATTAAAAATTCCTGCTGCTATTTTAATTAACTTACCTGCGTGACCGAATAATGTTATTGAATTAACTTTTTCTGTTTTTTCTGCTTCTTCGAGCATAAATCCAACAAAATTACTCATCTCAATAATTTCATCATCTTCGATAACTAATTTTTCTTTAGCGATACGTGTTCCTATATTTCCAGGAACAAATAATAAATCATAATAACCATTGGCTATTGCAACATCAATTTGGACACGTAATGAATCTGTATACGCTTTGGAAGACATTGGTCTGGCGATACCTGTTGTACCCAAAACTGAGATCCCATCTACTATTCCAAGTCTACTGTTCATAGTTTTTGGAGCTAATTTTTTTCCTTCAGGAATTATTATTTTAACTATTGCTCCTTTTCCCTCAGGCAAATATTTTTTAACATTTTCTGCAATCATTTTACGAGGAACTGGGTTGATGGCAAACTCACCTACAGGTATTTGGAGTCCTGGTTTGGTTACTTTTCCAACTCCTTCTCCTGCGGTTATTTCAACACAATTTTCATTATCAGTTAATGTTACTTCTGAAATAATTTTTATGCCTCTTGTTACATCCGGATCATTATATGTAGGTTTAATAACACTTGCAGATGCCTTATTTTGATTAATTAGTTTTGTTTGTTTTATTTCAACTATTAATTCAGAAGTTGGTGCTTCAATAGTAACAACTTCGGGTGTTTCTCCTAGTATTGTTAATAAAGCGGCCACACTCGCTGCTGTTGAAACACTGCCTGTTGTGATTCCAGATTTTTCATTTGAATTTACATGATGTTCTATTTTAATCCCAACCTGATAATCTTATTTTTCTCTAATTATGTATTAATGCTATATTTGTTTAAACTAGTTTAATTAGTTTTTAAAATGAAAAACTTTAAAAATAGTAAAAAATTTTATTATCTAAAAGTAAAATGGAGGAGAAATAGGATAATTATTTTTGTCTAAGTAAAGCTTTTTTAATTTGTCTGGATAATTGTTCAGGATCTGGTGCACCTATTGACACGGTTTTTCCTTCTAAAACAACAGTAGGGACGGACATAATTTCATATTCTCTAACTTTGTCCATGTTTTCATTTACGTCTAAATGTTGATAATCTAAATCGTCTCCAAATTCTTTAACCATTTGTTCAGCTACTTCCACTGCCATAGGACAATATGGACATGATTGTGATGTGAATACTTCTAATTTTACACTCATTTTATTTTTTCTCCTAGTTTTTTAATAACATAAATAATATTATTTATATTTTGATAGTATATTATATATTATATTATATTTATGGAAGATTTTTTATGGTAAGTGTACGTTCACCTGCTTCTGCAACAGTTATTAATGCGATTAGTACTGGTAAAGGTTCAGCGTTTGGTATTCAGTTATATGTTACGGCAAATGTTACGATTTTACAGGATAAAACAGATAAAGACATTGATTTTATTTGTAAAAGTTTAGATAATCCTGATATGGATACTACTTTGATGCATTTGTGTGTTAAAAAAGTTTATGAAAAGTTAATAGAATATCCTGATTTTAATTTAAAAAACATAGTTGTAAATGTTGAAACTAAATCGGATATTCCTCCAGGTTCTGGATTATCAAGTAGTAGTGCTGCTTCAAATTCGGTTGTGTATGCAACATTATTGACTCTTCTTGACGCAGCAGACATGTCATTGGAAAATACGGATATTACTGATGAAGATATTCTAAATATGGGAATTGATGCTTCATTGGAGTGTGGAGTAACAAAAACTGGATCTTATGATGATGCATCTGCTTCATATTACGGTGGTTGGAAGATTACTGATAACTATGAGAGAAAAATTTTATGTGATTATCTTGTTAACTATCAGAAAATATTAATATATATACCGAACAAATCTTTATATACTGCACAGTCTGATGTAAAGGCAATGAAAACTTTATCATCACTTGTGGAAATTGCATTCGATAATGCAGTAAATAAGAATATTGAAAAGGCTCTTACCTTAAATGGCTTCTTATATTGTGCAGCATTAAATTTGGATACTCAAATTGCGATGGATGCATTAAAATTAGGAGCTAAAGCTGCAGGATTATCTGGAACTGGTTCTGCATATACTATTTTGTTAGATGATTCTTCAAATATAGATGAAATAAAGAAAGCATTATCTAAATATCCTGGTAAATTAATTGAAACAAGACCAGATAATAAGGGATCTGTAGTCATAGATTAAGTGGTAATATGGAAAAATTTGAAGCAGAAAAATTATTAAACGATTCAAGGAAAAAAATCGATGAATTTGATGATCAAATTTTAAAGTTAATTCTTGAAAGAACATCACTTGCTAAAGATATAATAACAGCTAAAAAAGCATTAAATAAAGATCTTTTTGATTCTTCAAGAGAAGAAATTATCCACAATAAAATTAGAAATGCTGTGGCTGATAAAGAAATAAATACGGAAAAGATACTTGAAATATTTGATTTATTAGCATCTATAAGCAAAGAAGAGCAAAAAAAATATTTATAATTACGTTTATAATAAATTACTTAAAATATATTGGAGGTTTGATTATGGGAAACATTAGAACAACATTTGTAAAAAGAACAGCAAAAGAATTATTAGAATTACACGGTGATAAATTCAATACTGATTTTGAAAATAATAAACAAATGGTTGCTGAATACTCAACAGTTTCAACAAAACACTTAAGAAACCAAATTGCAGGTTATGCAACTCATTTATTAGAACAATAAGTTTGTTTTAACTTATTTGTACTTTTTTTTAATTCTTTAATTTAAATATTAATCCTATTTTTCATTTTAAACATTTTTTATATCTTAAAGTTTAGTTTTTTTATTTTTTTCCATTAATTTTATTATTATATAAATCACATATATTATTAGGAATAACTATATTGTTAATTTAAAAATTAATCCATATCAATTATTAAAGGTGAATTTATGGGAATCGTTGTGGCGAAATTTGGTGGAACATCTGTGGGAACAGGTGAAAGAATTCAGAAAGCAGCTCAGTCAGTTGTTGATGAATACATGAAAGGAAGTAAACTTGTTGTAGTAGTTTCTGCTATAAACAAAACTACTGATGAATCAATTAAGTTAGTTAAAGAATCCGTTGGCGATCAGGTTACTTCAAAACAGTTGGCAGGAATCCTTTCAATGGGTGAAATGCAAAGTGTACGTATCATGGCAGCAACAATTGAATCATTGGGTGTAAAATCAGAATTTATAGATCCTTTCAGTGAAAAATGGCCTGTAATTACTGATAGTGACTATTTGGAAGCTAAAATTGATAAAGAAGAAACTGAAAAACGTGTACAAGAACACATTTCTAAACTTGTAAATCAGGGAATTATCCCAGTAATCTGTGGATTCCTTGGAAAAGATTCTGAAGGTTCAGTAACTACTCTTGGAAGAGGGGGTAGTGATGTTTCTGCATTTTTAATAGGACACTGTATTGGTGCAGAAGAAGTGGTAATAGTAACTGATGTTAAAGGGGTAATGTCCACCGATCCGAGAAAATTGGAAACAGCTGAAAAATTAGATAAAATCACAGTAGAAGAAATGATAGATTTAGCCAATTATGGTGCTCAAGTATTACATCCAAATGCACTTAGGTATAAAGATCCTGATATCAAAGCAAAAATTATTAGTTTTGAGTATGGTGATTTAAGAGTCCATGGAACCGATATAATTGGTCCAAATCATCCTGAAGAAGAAGTTATATCTATTATGAAGTTAAATGAAACACTTTCACTTATTGCTGTTGTAGGCGAAGATTTAATGAATAAACAAGGAATCATTGCAGATATTACAAAAAAAGTATCTGATAATGGTTTAAGTATATATGGTATTTCAACTGGTGAAAGTTCTATAACTTTATTCTTCAAAGAAGATGATGCTGTTAAAGCACACGAAGTATTACATGAACTGGTTATCGGTGGAGATAGATTAAGTTCTATTTCATTAGGACAAAAAATAGCTATGATTTCTGTAGTAAGTCATGATTTTATTGACACACCTGGCATCATTGCAAATATAACCAATCCACTACATGATAACAATATTAACATAGTTGAATTATCATCTAGTCAGACAGCAGTAGTTGTATTTGTTGATTGGGAAGATGGAGAAAAAGCATATGAATTAATTAGGGGGACTTTACAATGAATTTAGATGGAACACATGTCGCAATGGTAACACCATTAGACAAAGATAATAATATTAACGAAGAAGAATATAGAAATTTAATCGATTTTCTTATAGAAGGTGGTGTAGAAGGAATTCTTGCAGCTGGTACAACTGGTGAATCAGCTACAATGTCCCATGATGAACATCAAAAAGTAATTGATATTATGGTTGATCAAGTTGATGGTCGGGCACTTACTATTGCAGGAGCAGGGAGCAATGCAACATCTGAAGCAATGGATTTAGTAAAATATGCAGAAAATGCAGGTGCTGATACAGCATTGGTTATAACCCCATATTACAACAAGCCACAACAAAGTGGGTTATATGACCAT
This sequence comes from Methanosphaera stadtmanae, assembly GCA_015062805.1. Lineage (GTDB taxonomy): Archaea > Methanobacteriota > Methanobacteria > Methanobacteriales > Methanobacteriaceae > Methanosphaera > Methanosphaera stadtmanae_C. Next base: position 135,231 of record SUTQ01000002.1, read on the forward strand.
TTTAAATTATTAAATGATTCAAATGATATTCCGATAATTGCATATAATGTACCCTCTAGGACAGGTATAGATTTATCAGTTAATTCCATAGTAGATATAGCTAAATTAGACAATATAGTTGCAATTAAGGAAGCAAATCCTGATTTAAATAAATTAGCCACAGTATTCAATGAATTAGAAAAACAAGATTTATCAAAAGATTTCACAGTTTTATCAGGTAATGATTCATTAACTTTACCTATGATTGCACAAGGGGCACGTGGAGTAATTAGTGTAGTTGCAAATGTACTTCCTAAAGAAACATCATTAATGGTAAGAAATGCTTTGGATGGAAATTATGATGAAGCAAGAGCTTTATCTAATGATTTGTTTGATTTAATGGATGTAATGTTTATAGAAGCTAGTCCTGCACCAGCAAAAAGAGCATTAAACCTAATGGGTAAAAATGTTGGCGGATTAAGAATGCCACTTAAAGAGATGAGTGAAGAAAACGATGTTATTTTACAGGATATAATGAAAAAATATGATTTAATTTAAGGTGTTATAATGATTAAAGTTGCAGTAACAGGTTGTGTTGGAAATATGGGTTCTAAAATTATTAGAACCGTTCAAGAACAAGAAAATATGGAAGTTGTAATGGGTATAGAAATGCCTAACTCCCCATTAGCAGGAAAAGATTTGGGTGAACAAATAGGTCTGGGAACTATGGGCGTAAATATAATTGGTTCTCAAGATTTAAAATCCGAATTAGAACGTGTAAAACCGGATGTTTTGGTTGATTTTACTATTGCATCTGCAGCAGTAGAAACAGTAAAAACATGTGCAGAATGTGGTGTAAATGTTGTGGTAGGTACAACAGGAATACAAGATGATCAACTTGAAATAATGCATAATGTTATTAAAGAAAACAATGTTAAAGCAGTTATTTCACCTAACATGGCTACAGGGGTAAATGTTTTCTTTGAAATTGTAGGACAAGTAGCAAAAATATTAGGTCATGAATACGACATTGAAATAGTTGAAGCACACCATCATAATAAACAAGATGCTCCATCAGGAACAGCAAAAAGAGCAGCAGAAATAGTAGCAGAAAACCTGGAACTAAACCTTAATGAAACAGCATGTTACGGTAGAGAAGGGATGGTGGGAAAACGTCCAAAAGATGAAATAGGAATTCATGCCGTACGTGGAGGAGACATTGTGGGAGATCATACAGTGATGTTCTGTGGTGATGGTGAAAGAATCGAAGTTATTCACAGAGCTTCCACTAGACAAGCATTTGTAAATGGTGTAATCAGAGCATTAAACTACTTAATGACCAAACAGGAAAAACCAGTTGCAGATATGTTTGATGTATTAGGTTTATAAAATGGAAAAGTGATTGATATGGTAAGAAATGTATGTGTATTAGGTGCAACCGGGATGGTTGGACAAAGATTTATCCAATTATTATCTCAAATACCAGATTTTAATATAGTGAATGTAGCAGCTTCTGAAAAATCAGCAGGAAAACGTTATGAAGATGCAGTGACTTGGCATCAAACAACACCAATTCCTGAAGAAGTTAAAGATATGAAAATTGTTAACACAGATCCTTCAGAAGTCAGTGATGATGTTGATTTTGTATTCGCATCATTGCCTGCAGGACTTGCAGAACCTGTAGAAGCAGCTTTTGCTGAAAAATTTATTGTAGCTTCTAATGCAAGTGTTAACCGTATGAAAGAAAACATACCTTTAGTAATTCCTGAAGTTAACCCGGAACATCTTGAAATGATGGAAATTCAAAAAGATGTGAATGGATGGGATGGATGTATAGTTACAAACCCTAACTGTTCAACAATAGCATTAACATTAACTTTGAAACCATTATTTGATAAATATACTTTTAAAAGAGTTTCAGTAACAACTATGCAAGCAGTTAGTGGCGCAGGGTATAATGGTGTTCCATCCATGGGAATCTTGGATAATATCATTCCTTTTATTGGTGGCGAAGAAGAAAAAATGCAATCTGAAACATTACATTTACTTGGTAAAGTAAATGGTGGACTTGTTGATAAGGCAAATTTCCCATTAAGTGCATCATGTAATCGGGTTGGTGTAGTTGATGGACACACGGAATCAGTTGCAATAGAATTTGAAGAAGATGATATTACTGTAGAAGATATTGAAAAAGCTATGAATGATTTTAGAGGAATACCACAAAAAGAAAAATTATCTTTTGCACCAGAACAACCAGTTATCGTACGTAAAGAAGAAAACAGACCTCAACCTCGTATGGATAGGGATGCTGGACATGGTATGAGTGTATCAGTGGGTAGAGTTCGAGAAGACGTATTTGAAAATAGTTTTAAATACACTTTAGTAGGACATAACACTATTCGTGGAGCAGCTGGTGCTTCAATATTAAATGCTCAATTAATATCTAAATTATATTTATAACTCCCCTCTATTCTCCCTTTTAAGGTGATTTAATGTTATTTTTTCTACATTCAGTAGATGTATTTATTTTAGAATTAATAAATTTATCTTATCATAATTTTATTATAGATAACTTGGCATTACTCATCTCAAACATGGGGATAATTTATTTTTGGATTGTTATATCAATTATATTATATCTTTTTGGAAGTCAGAAGGGAAAAGATGTTGCAAAAAGAATGATAATAATATTGTTGGTTACAACATTGATTACTCAATTGGTTAAAATTTTGGTTATGAGACCTAGACCATATACCGAATTATCGAATTTAGTAGTGTTAGGTTTAGAAACGGATTATTCTTTTCCATCAGGTCATACTTCCACTTCTACTGCTATGGCTTATCTTTTATCAAGGGAATATAAAAAATGGATTTTTATGTTAATTCCAATTGTAGTTGCATTTACCAGATTATATATAGGGGTTCATTATCCCTCTGATGTTTTAGGTGGATTTTTATTAGGTTTTTTAATAACATATTTGTTGGAGTATTTTTTTAATCTAAAAATCTTAAAAATTTGAATAGAAATTAAAGAAAAACTTTAAAAGTTTGAATTAGATATATATTAAATAGTGATCACAATGGCGTTTTTAAAGGATGTTGAATCAGAAGAGTTGAGAGAACTAGTAAAATCTTGTTTTAAAGAAATTAATAGTCTCAAAGAACAATTAAGCGAAGAAAATAAGGATATTAAAACAAATGAAGCAGTTCAAAATGTTTTAATACAAAATGAAAATCAAAACAGCAATTTAACAGCTAGAATAAATGAACTAACAGAAGAAGTTGACAAAAAAGAAACTGTTCTGAAAGAAAAAGATCTTTTATTACAAGAAAAAGACACTGAAATAAAAGAAAAAGAATTAGAGATTAGTGAATTACGCACTAAAGTTAATTCAACACCAGTGGTTGATGATGATGTAATTTCTAATTATCAAAATCAAATTGATAGTTTAAAAAGTACAGTTGAAGATCAAAAAAGAGAAATTGAAGTTTTAAATATTGCTGTTGGTGAATCAAATTCACAGACAGAAAAAGAACTTAAGCTAGAAATTTCAAGACTTAAGGAACAAAATGAAGAACTTAAAAATACTTCTTCACAGACTGAAATTAATCAGTTACGTTCTGTTATTGATAGACAAACAGAAGAACTTAAAGAAATACCAGTTTTAAAAAATCAATTAACTATAGAAGTCACGGGAAGAGATCAAAAAATTAAGAAGTATGAAGAAGAAATAGAATCTCTTAATTCTCAATTAGAAAAATTTTCAAATCCAGATTCTGAAGAATTGGACGTTAAAGAATCAGAAATATCTGAATTAAAAGAAAAAATCGCAGAATTAGAAGATAATTTAGTAGATTATCCTAAACAAATCGAAGAATTGAATGAAAAAATTTCATCTTTAGAATTAGAAAATAAAACTTTAAAAGAATCTAATCCTACGGAAATAATTTCGGATTCAGATAATGTAAATTCATTAATATCTGAATTCACTGAGAAATCTAATGAATTAATTAAAGTTCAATCTGAATTACAAAGAATACAAGATTTAAATAAGATTAATGAATTTAAATTGGTTGAGTTAGAAAATGAAAACGCCAAATTAAAAAACTCAATTGAAGAAAACTCTATCAATTCCTCTGATGATTCGGAATTGTCTGCAGAATTAGATTCATTAAAAGAAAAATTATCTGAAAAAGATGCTGAACTTTTAGAAAAAGACAATACAATTGCTGATTTAACAGCAAAAGTAGATTCTGATGTTGTCATTGATGAAGAGAAAGTTAATAAATTAGAACATGATCTTTTAAATAAAACTCAGGAATATGATGCTTTAGAACTAGATTTACTTGAAAAAGATGCTACTATTGAGTCATTTAGACAACAATATGATAAAAAATCAGGAGAATATGAGCAATTAGAATCCAGATTCAATGATTTGGAACAAACTAATAAAGAGATTCTTGAAGAATTGTCCTCTTTAAAAGAAAAAGCCACGGAACAAAATTTAGAAATTAACTCTTTAACATTGGATGATGAATCAAATTCAGATAAAATTAAAGAATTAGAATCAGTATTGGTAGAAAAAGATGAAGAAATTGCATCATTAAAAGTTAAATTGGATGAAGTAGCAATTGATTTAACAGCAGAAGAAAATTCTACTGAACTACAACAAGAATTAAAGGAAACTAAGAAAGCATTATATGAAAAAGATGCGGAATATGATAAACTTAAGTTAGATTTTAATCAGTTACGTAAATCAACAAATAAACAAATCACTGATTTAAATGAAAGTTTAACTAAGTTTTCAAATACAAATGAAAAATTAAGAACTGAAAATCAATATCTCGAAAATACATTAAATGATAAAAATATTTATATAAACAAATTAGAACAGGATAAAGAATCTTTCGACTTAATTATTAAAGAAAAAGATACTAATTATGATAAACTTAAAGAAGAATCATTTAATGTTAAAAAAATTAATGAAACTCAAATAAACAAGCTAAAACAAGAAGTTCAAGATAAATCGGATAAAATTTCAGCATTACCTCAAAAACTTGAATTAAAGGATATTGAAATTTCTCAATTAAATAAATTACTTAAGACTAGGGAAAATGAATCAGCATCTAAAACAGACACAATAAAAGAGTTACGAAATAATATTCAAGTATCACAAGAAGAGATTAAACAACTTAAAGATCAATTAGCAAGAGAATCTATATTAATTGATGATAAAATTAAAGCTAAAGATGATGAAATTTTCAAACTAAATGAAAATTATTTAAAAGAATCCAGTGAAAAAGATCAGGAAATTTCTAAATTATCTTCCTTGTTAAATCAAAGAAATTACAAAATTGATGAGTTAAATGCTACTATAGATTCATTAAATAAAGATATTGTAATGTTGAATGATCAGGTTAAAGAAGGTTCTGATAAATATATTCAATCCGAATCTATAATTCAAGCTAAAGATGATACAATTGCTAAACAAGATGAATTGTTAAATGAGTTAAATAATCAAATAAATAGATTTGAAAACAAACTCAAACTTAAAGATGATGATATAGATGAGTTAAATGTTCAATTATCTCAAAAAGATGATGTTATTGAAAACCTCAAGGTAGATGTTTTTGATTCTAATAAAAAGTTAGAGGAAATGGGAGAATTAAATATTCAATTATCCGAAAAAAATAAAGAAATAGAGGATATGGCATCTCAATTAAATGAAAAAGATAAAGAATTGAAAGAAAGTAATGATACTTTATTAAGCAGCACTGCAAGAATAAATGAACTCAAAGAAATAGTCGATAGAAAAAATAAAGATATCGATGATCATAAACAATTATTATACGATAAAAACGAAGAATTAGAAAAACTTAAAGATTTACAACCTCGTATACATTCTTTGGAGATTGAAAAGGCAGATTTAAAATCAGGTTATGAAAAACAAATTGCTTCATTAAATGCTGATTTGGAAAAAGCTGAGTTATTGAAAGTAGATAATGAAAAATTGGATCAGGAAATTACAAGATTAAATGAAGTTGTTGATAATAAGGACGTTCAATTACAAGATATGTCCAAATATAAAGATTACTTCTCTGCAATGATTTCTAAACCATTGCCTGGTTTAACTAGTTTCCAATCTCAAATTTATCATCTTCTTCCAGATGCAAAAAGTGCCAGTGAATTATATGATTACCTAATGGAATTAGGTTTCACTGAATTGGAAAAAGAGAGTTTTGCTAAAACACTTAAGGCCCTAGAAAAACGTGATTACTGTCAACGTGCAAGAGATGGCGATAGGATTATATGGGTTAAAAAACCTGTAGTTTTAGATGAATAATCTCCTCTATTTTTTATTTTTTATTTATTTTAAACAATATTTCGAATTCATTTTTTCTTGATTTATTTTTCTGTATTTTGTACAGAATAAATAGTTAAGTATTTATATAAAGTCAAACCCATTATGAATATAGACTGATTATAAAAAAATTATTTAATGAAATATTTAAACTAAATTATATACAATTTGAATAGATAAAATAGAGGTAATAAAATGGCACAACAACAACAACCATTAATCATCTTACCTGAAGGAACATCCAGAGCTTTAGGAAGAGATGCACAAAGAAATAACATATTAGCTGGTAAAGTATTAGCAGAAACTGTAAGAACAACATTAGGTCCAAAAGGTATGGACAAAATGCTTGTAGATGGAATTGGAGATATCGTAGTAACAAACGATGGTGTAACCATCCTTAAAGAAATGGATATTGAACACCCAGCAGCTAAAATGTTAGTAGAAGTAGCAAAAACACAAGAAGATGAAGTAGGTGACGGTACAACAACAGCAGTAATTATCGCAGGAGAATTACTCAAAAGATCCGAAGAATTATTAGATAAAGAAATTCACCCAACAATCATTGCATTAGGATACAGACAAGCAGCACAAAAAGCACAAGAAATTTTAGAATCAATTTCCTTAGATTCCTCTGATAAAGACACATTAATGCAAGTTGCTATGACCGCAATGACTGGTAAAGGAACAGAAAAAGCAAGAGAACCTTTAGCAGAACTCATCGTTGGTGCAGTTAACCAAGTTGAAGAAGATGGTAAAGTAGATATCGAACAAATTAAAATCGAATCCAAAGACGGTGCAGCAATAGAAGACTCTGAATTAGTAAGTGGAGTAATTGTTGATAAAGAAAGAGTACACCCTGGAATGCCTACTTCAATTGAAAATGCAAAAATTGCTTTAGTAAACAGTGCAATAGAAGTTAAAGAAACAGAAGTAGATGCAGAAATCAGAATCACTGACCCAGCACAAATGCAAGCTTTCATCGAACAAGAAGAAGCAATGATTAAAGAAATGATTGATGGTTTAGTAGATGCAGGTGCAAATGTATTATTCTGTCAAAAAGGTATTGATGACTTAGCACAACACTACTTAGCAAAAGCAGGAATTTTAGCTACAAGAAGAGTTAAAAAATCCGACATGGAAAAATTAGCTAAAGCAACCGGTGGAAAAATTGTTACAAACATCCAAGATTTAACCAGTGAAGATTTAGGGGAAGCAGGTTCAGTTGTAGAAGACAAAGTATCCGGTGACGATATGATCTTCGTAAAAGAATGTAAAGATCCTAAAGCAGTAACATTATTATTAAGAGGTTCAACAAGCCACGTTGTAGATGAAATCGAAAGAGCTGTTGAAGATGCAATAGGTGTAGTTGCTTCTACAGTTGAAGATGGTAAAGTAGTAGTTGGTGGAGGAGCTCCAGAAATCGCTATTGCAAAAGGATTAAAAGATTATGCAGAAACCATCAGCGGAAGAGAACAATTAGCTGTAATGGCATTTGCAGAAGCATTAGAAGTAGTACCTAGAACCTTAGCAGAAAACGCAGGTTTAGACAGTATAGACTCCTTAGTTGATTTAAGAGCAGCTCACGAAGATTCAATTTACATGGGATTAAATGTATTTGAAGGTGGAGTAGCTGACATGAAAGAAGCAGGAGTTATCGAACCTCAAAGAGTTAAAAAACAAGCTATTCAATCTGCAGCTGAAGCAGCTGAAATGATTTTAAGAATTGATGACGTAATCGCATCATCCAGTCAAGGAGACGTAGCAGCAGCTCAAGGTATGGATGGAATGGGCGGAATGCCTGGAATGTAAGATTAAATAATCTTATATGTTAAATTACCTATATATTAAACTATTAGAATCTAGTCTAAAGTATTAATTGTATTGGGAGAAATCCATGATATTTTTTCATGGATTCTTTTTTTTTATTTTACTTTTGAATAAATATTTATTTCTTTTTAAACAAATTACATAAATAAACAATTTTGAGTGTTTTTATGGATAAAATATTAGATTTCAACGAATTGTTCTTTGGAGATATATCTGAATTTAAAAAATTAATAATCAGTTTACTTGAATCTTTAAAGGATGTTACTCCAGCTTCTTATTGGAGTATGGATACTGAATGTCAAAAAGGACTGTCCACGGTTATAGCTATGGAAATAATTAATCTAATTTTGGATTCCTTAGACAAAGTATCTGACAATTTATATTCAAACGACATAATTACTCATGAATATCCTTTCTTTGTGGAAATTAAAGAAATGATAGAATGTTTATTGATGGATCCGATATATGAATCAGATACCTATTTGAATTTAGCAATAACTTTATTTTCAGACTTTTTTACTTTATTAGAAATAAAATTGTTATTATTTGACGGATGTTCTATAGAAATTGAAGCTCCAAATCAAGTGTTGTTGGAATACGATAAAGAGTTGGACAAATATTTAACACGTTTGGATAACTATAGAGATGAATTCATGGAACTACATCAAACTTAAAAATAAAAAAAAGTTATTGATTCAACAATTCATATGTTTTTACTAATAAATCATATGTTTTATCGGTTGAATCTTGTTCTGTGATATTTTCAGGAATTTCATATACTAATGTAGAATAACCAGAGTCGGCCAGTGGTTTGGATACTAATTCAATTGAGGTACTTTCATATGATGTTACATTTTCCGGAGTTCTAAAATATTTGAAATCTATTCCACTTCTTTCAATATTCTCTGCTAATTTTACTGAAGCTTCGTCCATTGCAGGAGTCGCTAAATAGAATCCTTCTCCGTAACCTTCGATATGTGAATGACTAATTATTACTACATCTGCTTTTGATTTATATATGTCAGGTAACACAATCTCTGAAACTAAATGCTCTCCGTTATATCTGCTATTTTTATAATCTTCAGGATCTTTTGTAACAGTAACATTATAGTTTACCAGTTTTGCATTATGTGTTAAAGCAAATCTTTTTGCTGATTCTATCTCTGGATTAATCGCTAATTTTTCTCTGGGATGTATTCCTGTTATTAATACAATGGTTTGTTCTGAACCATAATGGTTATAAGTGTCCTTTGTAACGTATCCCATTTCATTGGATCCAAGGTTTTCATGTTCACTCCATTCATATATCAAATATGGGACTGTAATTACGATAAGTAGAAGAAAAACTACAGTAATAATGTTCTTAATTAGGCTCATATTTAAACTTCCTTATAATAGAGTATCTTTATAGAAATTTAAATATTTTTTTAAAAAAAAGATTTTTAATGGGGGTTAAGTGAAGAAATCTATTTGTTTCTTGATAAAACATGTACAGCAACAGTACCTCCGGTTCCTCCAATGTTTTGGGTAAGACCAATCTCAGCACCGTCTACTTGTCGTTTATCTGCATCTCCTCTTAATTGCCAAGTTATTTCTGCAGCTTGGGCAATTCCTGTTGCTCCTAATGGGTGACCTCTTGCTTTAAGTCCTCCTGAAGGGTTTACAGCTACCTGACCATCTCTTTCTATGAGTCCATCTTCGATAGCTTGTCCACCTTCACCTTTCTTAAAGAAACCTAAATCTTCAATAGCTAATAATCCATTAATACTGAAACAATCGTGTACTTCTGCAACATCTACGTCTTTAGCTTCTATTCCTGCTATGTCGTATGCTTTTCTTGAAGCATTGATTGTGGATTCAATAGTTGTTAAACTTTTTCTACTGTGTAAAGCTATTGTGTCAGATGCTTGTGTTGAAGCTTTAACGTATATTGGAGTATCGGAATATTTTTTAGCATCTTCTGCAGGACATACAACAACTGCTGCTGCTCCATCTGATACTGGAGAACAATCTAATATATTTAATGGTGATGCTACTTTTGTTGAGTTTAATACTGCATCTACACTAATTTCTCTTTGGAATTGAGCTTTTGGATTTAATGCTCCATTTTTATGTCCGAGTACTGCAAAACCTGCAATTTGTTCACGTGTTGTACCGTATTCATGCATGTGTCTTCTAGCCATCATAGCATATAATGATGGGAAAGTTACTCCTTGTTGTGCTTCCCATTCACGATCAGCAGCTGCTGCAATTGCTGGTGTTGCATCCACTACATCTGTCATTTTTTCTACACCTGCAGCCATTACTTTATCGTAATATCCTGATGCTACAGCCATTATTGCTTGTCTTAATGCTAATCCACCGGATGCACAAGCTGCTTCTACTCTTGTAGCTGGGATTGGTGCTAAACCAGAATGTTCTGCAATTAGTGCTCCAATGTGTTCTTGTCCAACAAATAATCCTCCAGACATGTTACCTATGTACATTGCATCAATATCTTCTCCAGTCATATTTGCATCGTGTATAGCTTCTACTCCAGCTTCAACTACTAAATCTCTGAATGATTTGTCCCATAATTCTCCAAATTTGGTTTGTGATACTCCTACTATTGCTACATCTCTCATATTTTCACCTTTTTATGTTTAATGAGTTTAATCCATTTTAATTTTTCCTTTAAATTTAGCATAAGTAGCATAATCTACATAAGTTAAATTTTTCTGTATTTCATCAAGTGTTTTAGCTTTGTTTCTTACTTCTTCAATTCTATCATTTACAGTAATTGTAAATGCATCACTACCTGCTCCAGATCCGTAAGATACTGCAAATATTTTATCTCCTGGTTTAGCAATATCTAATACTGATGCTAAACCTAATGGTGTAGCTCCAGAGTATGTATTTCCTATGTAAGGTGTAAGTAATCCTTGTTTATATTGTTCGTCACTGAATCCTAATTTTTTTGCAGCTCTAATGTAGAACTTTCCATTTGGTTGATGGAATACTGCATAATCATAATCTGCTGCTGTTGTTCCTGTTTTTTCTAACATTCTATTTGCAGCACCAAGAACGTGTTTGAAATATGCTGGTTCTCCTGTAAATCTTCCACCATGGGATGGATAAGCTTCTCCTTCTCTTCTATAGAAATCAGGAGTATCAGTAGTAAAACTGCAAGTTTCTTCAATGTCAGCAATTGTATTATCTTCTCCGATAATATATGCTGCTCCTCCTGCACTGGCTGTATATTCTAATGCATCACCGGGAGCTCCTTGTGATGTATCTGCTCCTATTGCTAAACCATATTTAATTATTCCTGATTTAACAAGACCCATTGCTGCTTGAATTCCGGCTGTACCTGCTTTACATGCAAATTCTAAATCTGCAGCGGTTAAATTCGGAGATGCTTGAATTGCATCAGCAACAATTGTTGCTGTTGGTTTTACTGCATATGGGTGTGATTCTGATCCTACATATATTGCACCTATATCCTGTGGATCTATTTCTGCTCGAGCTAATGCTCTTCTTGCTGCTTCTACTGCGATTGTTACAGTATCTTCATCAGGTCCAGGTACTGATTTTTCATTAACGACTAATCCTTTTGAAATAGAGTTTGGGTCATCTCCCCACACTTTAGCGATTTCTTCAACTTTAATTCTGTAAGAGGGAACATGAGCTCCATATCCAACAATTCCTGTCATTTTATCACCCTTGGTGTCTAATTTATTTTTTCATTTTTCTGCAATGCAGATATTTTGAATAATTTTTTTTTAATATTATTATGAAACTATTTTAGTCTATATTAATTAAATTTAAGTTAATACAACTTAATATATTTTATTTTTATTATTGATTTAGCAAATTTATTTAAGAAATTATCTGGTTGATTTTCTTTAAAAATTATTTCGGTAGATTTTGAAATTATATCTTTATGACTTCTTTTAAAATAATAATTATCATTATCAATTATCTATTTAAATCATTACTTTCTTATTTATTAAATAACATAATAATATTATATAATAATATTTTAGGAGTTTATTATCTACTGAAAAATAGCATTAGGTAAAACACTTAAATGGTATGTAGAATTAGCTGATTATATGAATAGGATGGTTCTCATATCTATAAAAAGGTAAAAATGGAGTATTTTAATTCGTATACGATATATGGGATAATAAATTTTTAAATAACTATATTCAATAAAAATTTTGGAGGTTAATAATGTATAATGGTCCTAATAAACCACCTATAAGTTCTTCCAAATTGGTTATTCTTATGTTGGTATCAATAGTTCTTGTTATGTTAGCGACTGTTGCACTTAATGGTGGTACATCAACTCCGCCTGTTGAAAAAACAGATAACGTAAGTTCTGAACAAAATAATTCAAGTTTAGCTACTACTGATTCTGCTATAATTGGAAATAATAGTTATGGTACAGTAGTTAAATCAAGTGGTTATGGAAATCCTGCGTCAGATATTCATATTGCGTTTATAGTGGGAGTTGATGCAAAAAAATCTCAAAATTCTATTGTTCCAACTATACAAGGTGATAATGAATTAAATTATTGTTATGATATATATCTTGTAGATACTTCTAGTGCTAATAACAGTAATAATCAAGATAATCAAAATAACATGACAATAAATGAGATGTCTGAAAGTTTAGCAGCAGAATATGTGGTTCCGGATGTTATTAGAAATAATTATAATTTCACTGTAGATGTTCATAGTACAAATGATTCTAATTCATATGTATTTGTTCCTTCAGACAATACTTACACTTCTAAAAAGGTTTTGGAAAGTATTGTTAACAATACAAATCTTGGAAGTTATACTCCTGAAAAGCATTCATACACAGAATTGATTTCAGAAAATATAATTGATTATGAAATTCCATCTATAGTTTATGTAACAAAAGACTATTATTCAAATGGTACGTCCGGGGAAGTTAAAAGTGTTATTCATGCAATAGATAATTTTGATTTTGTCGGATTATTTAATTCTGAAGGTAATTCAACAAATGATACCAATTATACCAACGTTACTGACAATAATGTTTCAGATTATTCAGTAGTAAATGTTTCTAATAATTCTACTGGAAATAAAGAAGTTAACTAGTTTTTGACCAATGATTATTGGTCTTTATTTTTTTTATTTTATTTTTTAAATTATTTTTTAATATTATTCCAAAACATTTATATGTACATATGAACATATACTCATATATCAAAGTGGTAAAAATGACTAATGAAGAAAAATTCTTAGAAATTGATGAAGGAATCTGTGAAATAAATGTAATTCATGAAGAAGCTGCAAAAAGAGCTAAAAGCCAATTATTGGATGATAATACATATATGGACTTATCAGAAACATTTAAAATATTTGGTAATCCGACAAGGTTAAAAATTTTATCATTGTTGACTGTAGAAGATTTGTGTGTATGTGATATTAGTGAAGTATTGAATATGAGTCAATCTGCAGTTTCTCATCAATTGAGTACATTAAGAAGCAAAAATTTAGTTAAATATACCAAAGAAGGTAAACAAGCAAGATACTCTTTAGCTGATAAGCACGTAATAGAGATATTGAATATAGGAATTGAACATGTACTAGAATAGTGGTTAGTGCATTTTTCAGTTTCCTGGAGGAATACATGGCAAAAAAAGAAAATAAATGTTTTGAGCCAGATTGTAATAAAGATGTTTGTGAAAATCCTGAACATTACAATTATATTTGTTTTGATAAGGATTGTGAAGACATTCACTGCGAAAAACATGAACATTTCAATAAAGAATTTTTATTAGAATCTGATGAACTTATGGAAAATCATTGTTATGATCCTGATTGTGATAAAAGAATTTGTGAAAATCCTGAACATTACAATTATATTTGTATGGATCCAAATTGTGAAGACAGGCATTGTCAAGAAAACACGCATTATAATAAAAAATTATTGGAAAATTATCAGAAATCAACTGATTTTTCACAATTTGACCACAGTGAAGATATAGATTATAGTAAAGATGTTGATGTAAAGATATGTAGTTGTGATGATTGTTCTGATGATGAACATAGTCACAATCATGAACATCACCATAATCATAATCAAGAACATTCTCATGGTGAAAGTTGTAGTTGTGAAGAGGATCATGAACATCATCATAATCATACTCATAGTCATGAACATTCTCATGAGGATAATTGTGGTTGTGGAGATAATCACGAGCATCATCATGATCATGACCACAATCACGAGCATTCACATGGCGATAGCTGTAGTTGTGGCTGTGAAGACGACGATGTTAACATATCCATATGTAACTGTGATGATTGTGCTGATGAAGATGGGGAAGAAGAACCAGTTATTGCCGAAGGAAAACCATTATTAGCAAATAGATCCATTCAAATCATTGTTTCAAGTGGTATTTTATTTGTTTTAGGTCATATTTTGGAATATTTTGGTGTAATGAATGGTTTAGCAGCAACAATTGTATTTATGGTTGGTGCCGTTATAGCAGGTTATCAAATAGCAATAATGGGATGGAATGCAATTACAAAAAGACATACCATCAGTCCTGCAGTATTAATGACTATAGCATGTATTGCGTCCTTTTTAATTAATTGTCCTGAAGAGGGTGCAGCAGTAACTTTCTTATACTATATTGCGGAATTCTTAGAAGATTATTCAGAACTGAGAGCACAAAAATCAATTAAATCTTTAGTAGAAATTGCACCTGAAACTGCAAGAGTAAAAGTAGGTGAATCAGAAGAACTTAGAAAAGTTGATGATGTAAATATTGGTGAAATAGTAATAGTTAAGCCTGGAGATAAAGTTCCATTAGATGGAAAAGTAATTTCAGGAGTATCTTCTATAAATCAGGCATCAATTACTGGAGAAAGTCTTCCAGTAACTAAAAATATAGGGGATAAAGTATTTTCCGGTACTGTTAACCAAGAGGGTTATTTGGAAGTTGAAGTAACAAAAGAATCTAAAGATAGTGTAATCTCTAAAATAGTTTCTCTTGTAAAACATTCACAATTAAACAGATCAAATACTGAAACGTTAGTAGAAAAAATTGCAAAATATTACACACCTATAATTATTGTAATTACAATTTGTGTAGCATCAATTCCACCGTTAGTATTTGGGGAAGATTTAGTATCTTGGGTATATAGAGCATTGTCCATTATGGTAATTTCATGTCCATGTGCGTTTTTAATTTCCACCCCAATTGGTATGGTTTCATCTATCACATCAGCCACTAAACAAGGGGTAATAATCAAAGGTAGTACTCACGTTGAAGAAATGAGAAACATTAAAGCAGTAATATTTGATAAAACCGGAACTTTAACTGAAGGAAAATTAGCTTTATCAGACATTGATGTTTTGGATAATAACTATTCAGAAGAAGAATTAGTTGAAATTGCAGCTTCATTAGAAAGTAAATCCAGCCACCCTATTGGTCAAGCAATAGTTAATTATGCAAATGAAAACAATATTTATTTCACAGATATAACTGACTTCAAAAACGTTCCTGGAAAGGGAATAATTGGTAAATTCAATAATGAAGATTACTATGCTGCTAACGAATCATTAATAGAAGGAAGTTCATTTGATGTTGATCGTTCAATTCTTGAAAAATATGCTCAAGATGGTAAAACAGTAATCTATGTTGGAAACAAAGATAATGTTATTGGAATTATCACAGTAAAAGACAAATTACGTGATGAAGCTAAAGAAGTTATTTCCAGTTTAAATAATATGGGTGTACAAACTGTTATGTTGACTGGGGATAATAAAATAGCTGCAAAAAGTGTTGCTGATAAATTAGGAATAAAATATGTATATTCTGAATTAATGCCAGAGGATAAATTAAACATATTGGACACAATTAGGAATAAATTTGGTGATACTGCAATGGTGGGTGATGGTATCAATGATGCACCAGCACTTGCAAGATCAAATGTAGGTATAGCAATGGGGGCAGTAGGTTCAGATGTTGCAATAGAAACTGCAGATATAGCATTAATGCAGGATGATTTAACCAAATTACCTTATTTATTCAGTTTAAGTCATAAAACAATGAATATTATTAAACAGAACATTATAGCAGCAATTTCTGTTAAAGTATTGTTTGTATTTTTAGCAATATTAGGTCTTATTACGTTAATGATGTCTGTAGGTATTGGTGATTTGGGTTTAACGTTATTAGTAATTTTCAACTCATTTAGAATAGGTTTTGTTAAAAATCCAATAGTTTAAACATTTTTATTTTTACCCCTATTTTTTAATTTTTTTATACATTTATTTTTAAAAAGTATATTTTATTTCTATTTATTTCTATTTTAATTCTTTATATATCTGTATATTTTTTTTAAATTCAAATATTTTCAATATTTTTTAATGTAAAGCCTTATTTATTACAATATATTTAAATAGTAGTTTTACAATACAATATATATAATGGAGGTGAAATTATGGCAGAATTACCAATTGCTCCTGTAGGAAGATTATTAAAAAATGCTGGTGCTAACAGAATAAGTGATGAAGCTAAAGTTGAATTAGCAAACGTTCTTGAAGAAGTTGGAATGGACATTGCTGAAGAAGCTGTTAAACTCGCAAAACATGCTGGAAGAAAAACTGTTAAAGCAGTTGATATAGAGTTAGCATGCAGAGATTTATAAGAATATGAAGAATTCTTATCAATATAATTTTTTTATTTTTTTTAATTATTTAATTTTATTAATTTAATTCAAATTGGACTTTTTTTAAACTCTTTTTGTTTAAAAAATTGTTTACTCATTTGTTATCCAAAAACTTTATATATCTTTATCAATATAAAGTATATTGTTAAGTTACTATTTTTATGCCAAGATGACCGAGAGGCGAGGTGTGTGGCTGCAGACCATATCACAGGGGTTCAAATCCCTTTCTTGGCTTAATTTTATTTTAATTATTTTTCAAATATTTTCAATTAAAAATAATTATTAGATTTTATATATTTATTATTAGAGTTATAATTATTCAAAATGTTACTAGGAGTATTTTTTCATGATTAAAGTTTATAATACTATGACCCGAGAAAAAGAAGAGTTAAAAGTGGTAAACAATAAATTGAAATTATTTGTTTGTGGACCAACAGTATACGATTATTCTCACATAGGTCATGCAAGAACATATATTTCATTTGATGTAATAGTAAGATATCTAAAACATCAAGGTATTTCAGTGTTCTACTTACAAAACATCACTGATATCGATGATAAGATTATTAACCGAGCAAAAGAAAATGGTGAAGATCCATTAGAATTATCACACAGATTCGAAAAAGAATATTTGGATGATATGGCTTTATTGAATGTAAATAATGTTAACTTTTATGCAAGAGCAACAGAACACATGGATGAAATAATAGCACAAATTCAGGATTTGATAAATAAAGGCTATGCATATGATACGGAAACCGGAGTTTATTTTGACGTATCCGAGTTTAAGGATTTTGGAAAGCTTTCTAACAGAAATTTAGATGATTTACAAAATACTAGAATTGAAGTTGATACTACGAAAAAAGATCCAAAAGATTTTGCTTTATGGAAAAAACAAGATGAAGAACCATTTTGGGATTCTCCATGGGGTAAAGGTAGGCCTGGATGGCACATTGAAGATACCGCTATTACTGAAAGTTATTTTGGACCTCAATATAATATTCATGGAGGAGGTTTGGATTTAATATTCCCTCATCATGATGCTGAAATTGCTCAAATGGAAGCAGCAAGTGGAAAAGAACCTTTAGTTGAATATTGGATGCATACTGGATTTTTAAATGTCCGTGGAGAAAAAATGAGTAAATCTTTAGGTAATTTCATAACTATTAAGGAATTATTAAAAGAATATTCACCAGAGGTATATAGATTCTTTGTTTTATCTACACATTACAGAAGTCCAATAGACTTTAGTGATGATATTCTAAAACAGGCTGAAAATAGTTTAAAACGTATTCAGAATACTGGTAAAAATGTTGTTGAAAAACTAAGTGAAGAAAATCTTCCGGAAGAGGATGTATCAGATATTACTTCAGAATTGTGTTCATTTAAAACAGAATTCTTTGAAGCAATGGATAATGATTTTAATACTCCTATCGCATTATCCAGTCTTTTTGACTTCACTCATAAAATTAATAAATCTTTAAATGATAATGAAATTTCAGAAAATACATTGAATTCCATTGTTGAAACATTTAAAGAAATTGAAAGTATATTAGGATTTTCAATAATAGTTTCAGATGATTCTGGTTCTGATTTGTCTAATGAATTGTTGGATATCATTACTGACGTAAGGCAGGATTTAAGGGCTAAAAAAGATTGGGATTTAGCAGATAAAATTAGGGATAATCTTGCAGATTTAGACATTTCTCTTGAAGATAAATAAACTCTCCTCCTTTATTTTACTTTTTTTATACACTTTAAATTATAATAATCTTTAATAGTCGGTTTAGACATAAACTCATAAAATTTAAGTAAAACTATTAATTATATTAAACATATAACATATTATTTATGAACAGATAATATAAAAAAATAGAAGTTATGGGTGTGTTATTTTGAATAAATTAGATCGACATGAAATGACTGATGAGTCAAAAGATGATTTAGCTCATAAAATTTTAAATGATATTAAAGCACCTTCCGATTTAGGATTACTCCGTTGTGTACAATGTGGATTATGTACCTCTATGTGTCCTGCTTCCAGACATTCAGAATATGATGCAAGGGAAATCATAAAACGGGTTCTTGATAATGATGAAAGTATTATCGAAGATGAAATAATATGGAATTGTTTCTATTGTTACACTTGTCATAGTGTCTGTCCGGTAGGAAATAGTGTATGTGAAGTCAATCAAATATTAAGGCAAATGGCAATAGAACAAGATGTCGGAAAGAAACAGATAGAATCCTTTATGAGTTTTGCAGATAGTTTTCTTGAAGAAGGTTTAGGAATAATTCCCAAGGAATATCATGGACAATTAAAAATAGATTATGGAAAACATTGGGAAAACCTTCAAGAAAATTTACAGGATATCCGTAAAGAATTGGGTTTGGAGTCTATGTTTTTATTACCTGAAGCAAAGGAGTCTGTAGATAAAACACTTGATGCAATAGGATTTAAAAAACGTGTTGAATCTATTAAGGAAGTAAGAAATAGAAAATAGGTGGGAATTATGGTTGATGTGGAGAAATTTATACCTACTGAAAATATTACATTATTCAGAAGTTGTCTTGTTTCAGCAGAATATCCTGGAGTGGAATCTTCAACAAAGTATGTTTTTGATAAATTGGGCGTAGAATATGTTATTGATAGAAATCAATCCTGTTGTACTGGTTTGGGACATTATTATGACATATTTGATGAGTTATCCACTACTGCTTTAGCAGCTAGAAATTTCAGTTATGCTATTAAAAATAATCATAAGCAATATGTTCCCATGTGTGCAACTTGTTATGCAATTTTAAAGACTTCTGCAAAAATATTGAATGAAAAAGATGATGTTAGGGAAGAGATTAATAAGGCATTTAGAGAAAACGGTCTAGAAGACTTTCAATATAACAAGGGGGATATTGATCCTCGTAATGACATAACACACGTGGTGGATGTTTTATATTATTTAAAAGATAAAATTCCGGAATTTAAAAAGAGAGATATTTCTAATTTAACTATTGCTACACATCATGGATGTCATTATTGTAAAGTTCATTATAACGATACATTATGCGGATATAGAAATCCTGAAATAATAGATAAAATTTGTGAAGTAATGGAAGCTCCAGCTCTACAATGGTATGATCACAAGCCTAGGCATTGTGGTAGTGGATTCAGGCAAAGATATGCTAATCGGGAATTGTCATTAGATGCAACCGTCGATAAATTTGAAAGCTTACATAAGGAGAAAGTTGATGTATTGCTTGTCATGTGTCCAAATTGTCAATTACAATTTGATAGGTATGAACAAGTCTTAGAAGATATGACGGGTGACAAACATTATTTTGCAGTGATGAATATAGCTCAGCTTGTAGCATTGTATATGGGTGCAGATCCTTACAAAGTATTGGGTATTCAAACACATACTGTTAATGTAGAACCATTACTGGATAAATTAGGTATAGAATATGATTCAACGGAGGACACGTTACATGTCAGAAACTAATAGAATCGGTGTTTTCTTATGTCATTGTGGTGGAAATATTTCAGATAATGTTGATCTGGATAAAATAGAGGAAAAATTGTCCGAAAATGATGAAATATGTTCTATTAAACACCATGAAAATCTATGTTCATTAGAAGGAAGAAATATTATCAAAGATCAGATTCTTCGTGAAGATTTGGATAGGGTTGTTGTTTCAGCTTGTTCAAAAATTACTCATGGAGCTACATTTCAAAAATATATTAAACCGTTAAATCCTTATTTATTTGAAATGCCTAATGTGAGGGAACAATGTTCATGGGTAACTGATGATAAAGAAAAATCCACTGATAAGGCATTGTCTTTAATAAACTCTGCTATTGAAACGGTAAAATATAATGAACCTTTAAAAAAGATACCAACCAGTGTCAAAAATAGTGTGTTGGTGATTGGTGCTGGAATATCCGGAATCACTGCAGCTAATTCTCTTGCAAAACAGGGGATGGAAGTTACTCTGGTTGAAAAACGTCCTGCTGTTGGTGGGGCAATGATACAGGTTGGAAAAGTATTTACTCCTGATAAAATGTCTGAGGACTGTGCAGCTTGTTTATTAAATCCGGTAATTGATGAAATGGTTCACAATGAGAATATTACTTTATTAACCAATACAGTTCTTGAAAGATCTTCTAGAAATGCAGGAAACTTTGATGTTATTTTACGTAAAAAACCAGATTATGTTGATACAGAAAAGTGTACAAGTTGTGGTAAATGTACTGAAGTTTGTCCAGCATATGCATTAGATGAATGGAATGAAGGATTAAACAATCGTAAAGCAATATATAAACCATTTCCACAAGCAGTTCCTAGTACATATACATTGGATGATGAATCCTGTATCAAATGTGGGGCATGTATAAATGTTTGTCCTACAAATGCCATTAATTTGGATGCAATTGATGAAATTATATCATTAAATGTAGGGGCTGTTGTAATAGCAACAGGTCATCAGCGTTTTGATACAAATAAACGACCAGAATATGGTCATCCGTTCTATGAAGATGTTCTTAGTCAAATGCAATTGGCCAGGTTAATGGGAATTAATGGTCCAACTAATGGACATCTACAAGTTCCTTCAACTGGTAAAGTACCAAGAAGAGTTGTAATGATACAGTGTGTAGGTTCCAGAGATCAAATGCCCGATGGACACAAATATTGTTCTAAGGTTTGTTGTATGGTTGCACTCAAAAATGCAAATTTAATACATTCACATTATCCTGATACTGAAGTAATCATTTGTTATACTGATGTAAGGACTCCAGGAGTTTATGAAAAGTATTATAAATATGTTCAAGACAATGGTGTTAAACTAATCAGGGGACGTCCAGGGGAAATTGCTCGTGAAGATGATCATTTGATAGTTCGTATTGAGGATACTTTAACTCACCATAAACAGGAAATACCTACGGATTTGGTTGTATTGTCTGCGGCTTTAGAATCTTCACAGGGTACAATTGATGCAGCTAAAATATTGGGTGTTCCATTAACTGAAGACAAATTTGTTAAGGAAAAGCATCCTAAAATGCAACCAGTATCAACAGATATTGAAGGTGTATTTGTATGTGGAACAGCTCAAGGACCAAAAGATATTACTGATAGTATAATTCAGGCAAATACGGCATCGACTAAAATATCAGAGTTAATTAATGGTGGTTTGGAAGTCGAACCACATATTGCAACAATAAATGTTAAAAAATGTATATTATGTGGTAAATGTGTGGAAAATTGCCGTTATCAAGCTTTATCCATTTATCAGAATTCTATTCGTGTTGGTCCTATAGCCTGTACTGGCTGTGGTGATTGTATAATTAGTTGTCCACAGGAAGCAATTTGTATTCAAGGTCAAAGTGACAAACGTTTGGAAGCAAGTATCAGGGGAATATTAAAAGATAAAAAACCGGATGAACAGATTATAATAGCATTCCTTGATGATATTGGAAACGTATCTGCAAATAATATGGGGATAAATCGTGTTGAATGTCCGGCTAGTATAAGAATTATTAATGTACCTTTCATTAATCGTGTAAAATATAAACACATTAAATATGCTTTGACACATGGAGCAGATGGCGTATTTTTGGGAGAATATCCTGATTCATCCAAACATAATGAAATAAGGGAAAATGTTGAAGAAATGAAAAATCATTTGGAAGAGGACGGAATTAATTCTGAAAGATTAATAATTCACAGCGTATTTATTCCTTATTTCAGAGGTTTGGCAAGTCAATTTAAAGAATTTGATGAGGTATTGAGTACTTTATCAAATTAATTATTTTTTTAGAGGTAATCTATGATTTCAGAAGAAAAATATGTGGAACTTATTAGAAAGGTTTTGGGAATATCCTTAGAAAATAATTTGGATCAAAAAGAATCAATTTTATCTCCTGTTACTGAAAATCAATATATTGTTGCTGGTCCAGGAAGTGGAAAAACAACAGTTCTAGTTTTAAAAATATTGAAATATATTTTTGTGGATAATATTGAATTAAATGAAATTGTTGTTACTACTTTTACTAAAAAGGCTGCCAGAGAACTTAAAGAGAGAATATCTAACTGGTCCTATTTGTTAGCTAAAGAATTAAATATTCAATTGGATTATGATTTTGATAATTTTCTTATAGGTACTCTTGATAGTATTGCAGAAGAAATCGTATCAAAATATATGGATGTTGAAATAATAGATAATTTTACTTCTTCAGCGATAATGATGCAGAACATATTGATTGATGAACGAAACAAAGATAAGCGATTAAGACAGTTTATTAAACAGATGAAAAATAATCAAGGTGGCTTCAGTGCTTCAGACATCAATAATCAGATTCAAACTATTAGAGAGCGAATTTATTATGACATGATTGATAAAGAAGAATTGAAAAAGGCTGCTGATCGTGAATCAATTGTTTTTGAAATAATAGATGATTATTTGGATCAATTAAATTCAAGAAATGTTATGGATTATGCAATGCTCGAAGAGACGTTTTACGATCTTTTGAAAAATGGGATGGTTGATTCTTTTAGTAATGTTTCTATTCTGTTGATTGATGAATATCAGGATACAAATCTTTTACAAGAAGCAATTTATTTTAAGATTGCCGAGTATGTTAATAAAAATAATGGGAACATTACAGTTGTTGGGGATGATGATCAGTCATTATATAGGTTTAGAGGAGCCACCATTAATTTGTTCACGGAATATTCTGAAAGAATTAATAAAGAATTGGGTATTAACGCAAAAACAATTTTCTTGCATAACAATTATAGATCCACTAAATCTATAATAGATTTTGCTAATGATTATATTACTCTTGATGAAAAATTTCAACAAGCACGTACAAGTGACAAACCTATTATACTTCCTACAAAAGAGACTAAAGAAGGATTACCTGTAATGGGGATGTTCAGAAATAATTTGGAGGAATTATCCACAGATTTATCAGAGTTAATTTATGATTTAAAAGTTAATAAAGATTATAATGTAGAAAGACATGGTAAAAAATACAATATTTCTCTAAAAAAAACTAATCCATCTATAGCAGTGCTTACAAATTCACCAAAAGAAATCAACGCATTTAATAAAAAGAGATTACCTTATTATATAAGAGAAAGTTTATTGTATAAAGATGAAAATATTACAGTATTTAATCCACGAGGTCAAAGTATTGAAACTACTGAAATGGTATCCTTGTTGTGTGGATTAATATTACAGACTATAGATCCTGATGCTGTAATGGAAAATAATTTAGACAATCTTCCTCCACTTACTAAAAAGACTTTAAAGTCTTGGAGAAAATATGTTAAAGAATACATCGATGAGTCAAATAAGGAGTTAATGCATTTTGATGATAAAATTAATATGAATGAATTGCTCAAAGACATAAAAGTGGAATGTGAGTTATTGTCTTCTGAATCTTCTGAAAATATGATTTATTATGATATTATTTTAGAAACGATTATTCAAACAGACAATGCTATAAATGATGGGGGTTATTTAACTGTTAATCAAGTATTTTGGCATATTTTAGTTCCTATTGCATCAGGTGCAATTGACATTGATGATGATATGTTTGATGTTGATTTGGAAGATAATGTTAATATTATGTCTATTCATCAATCAAAAGGATTGGAATTCGATGTTGTGATTGTAGATGTAGGTTCTGATATTTTCAATAATTCTCCATCAACGTCATTCAAAAGATTTCCAAGAAATGGTGGTGTTACACACAACCTAGAAAATTACTTGAAAGATTATTCAACAATTTCCTATGATTATGATAAAGTTTCTGGCTTGGATAAAGCGTTTAATGATTTAATAAGAAGATACTTTGTTGCATATACAAGAGCCAAGAGTATTTTAATATTGGTTGGATTAAATAGTATGCGTTATGGTTTTAAAGGTGATTTTCAAGATAAAATCTTCATAGAAAATGTTGCAACAGGTTGGTCCCGAGATAAAAAGTGGCATTGGGATTCATTAGATAATTTATTAAATATTTAAAAATAGTGTGGGTGTTTATTAAAAAAGAAAGATTGCAGAAATAGGATATATACTTATCCTCTGTATCTTTTTTCTTTTACTCCTCTTCCTTTTTTATTTCCTTGTTTTTTGTATCCAGATTTAGGTCTGGTTCTTCTGTTAGTTCCTTTGACTTTTGCCATGTTTTCCCCTCCTTTATTTTGATGATTATATAAATAAATTAATTATATTTATACTTCTTTTGTCCTTAATTTCTTTAAATGATAATTTTCATTATTGAAATATTATATATAATTATCTTTAAAATCTTTAATATATATTTTTTGTTTTTGTATATGTTTTAGTATTATGTAAACTTATTATAGATGAAAAAATAAACTAAAAATTAACAATGAAATTTATTAATTTATTTTTATCAAATAGTATTTTCATTAAAATTTTAGACGTAGATTGCAAGTGTAAAATATTAATTTCTAAGTTACAAATTAGGTGTTATTATGGAAAAGAAAAAAATATTATGTTTGGTTGATGGAGAACATTATTTTCCAGTTACAAAATCAGCAATAGACAAAATTGAATCAAAAGGATATGAGGTTAAATTATTATTATTCATAGGTGGGACTGAAAAACTTAGAGATAACAATGTTGATGTTATATCTGATTTGTTCAATAAACCAGTTATATTTGGTGAGGATCACAAGAAAATACCATACGATTTAATAGAAAAATCTATAATAGAAACAGAGGTAGAATGCGTATTTGATTTATCAGATGAACCAGTAATAAATTATTCTAAACGATTTAAAATTGCAACAGTAGTTTTACAACATGGAGTTACATATAAAGGTCCTGATTTTGAATTCAAACCATTAAAAGAATATGATGTCTTAGAAAATCCTTCCTATAAAATATTAGGTACCGGAAAAAGAATCGGTAAAACAGCAGTCAGTGCTTACACGGCTCGTTTAATTAATACTGAAGATAAATATGATCCATGTATCGTAGCAATGGGTAGGGGAGGACCAGAAATACCTGAAGTAGTACATGGAGATGAAATTAAGTTAACACCACAATATTTAATGGAACAATCAGACAAGGGTAGGCATGCAGCATCCGATCATTGGGAAGATGCATTGATGAGTAGAGTCTTAACAGTGGGTTGTCGTCGTTGTGCTGGAGGAATGGCCGGTCAAGTATATATTACAAACATGGTTGAAGGAGCTAAAATGACCAATGATTTGAATACAAATTTGGTTGCTATTGAAGGTAGTGGTTCTGCTATCCCACCTATTAAAACAGATAAACATATAGTCTTAGTTGGTGCTAATCAACCTATAGAAACATTAACAGAATATTTTGGACCATATAGGATAAAATTAGCAGATTTAATTATCATTACTATGTGTGATGAACAAATATGTTCTAAAGAAAAATTGGATAATTTAATGGATGAAATTAAAGAAATCAATCCAACTGCTGAAGTTATTCCTACAATATTTAGGCCGTATCCTGTTGAAAATATTGAAAATAAAAACATCTTATTTGCAACTACTGCTCCAGAATCAGTTCAACACTTATTAAAAGAATATTTAGAAGAAAATTTTAATTGTAACGTAGTTGCAATATCCTCCAATTTATCGAATAGACCTTTATTACAAGAGGATATTGATAATAATATAGATAAAGTAGATATAATGTTAACAGAATTGAAAGCAGCTGCAGTCGATGTTGCAACAAAAGATGCTTTAACAAAAGGATTAGATGTTGTATATTGTGATAATATTCCTATACCACTTAGTACAGATTATGACTTGGATTCTGCAATAATGAAAATTGTACATGATGCTGTTACTTCTTTTAACAGCTAATTTTTATTTTTTTAATTCATAACCGTAAAGTATTTATATAAGTTCAAACACCCTTACAAAGCATAAGTATATTATATACTATTAATATATTATAATATAGTTGGAAATTTATATTGAAAAAAATTATTTTCATTAAGTATATTTTATTAATTATCAATTTTTTTATATCAGTCTAGAAACACGGTTTAGGATATTATTCATTAAATATCAAATCAGTCTATAATTAAAAAAATGAAATTTAAAAATAATATCTATTGGAGGATAATTAATATGGTACAAACCCAACAACCTTTAATACTTCTCGCAGATGGATCAACGAGGACTGTTGGAAGTCAAGCAACTAAAAACAATATTATGGCTGCTAAATTATTATCCAACGTATTAGTTTCTACATTAGGTCCAAGAGGAATGGACAAAATGTTAATTAACACTATTGGTGATGTAAAAATTACCAATGATGGTTATACCATTTTAAAAGAAACTGAACCGGATCACCCTGCTGCTAAAATGTTGGTAGATTTATCAAAAATGCAGGAAGAAGAATTTGGTGACGGAACAACAACAGTTGTAGTTTTAGTTGGAGAATTATTAAAACAAGCAGAAAAATTAATTGATCAGGGAGTGCCTGTATCTACAATCGCTAAAGGTTTTGAATTAGCAAAATCAAAAACTTTGGAAGTATTGGATGATATTGCTCTTGATGCTGATAAAGAAGAATTAATTAACATAGCAAGAACATCAATGTCAGGTAAAGGTTCATTCACAAATCTTGATTCAATGGCCGAAAATTTAGTAACAGTTTTATTAAATGTAGCTGAAAATGGTGAAATTGATAAAGACATGATTAAACTTAGAAAAATCCATGGTGAAGGAACAGCAGATACTGAAATTACGGAATCCGTTTCTGTAGATAAAAGTGTTTTAGAATCTGAAATGCCAAGAGACATTAAAGATGCTAAAATTTGCTTACTTCAATATCCTATTGATGCTAGAGAACTTCAGAACAGTGCAAAAATTATCTTAAGTAATCCTGGCGAATACCAAGACTACCTTGATAAAGAAGCAAAAATGTTAGAAGAAGAAGTACAAAAACTTGTTGATTGTGGAGTTAATGTTCTATTCAACAATAAAAAAATCAGTGATTTAGGTCAACATTACTTAACTAAAGCTGGAATTATGGCAGCTAAAAGAGTTAAAATAGGAGACCTTGAAAGATTAGCAAAAGCTACCGGTGGAACAATCGTTAATAATATTCGTGAATTAACACCTGAAGATATCGGTGAAGCTGGTCACGTATATGAAGAAGAAGTATATGAAGATAGAGAATACATCTTCGTTGAAGATTGTAAAAATAAAGGTACTTTAAATATTATGGTACGTGGAAGTACAAAACATATCACTGAACAATTAGAAAGAGCTATTAACGATGCAATTGGTGCTGTATGCCAAGCAGTTAAAAATAACAAAGCAATTCCTGGAGGAGGAGCTTCTGATATTGCAGCAGCAAAAGTATTGAGAAAATATGCAAATAAATTCACTGATAAACATCAATTAGTTGTAAAAGCATATGCTGATGCATTAGAACAATTACCTATTGCACTTGCAAAAAATGCTGGTATGGACATAATCGATGTATCAACACAATTATTAGCAGCTCAAGAAAAATCAACAAACATGGGTGTAAATGTAATCAAACGTGAAGTAAGAGATATGAAAGAAGATCATATTCTTGAATCCCAAATTTCTAAAAAATCAATGATAGATTCTTGTACAGAAATTGCTGTGGAAATATTACGTATTGATGATGTAGTAGCATCAAAACCAGAAACTCCTGTCGGTGGAGATATGCCTGGAACACCAAACCCATACATGTAAATAAGATAAATTCATTTTTATCTTATTTAACTTCTTAAAACTATTTTTATATAATATTATAATTTTTAATTCACTAGTTATCTTTTAATATTATTAATGAGATATATTGTTATAAACAGTATTGTTTGGAGGATTAAATTGCTAGAAATAATTAATTTAAAAAGGGAAGATTTTTCTATATATACAAAAAGAATAGAAATGGATTCTAGTGATGTACTGCAACCGGTTCAAGAAATCATTAGCAATGTTAGAAAAAACAAAGATAAAGCATTACATGATTACACATTAAAATTTGATAAAGCAGATATTACAGAACTAAGAGTTCCAACTGAAACAATAGAAAAAAGCATTGAAAACATAGATTCTAAATTAAGAAAAGCATTGGAAGATGCAGCAGAAAATATTAGTAAATTCCATAAAGCACAAATTCCATCAGATTGGACTATGGAAGTAAGGGAAGGAGTTAAAGCAGGACAAATTATTAGACCATTAAAAAGGGTTGGATGTTATATTCCAGGTGGAAGGGCAGCTTATCCTTCATCAATTCTCATGACAGTGATACCTGCAAAAATTGCAGGAGTAGAAGAAATTATCTGTTGTACTCCTCCAGATAAAGAGGGAAATATCCGTGATGAAATATTGGCTGCAGCATATATTGCTGGTGCAACCCATATATATAAAGTTGGTGGAGCCCAAGCTATTGCAGCTATGGCATATTCTACAGAATCAATTCCTTCTGTTGATAAAATAGTAGGTCCAGGAAACATATTCGTTGCAACAGCTAAAAAGTTAGTTTACGGTACAGTGGATATTGAATTTCCTGCAGGACCTTCTGAAATGTTGGCATTAATAGATGAAACAGCAAATCCTTCTTATATTGCAACTGAATTATTGTCTCAAGCAGAACACGATCCAAATGCCGCAACAATTTTGGTTTCAACATCAAGAAAAATTGCCGAAGAAACAATTGATTATGTTAAAGAATATCTTGAAACACAGGAAAGAAAGGAGATAATTGAAGAATCCTTATCAAAATATTGTCATATATTGGTTGCAGAAGATATGGAACAAGCAATTGATTTTACAAATGATTATGCTCCGGAACATTTGGTAATCGTAACAAAAGATTATTATAAAACTCTTGAATCAATAAACAATGCCGGTTCAATTTTCTTGGGTAATCTAACTCCTGTTGCCGGAGGAGATTATGGTTCAGGTACAAATCACGTTCTTCCAACAAGTGGTGGAGCTAGAATGTATTCTGGATTATCAGCGGAATCTTTCATAAAAAAACCAACAATACAAGAATTATCTCCTGAGGGGGTACTTAATATTAAAGACATGGTGGTTAATTTAGCACAAGCCGAAGGATTATATGCTCATGCCATGTCAATAAGTAAAAGAGCAGAAGATATTGAAAAATAACTTCTTTATTTTTTTTTCAATTTATTAAAAAAACTTAAAAATTATAAAAAACATAATTATATATTATTACTTTATGTTTATAATTAAATCATTCAAAATTTTTTATAGGTGAAAAAGTGACAGACATATTTGATAAATGTAAAAGAACACATTATTCAACCGAAATTACTCCAGAATTAGCTGGAGAAACTGTTAAAGTAACTGGTTGGGTACACGAAATCAGAGACCTTGGTGGTATAGTATTTGTATTAATTAGAGATAAAAAAGGAATTACACAATTAACCGCACCAAGTAAAAAATTAACAGAAGAAATGATGGCAGACGTACGTGCAGCAAGAAAAGAAACTATTGTAACATTAACAGGTACAGTACAAGAATCTCCAAAAGCACCAAATGGTGTTGAAATCATTCCATCAAACATAGACATAATCAATGTATCTCAATTACCTTTACCATTAGATACTACAGAAAAAGTGGATGCTGAAATGGATACAAGATTAGATGCACGTTTTATGGACTTAAGAAAACACGACGTAAGTGCAATCTTTAAAATAAAAAATGAAATGTTACACACAGTACGTAACTATTTCTATGACAATGACTTTACTGAAATAACAACACCTAAATTAGTGGCTTCAGCAACTGAAGGTGGAACAGAATTATTCCCAATCACATACTTTGAAAAAGAAGCATTCCTTGGACAAAGTCCTCAATTATACAAACAAATGATGATGGCTACTGGATTAGACAATGTATTTGAAATAGGTCAAATTTTCAGAGCAGAAGAACACGATACTTTAAGACACTTAAATGAGGCATTGTCCATTGATGCAGAAATGTCATTCAGAAGTCAAGAAGATGTAATGAACTTACTTGAAGATGTAATTAAAAATGTTTTAAACAATTTACAAGAAAAATGTTCATCAGAATTAGAAGATCTTGGACATGAATTAGACGTACCTTCTGGTGCTTTCCCAGTTGTTCCATATGAAGAAGTTATTGATATAGTTAACAGTCAGGATGTTGAAATGGAATATGGTGAGGACTTAAACAGAGCTGCAGAAAAAGTTTTAGGAGAAACAATGGGTAGTTACTACTTTATCACAGAATGGCCAACAGCAATAAAACCATTTTATGTAATGCCTAAAGCAGATGATCCTGAAAAAAGTACCGCTTTCGATTTAATGTACAGGGACTTAGAATTATCAAGTGGATCACAACGTATACATGATTATGACTTATTATACAGTCAAATTGAAGCAAAAGATTTAAATCCTGATTCATTTGAAAAATATTTACAAGCATTCAAATATGGAATGCCACCTCACTCAGGATGGGGTATGGGAGCAGACAGACTTACAATGGTTTTAACTGGTGCAAAAAACATCAGGGAAACTGTTTTATTCCCAAGAGATAGAAGACGATTAACACCTTAAGTCTTTTATTTTATTTTTTTTTTAAAAAAAGTTTTAGTAGGATGGAGATTAGTTTTTTTTTTCATTCTATTTTTTCTTTATTTTCAACATATAAATAAATTCTCTCTTTTTCAAAGTAATATGTTTGATCTTCTTGAATGTCTTCAGCTATTTCATAGAGAATTTTTTCTTTTTCTAAGTCATTTAATCGTTTAATGAATTCATCATATTCGTGTTGGCTGTTTTTATCAGTATAAACTCGATTTAATCCTTTAGTGCTCCATTCTAAACCATCCCATCCTAATAGTTCATAATGGTTTGGTTTTATGATGATTAATTTCACAAGAACTTGGAAATCATCCTCTTCATATTTACCATCTAATATTTTACATTGAATTTCTTTGTTAGCGGACAATCTAAACTCCTCAAACTTTATTTGCTTTAACAATTAAATTGTAAGTATCTTTTTTTTCGGTTTCGTTATCCTTAATGTCTTTAAGGTCATCCCAAAGGTTTCCATGAACCATGTAATCGTGAACTCTTGTAACGAAATCTTCAAAAATTTTGTTTTCTTCTTCATCTTTCGGTGATAATTTATTTAAATCAATAAAGTCTTTTAACCATCTATTTCCATCATAGAAGTAGTAATTAGTATTGTAAGGGTTTGTGGTATCATATTCTACTTTACATTTAATGTTAAAATCTTCATTATTCTGGTCTTCAATACTATATTCATATGTTTCTTTCATTTTATCACCTTTTACTATATATTATTCTCTTTTTTTTAATTAATAAATGTACGATTAATATAAAATTGTAATTGATTATTAATTATACAAAAATAATATATATTAATTATGATAAATTAATTATCATCTTACTATTGGAGATAATTTTCAGAGGGATATATAATGAAGTCAAGAATCAATAATATCATTCAAAATATTAACAGTACAGTTTACGGTGCCTCTTCAGTACATAACATGTCTTCAGATGAAAACGCAGGCGAAACTATGAAAATCTATCAAATCAATGAAGCAGGAGATTACATTGAAACAACATACAAGGGGATAACAGTTTATGTAAGAGAAAATTATCCATATTATAATCCCCAAAATGATAGAATATATTATACCAAAGAAGAAGAATCAGAAGATTTATACAGATTATCTGAAGAAATGAACAGATCTTCTCTAGAAACTTTGAACGATATTTAATATCCTTTTTTCTAATTTTTTAACATTATTTTAAGGTTTTTTCATTGAATGATTATGTGGTCTTGGATTTAGAAAATCCAAATTTTAGACAAAATTCTATATGTGCTATTGGTATCATATTGGTACGAGACAATAAAGCAGTGGAAAAAATATATTCCTTAATTAATCCTGAAGATACATTTGACCGCATAAATATGGATATCACAAAAATTGCTCCCCATATGGTTGAAGACAGTCCCACTCTTCCAAATTTTTGGCCTAAGATACGGGAATTATTGACTGAAAACATTGTAGTTGGGCATAATATAACCTATGATTTAAGGGTTCTTTCAAAATCATTACAGAGATATCATATTCCAATACCTGATTTTAAGTATGTCTGTACCTTATCTTTAAGTAGAAAATATCTACATTTACCCTCTTATAAACTAGAAAATATTGCTAAAAAATTACATATAATTTACAATCCACACAACGCTATTGAGGATGCAAGAGCAGCATACGAACTATTTGAATACATAAACAGGCATGAAAAAATCCCAAGTACAGAATCAAAACATTATCACTATGTTCCAAAAGTCGTTGAAAAATACGATCCAAAATTATCTACAAATCTAAACAATCTTTATGGAATGTTGAGAGTAATCCTTTTTGAAGAATATATGACTGAAGCACAATTTAAACTATTTGAAGAATGGTATGATAACAATAGACAATATAATCAATATTTGATTTTTCATAAAATAAGTCTGGAACTAAAGAGAATCTTAGATAAGGGGCATATGGATTCTGCTGATAAAAAATCATTAGTGAATGTTGTAGAATTCATTTCCATTTCAAGTATTTATTCTAAAAAAACACTAAAGGTTCAGGTGTTACAAGGAATCATTAAAGCAATCACAGCTGATGGGAAGGTAACATTAGAAGAGTTAACTCATTTAAAAAGATGGTTGCTTAGGAACACATCATTAAAGGGATCTTACCCATATGACAAAATACTAAAAATTACAAATGTGATGTTACAAAAATGTTTCATAACTTTTGACGATCAGGAAAAATTAGCCAAGCAATTAACAGAATTGATAACTCCTATAAAAACATCAAATGAACAATTTACTTTAAAAAATAAAATATTTTGTTTGTCTGGTGAGTTTAAACATGGAAATAAGGAAAAAATCACATATTTATTGGAAAAAGAAGGTGCGATAGCCAAAACTTCAGTGTCTGGAAAAGTGGATTATTTATTTGTAGGGGACTTGGGAAGTCCTGCATGGAAATATGGAAATATTGGGGGAAAAATAGTTAAAGCACAAAAATTACAGGACAATGGTGGAAAAATAAAAATAATTAGTGAAAAAAACTTATTTAAAATACTTGAAAAGTGATTATTCTATTTTCTCAATAGCATTAACTGGACAATTTTCATAACATATTCCACAATGTAAACAATGTTCCTGACTAATTTTAAAGGGTGTTCCTTCAATGATTACTTTTTGAGGACAATTTTTTACACATAATCCACATTCAATGCATTGCTCAGAAATAAAGTAACCTTTCAACTTAATTTCATAATTTCCAATCGAAAAACTTTCTCTAAGAATAGGTTTTTGAGTTAAATCAAAAAATTCAATTTCTCCACTAATAATTTTAAACGGTTCTAAAATATATCTGGTTTTACCTGGATAAACATTATTCATGTAAGAATTTTCTTCAAACATCAAGTCAATCCATTTCTTCTGATTTTCTAACTTTTTAGCAATACCTGTAATTCTAATGGATTTATTGTTCTTAAAACTAACATAACTAACTTGTGGGTGAGTAATTAACTGTTCATATACATTTTTCCCACGAGCAGTTAAAAAATAAACAGTATCTTCATCAATATGCATAATATCAATTATTCTACTTTGACTATTTCCTTTTTTATCAACAGTACTAAGTACTCCATCAATTACTTCACGAACTTGTTTAAGACATTCTTTTTTAGTCACCATCGGATAAATCTCCTCAAAAATCTTCTAATTTAACTATAATTTTTCCTTGAGCATTATTACTTTCCATCAA
>SUTQ01000002.1:170066-172321 GCA_015062805.1 Methanosphaera stadtmanae
TCACCATCGGATAAATCTCCTCAAAAATCTTCTAATTTAACTATAATTTTTCCTTGAGCATTATTACTTTCCATCAATTTATGTGCAGCACTAATATCATCTAATGAATTAAATACTTTCGATATAGGGGGTTTAAGATCATATTCTAAAACATATTCAAATATTTTATTGATAATGTGTTGTGTAGGATAATTGCTAAAAAAGGAGGTTAAATATTTTCCATTAGGAATATCTTTAATAGGATCAAATCTATCAATATGCTCAATATTTCCTAAAATACCTGTTACACAGCAAATACCTTGTAATGATAATGATTCTAAGGAATCAGCCATAGTTCTTGGACCAACAAGTTCTAAAACTTTAGAAACACCATTGGGATATATCTCCTTAATTTTTTTGGAAATATTTCCATCATCAATTAAAACATAGTCTGCACCATGGGCTAATAAAACTGCAATTTTTTCATTACTTCTAGATGTTGTTATGACTTCACAACCTATAGCTTTTGCCAAACTAAGTGAAATTAATCCGGTTGCACTAGTTCCACCCCTTATCAAAAGAGTATCCTCTGGTGATAATTGTAAACATTCAAATAATGATCCATAAGAAGTAAAATATGTTTCAGGGATAGCAGCAATTTCTTCTGTTGAAAGTTTTTTACAAATTTCCTTATTAAGTTTAAACGTATTTTTAATAGGAAGTGAAACATATTCCTCATAACTTCCATTAAAACTTCTACCCATACCTCCCATAAGCGAAATAATTTTGTCTCCAACTTTAAATTCATCACTCATTGAATCGATTACCGTACCAACACATTCAATTCCGGGAACAACCGGTAAATGAATATAATCTTCATCAGCTTCATATTCTCTTAAAATGATTTCTGAACGATTAATTCCAAAAGCATTAACTTTCACAAGAACATGTTCTGGAGTTATTTTAGGTATCTCTATTTCAGTAATTTCTAATTCATCTGCTTCACAAGTTTTCTCTAATACAATAGCTTTCATAATTTCACACTTTTTTCCAACATTGTGGATCTGCAGAATACATATTACGGGTAGTACCATAACTTACGGCAGGACAACCTCTACAGAAACGTAATAATTCACATTTAGAACATTTTTCAAACTTTTCATATTGTCTATATTTATCCATCTTTTCACTAAAGAATATATCATATAGTTCTTCAAATAGAGCATTACCTACCTTACTTTCCATTCTACGACAAGCATAAACCTCCCCTGTGGGAAGGATAGTTATATGTGAATTTCCACAATTACATCCATCATAAATCACATCATCCTCTAAATCAGAAGGTATTTTAAACATTCCCTTCTCATATAAAAATAATGTCCAAAGATGATCTTTAAGATTAAAATGGGTATTAGACTCCTTATATTTTTCAAAACGTTTCCAACAAGCATCTAATAAATCATGATATTCCTCTGGGGACATTTGAACACTTTTTTCTAAACTAGTAGGACAATATCTGGCAAATGAAAATAAATCTGCTTCATATTCAACAATTTTATCAATTATTTCTGGAATTTCATCAATGTTTGTTTTTGATACGGTTGTCATGATATTTGCATGTATATTTGCATTTTTTAAGCAAGCAATCTTGTCCAATGTAATATCAAATGAGCCCTCTTTCCTAAAATAATCATGAGTATCCTTTAAACCATCAATAGATAATTGATAAAATTCACAACCATAATCATGTAATTTTTTACAAATTTCATTATTTAGATGAAAAGGATTTCCCAAAATACCAAATCTAACAGATTTATCCTTAAATAATTTCAATATTTTCCAAAAATCTGGATGTAATATGGGATCTCCACCAGTGATGGTAAAATAAGGTGTTCGGTTTACTTTTTTGCACATTCTTATGCAATTATTAAAAATATGTTCAATATCCTTATAAGGCATGGTTATTAATGGTTTTGTGTTATCTTCTGAAAAAATATAGCAATGTTTACAACGTTGATCACAATCATCTGTAATATGCCATTGAAATGCAAAAAAATCCAATATAATCTCTCACTATTTTTTTATAAAAAAAATCCTTAACTATATATTAGTTAAGGATATATTTGTTCAACCAATTAATATAATTCAGAACCACAAGCCGTTGAAGTTATTTCTCCACCACATGCTGTGTTTATTTCTCCTCCGCATGCTGTTGTGGTTGTTTCTCCACCACATGCTGTGTTTATTTCTCCTCCGCATGCTGTTGTGGTTGTTTC
>SUTQ01000045.1 GCA_015062805.1 Methanosphaera stadtmanae
TTGTATATTTAATGAACAAACATCATTAACTGGATGTAATAGTTATACGCCTCCTAGAAGTATTTTTGGAAGTGGAAGGATATATATGCATTGTGGTAAACTAGAAGGAGCTCGCTGTACAACTGATGACGAATGTTCTTGGGACTCTTGTAGGGAAGATATGAATGTTAGTACATGTAGATGGATTGGATTTCCTAATTTTAGTTCTAGAAATGACCAGAAAGGAGTTAATCCTGTAATACCAATCATAGTAGGGTTTATTATTATGATTATGGTTATTTCGATTTTTAATGGTATTTGTTGTTACTATTGTTTCCGTTTATCTAATTATATCAAACTAAACAGGCATTCGTGAATTATTCTAATTATATCTATAATTAATAGCTTTGTGTATTTGAATGTTATTAATATAAATATTGTAATTTAAATTAAAATGTAATTAATAATATAATTACATTAAATTATAATATTACTTATTTAAATAAACATTCGTTTTTA
Organism: Methanosphaera stadtmanae; assembly: GCA_015062805.1. Taxonomy (GTDB): domain Archaea; phylum Methanobacteriota; class Methanobacteria; order Methanobacteriales; family Methanobacteriaceae; genus Methanosphaera; species Methanosphaera stadtmanae_C. Next base: position 499 of record SUTQ01000045.1, read on the forward strand.
AAAATTCATTCGATTAAACAATTATCCAAGCAATTTCCATATTAAGTTATAATATTTAAAATATATCATTAAAATTAATCAACTCTACAATTAAATGATACAGCTTTATTATAGCTGTATGTTTATAATAATAGACTTTAAATATTACAATTAAAAGCAATTTAATAAACCAGTATTTAAATAATTATCGTAAATTATTTATTAAGTATTAATTTATAAAATGATTTTATTTTAATATATTTATATACAAAATAAATATAAAATATATAATGAATAAGATTAATATTATTTCAACATTTATTCTATTAGCCAAAATTTGCTTATGTTCAATAGATCGAGATAAATATCTTGAATTAAACAAAGTGAATAAACAAGCATATTTAACCGCTGATAAATGTGGAGAAGTTTTTATGTGCAATATATTCAACAGAGAGTATAATGCTCTAGAAGACTGTTATATTAAAGATCGTTCTAGTAGTAATATTATAATAAATGGTGACGAATATACTAATCCTGACAACTGTCCTAATTTTAATAGAAGTGCTTATGTTAAGGGCGTGGAATGTTATTTAACAAGTAATGGTAAAACAAAGGTCGGTAACTCTAATAAAGGTAACGCTCGATATTATAGCATTGATTATTCTAATCGTCGTGTTCTAACTGAATGGGGATGGTGTGAGTATGAACATCTTAATGATAATGATGTTAATTGGATGAGCAAGCTTTCTGATGATACACGTATCAATCAAATTAATATTCCAGGAACTCATGATAGTGGAACATGCAAAATACCTTATGAATCATTTGCATCCACTCAAAATTTTAGTATTATGGGGCAATTACATTTAGGAATAAGATTTCTTGATATAAGACTTCAAACAAATGAAGCTGGGGAAATATCCATTAGTCACGCAAGCTATGGGGCTATAAATCCAGTAACAAATAAAAAATATTATTTATCTGATATAGTAAGTGAATGTGTTGCTTTTTTGAGAGAGAATCCATCAGAAACAATAATTATGTATTTAAGAGAAGAGGATATTCATTACCACAAGGATGTAAAAATAAGTGAAGGTAAAGATGAAACAATTTATTGTATCGATTCTTCATGTAAAACGCTTTTAGGCGATGTAATTAAAAGTCAAATAGTAGATAATGCATTATTTAAGGATTATATTTATTATAATAACACCATACCCTCTCTTGAAAAAGCTCGAAGTAACATTGTTTTATTACAGGCACATAAATATAATAGACGGGTTAATTCAAAAGGATTGAATGAATTTGATAGTTTTGGTATTCCTATCTGGATGGGAAAAATGGGAGATTGCACAGCATATAACGAATATGCTCGCAAATCCACCAGTACATACAAAATTGAGTCCTGTTATCCAACAATATGGAATAATTTCCGTGCTCAAGATGCTTCAGCAATAGCCAATGAAGAAGACAAATGGAACTTAGTACGCGATGTATTAACAAATAATGTTCCATCTAGAGATGCCAATTATATAGTTCAACCAGAAAAATTAACTAATGCTTTTTATAATGATACAAGTAAACTTACTCTTAATTGGATGAATATATCTTTGTTAACTGATTTTAAGTTTCCAGATGGTTTAGTTGAATTGCCTATTAGAGTGATAGCTTCACTTTTTGGGTCTTCAATAGAAAAAAAGGCAGATTATATAAATAATAAATTAATTGAGTATACTGAAGAAGAGAAATCGGAAATTTTTAATCAATGGCTAATTATGGATTTCCCAAGCTCAGATGTAATACGTAGTGTTTATCAAAGTAATTTCAATACTAACGAACTCAAACCTTTTCTTAACATACTTAATATTTATACGGACACCCAATATTATATTTTAGGCATATTTAACCTTGGTTTGGGTATTAGTAAAAGAGATAAAAAAACTGAAGATCAAATGGTGTGTCTCCAACGTAAAAGCGTAACTGACAAACAAGGTAACCAAACAGACTTAGTAAAAACCGATTACAAATGCGTTAATAATTCTAAAAATAAGTGGTATGTTAATTCGAACGGCAGTTATTACAATATTATTTCAGCATATGATGGCAAATGCTTAGGATATTCAGAAAATGGATTACATATGGAAAAATGTAAAAGCGATAATAAATATGAACAATTTAGTATTGAAGATGGTATTATCTGTCCACGAAATAGAGTAACTAATTGTTTAAATAGCTCCTTCAATTTTCATCCTACAATTCTAGAACCTTCAGAGTATCAAAGTTTATCTTGTTCAAGCCGATTTGTTAAAAGTGGGTACAAATGCTGTCATAATCAGAACGCTAAAGTTGAAAAAGTCGATGAAATAGGTAACTGGGCCAAAGAGAATGGAGAATGGTGTGGAATTGGTTACGATCGTTGTACATTTGAGTTAGCTGGTTATCATTGTTGTTCTTCTGTTAATCCAGAAGTCGTAGATACAGATGATCTTGGACAATGGGGATTGGAAGATGGTGAGGAATGTGGTATTGGAGAAATTAAAAGACCCAATGGTCCATACCGTATCCGTAATATAAAAACTAATAAGTGTCTTGTTACTAAAGCTAATGATAAGAATAAGATCTATGTTGGAGATTGTTCTGAATATAACGATAACAACAAATACACTCAATGGTATTGGAACAACACTCAGATTGTTTCTGCTCAATATAATGGTAGATACATGTATGTTATGAATTATAAAAATGCAGTATTAGGATCAGACTCTGATGTATTAGGTCAAGATAATGTTTATTCACATTTCGAATTCAATAATGATGGAACATTTTGTATCAAATATGATGGCAAACAATATTGTCTAAGACAAACTAACGAAAACGATAAAGAAATAAACTTCGAACTATTAAGCAACAGTGAACATGAGATGTTCCAATGGAGAATTGAGAATTTAGATCGTAGTGATTATAACGTAATTACATCTATAGACTGGTATCCATACAATCCAGACAGAAACAACGATCCACCAAAAAATTCTCCACCATCTGATTCTGATTGTCCAGTAGACGATTATCCATGTTGTTCTCCAGAAATAACTGAAGTTA
>SUTQ01000003.1 GCA_015062805.1 Methanosphaera stadtmanae
AGTGATACGCTTTTTGTAGCACATACTATGCTCAACAAACCAACCCAATCAACATAAATAGAAAATATTGCACAATATATTAATGAGACATTTTTCTAATTAAAAGAAATTAATTTTAAAAATTTAAAAAAAGAAGAGAATTATTTTAAGAGTTCTTGAACATCATCTACTTTTGCGTCCAAAGTTCTATTTTCTTTATCACGTCGATCATCTACTTTAATTATAGTATAAACTCTGTCTGTTCCAACTTCAAAAACTGCTTCTTGTGCTTTAGCTATTACATCATATAATTGTTTATAATTGTCAGCTTCAATTAAAGTAGACATTCCTGTTAATTGGTAATTTAATCCTGAATCCTTTACTACACGTACTGCTTTTGTTACATATTCTTTACATTCAGTATTTTTAGTGCCTACAGGTACTATTGCAAAATCTGCTGTAATCATTTTATTCACCTCATATATTCTCATATAATTTTCCATATTTGATGATTTTTTTATCATTCATATTATATAGTTCATCTATTAAGTATGTTCTAAATGATCCTGAACCTTGTTTATTACGTAAGCATGTCTTATATGCTAATTCACCGGCAACTGCCATAGATAAACTGCCTATAATTGCAGCATCCAATGGTTCAGCAATTGCTGAAAAAGCTCCGATAACACAACTTAACATACAGCCACTACCCGTTATTTTTGACATTATTTCTTCACCATTATCAATATAGTAAATACTTTCTCCATTAGTTATTATATCTATTTTTCCAGAAACGGCTATTGTTGTATCTAATTTTTTAGCTACTTGAGCAACTAATTCAGCATTATTTTCAACATTATCTATAGTGATGATATCACTTTCTGCCACGTCAACACCTTTAGCTACAGAGGTTTCATCCAAAATACTATATAGATTAGCTATTGATTTTATTTCAGACATGTTTCCTCTAATAATATCAATATTTGAAAGATTTATGACTTCTTTTGTCATTTCATTTCTTAATTGTGAAACTCCTACTGCAACGGGATCTAAAACAAGAGGAGTCCCCGTATTTTTAGTTTCTATGGCGGCTTTTTTCATTGCTCCTATTTGGTTTTCCAATAGATTTCCAAGGTTAATGATTGTTGCACCAGCCAAATTAACAAATTCGGCAATTTCTGGTTCTTCATTTGCCATTGCAGGTGAACCACCAATAGCCAGAACAGCATTTGCACAATCATTTATAGTAACATAATTTGTTATACAGTGAGTTAATGGACATTTATCCCTCAGTTTATCTATAATTGTACTAATTTCTTCCAATTTTTGATTACTTTCTTTTATCATTTTATTTTTCTCTTAAAATTTGTTTAATAATAATATATTGAAATAAATTTTTATAATTTATTGAAATGTAAAAAAAATCTAGAATGATATTATATAATCTGAAAAAAAGATTAGAATTAATAAAAAAAGATTTAAATAAATTACTTATTTTTTTAGGATTTTTTTATATATTTTTGTTAATCGTCCTTCAGTATTTGGCATTGCATCTGTTTCTTTAAGAAAACCATCTTCAATATTTTTGTGATATGCCTTTTCTGAATTTATACTACTTTTTTTATCATAGTAGTATTTAGCCATTATGAGAATTATTATCAGTAAAATATTCGCTATAACTATTCCCAAATAATTATTTATTTGATTCCATATTACTAATAATACAACGATTAAAAGATATGATAATGCTCCTATTCCATATGTTGTTCCATGTGTCCATTTGCAATCTTGTTCAAATTTCCCAAAGAATTCATCTGGTTTTTCCATGTATATACCTTTTATTTCTCCGATTGCTTTTGGTAATATATATAAAGCATATATGAAAATTAAAAGAGTTATAAATCCATTTATCGTGTTAAAAGAATCCACTTTTTTACCTCTCAATTTATAGTTAAATCTATGGTGGAAATGATAATTATATTTTTAGTCTTACCTTAACTTTTTAAATCTTAAAAAAAAAAAATAAAAAGAGAAAAAAAGATCATTTTAACTTTCTATCATCAAATTATTAATTGTGATTCTAGCAGCATTATATGCTTGTCTTTCTCCTGTGATTATTTCTACTGTCCTAATTGTATTGTTTTCTATATTAATACTGTCTATATCCAAAATTCCATCAGAAATTTGGAAATATTTATTTAGATTGTTTTCTTTATATGTTACTCCATTTATTTTCACACAAACCTTATTTTCTCCAACTAGATTATATCCCAAATAATCTTTCAAAGATGCTTTAAGATGTAATAAATTGCCACTAACTTTAGCAGTGGTGACATTAATTGTCACATTTGATTTTTCTATATTGAAATATGTTGAATTTCTAACTGTTGGATAATAATTTGGATTTACATAGACTGCCGTTACGGTATAATTCCTTAAATTATTATCATTATCTACGGAAGCCATTATGTTTGTAGAATAATTATATTTTGCAGTTGAATTAACTACAGGAACATAAATAATATTTCCTTTATCATCCCTAATTGATACATCATTAATTTTAAAGAATACTGATGCATTTTGATTTATGATATTCTCATTAAAAGAATTTTTAGTTATATCTTCAATATTAACTATGAAAGTAATGTTTTCATGTTGTTTTGCAAGGTTATTTGATGTTGTTACTTGCAATTTAGCATCTCTTAATTTTATGCTGGCTAATGCAATGTTTGATTTTGCACTTTCATACTTATATGATCCACTATATGATGCAGAAATGTTTTTTCCATTTCTTAAATATATGTCTGCCGGAATCGTGTATTCCACAAGACCATTTATTACTGATAATTTACGTACTGCAGCAACATTTGTATCAAACCTATCATCCATTCTCAGACTTCTACCATTAAGTTTGAAAACTAAATTACCTCCATTGACATTATTTCCATATTCGTCTGTTACCCTTGCTTTTAGAGTAATGTTTTCTCCCACAACTGAAACTACATCTTCTACTACCAGATTAACTGATAACTTTGTAACATTTAGTGTTTTGCTTGAATTAGATGGCTCATAATTTGAGTCTTCAAATGTTACTTTAATATTATATGAACCTACTCTAGCATTTTTTTCTGTGATATTAAACTGTCCGTTTTCATCACTATATGCTATATAATTTTTATTATTAACAGTAATATTTAGTTGCTTATCATTAATTGGGATATTATTTATGTCAAATAATTGTCCTTTGATATTAATATCTTCTCCAGGAATTATTCTAGTGTTTTCATCCAGGAGTATTTTGGAAAACTGTTTATTTGCCGAAAATGTTGTATTGTACTCTGCTGAATAAATGTATTCTGTTTCAGGTACTTCTATGAAAATAGTATTCAATCCAGCTATAAAACTACCAATGGATTTCTTGAATATTCCTTCATTATCGGTGATTAAATTGTATGTTTCATCACCTATAATTATTAATAATTGAGTATTATTCAATGGTCGATTATATGAATCTGTAAGGTTACCTATAATTAATTGTTCAACAGAATACGTGGCATTTGTAATCTCTTTTAAACTAATTATTGGATTATCCTTTTTTATATGTATTGTAGTTAAATTTTGATTGTAATAATCAAAGTATTCTGTTTGGTTAATTTCGATGCTTATTGGATAAGAACCGGGTGTCAATACATCACTTGTAACATTGAAAGTTCCGTTTTCATTTATTTTAGCAACATAAGTTTCTTCTCCAATTTTTATAGTAATTTCAACGTTTTCTGTAGATATATTTTCTGGGTTGGATACTTCTCCTGTTATTGTCACTGTTTTTTCTTTATCATCTACTGTTGTAGTGATGTTTTCCAAGTATAGTGTTGATCTTGTTGTGTTGAATTTTGATACGCTGTTTGATGAAATATAATGCAAGTCATCTCCTACATAGGAAATATTTACCGTGTATTCGGATACTTCTTGAGGTATGTATTCAAATGAAAATACACCGTTATTTGCTTTGATGAATTGGTTTAATTCTTCATCATTGATTTTTACTTTCAAATATGTTGTTAAATTTTCATCATTTTCATCTGTTATTGTTCCGGATATTGTTACTTTTGTGTTTACCCTGGTGTCATTTATTGGATGTATATTGATAGATGTTTGAAGTGCTGTAACGTTAAATAAACAAATCGTTTCTGATGGGTTATAAACCTCATTTTCTAGGAATTCGATCAGAATAATGTTATTATTGCTAACTTCTTTAACTAAATAATCATATTGGAATGTTCCGTTTTCTAAGGATATTGTTTCAATTAGTTCATTGTTTATTTTAATGGTAATGCTACCGTTTGCCGGAGAATTATCAAGTTTTTCTGTTACATTTCCTTTGATTGTAATTATGTTATTATATTTTATTGGAGTTTCCAATAAATCAAGGCATGTGGTTGAATTATGTTTTATTACCTGAATTTCCGTTAGGTTATAATTACCATTGAATACATTACTTCCATTATAATTAACTCTGATTGAAATATTTTCTGCAATAGTTTTTGGAGTGAAATTTGTAGCATATCTTCCTTGAGAATCTGTTTGAATTGATGTTAAATTAGTAGTGGTTGAATTATATATTTCTATAGATATATTTGCATGTGGAATAGGATTATTATGATTATCATTTAATATTCCTGAGATTATTATCGTATCGTTGACATATGTTGGATTTTTTATTGGATTTAAATAGATTAATGTAGGATTTTTTTCTACACTTATTTCTAATTCATCTGTTGATGATGAATAAATGTTTTCTTTTCCATTATATTGTGTGAATATGTAGTATACTCCTTCTTGTGCTGGTATGAAACTTATCGTTACTATTCCATTAGTTAATGGTAGATTTTGATTGTATTGCGGATTGAATTGTGAATCCCTAATACTCAACGAAACTGTTTCATTCAAGTTATTATTGTTTTCATCTTGTAATTTAACTGTGATTGTTATGTTATCTCCAACATTTGAATCGACTGATATGATTTCTAGATTAGTTTTTAAAAGTTCATGTATTACTTCTGCATATTCAAATTTATCTGAGTAATATATTCCGTGATTTTCAGGGACAAATAATGTTTCAATGAATAATTTGGATTGACCTATGTAATCTTCATTGACATTTATACTTGCTATAAAATTTCCTTCAGGATTAATAGGAATTTGGGTTATTTCTTGACTATTGATGAAAAGTTTCATATTACCAGAAGGTATTATGTTATTATCATGAGCATCTAAAACGCATCCTTGAATGTCAATTGTTTTATTGATTGTTACTGTTTCACTGGTGTTTAGAGTAATCTGAACGTTTCGTTTAGATAAATAATAACTAGATTCTTCGTATAGATATTCGTTATCATCAGTTTCTTCTATATAAAAGTAAACTGAAAAGAAATCATCATCAATTACTTCCTGGAAAATATAATCTGAAAAATTAATGTTTCCATTACTATCTGTTTTAATTGTTCCCAACATTTCATTGTCAGTTTGAATTATTATGGGAATATTGGATACGGGATTATTATTTTGATCTATTAATTGTGCATTTATTGAAACGTTATCTAAAACTAATGATTCATAAACTTCTTCAAAATTTAAAGTAAATTGAGCTTTTTCAACATTAAATTCCAAATTTTTGTAAGATTCTAAAAAATATTCATTTTCTTCTATTAATAATGTTAAATTATAGTTTAATGCTTTTTCAGGTGAGAAATTAAATGTAAAAACTCCTTTATTAATTACTACTGTATCATTAGAATAATAGATTTCTCCAGTTTCCTTATCAATTATTTTAACTTTTAAAGTTCCAGTATATGGAACCTTATTTTCATCAATCACACTACCTCCTAATCTTTTTGGAGTTCTAACAGATAATGTACCGATATCATCAATTGTAATTATACTTGAAATTTTTTCAATGTCAAAGTTTTTTTCGTTGAATGCATCGGTAAATTTTTCAGATGGAGATATAAATTCTACTTGAAGTTTTGCCATATCCTGTACCGGAAGATTTTCTAACTTATAACTTGTCGAATATTTTCCATCACTGTCTGTTGTTGCGGATGTAATCCGATTATTGTTGAGTGATATAAATATATTTGAATTTGGTATTGGAATGTTGTCTTTGTAGTACAATTTTCCAGTGATATTAATTGTTGAATTTATAGGTGAATTATCTATCTCATTCAATGTTAAGGATGTTTGATAAGCTTCTGAGTCAACGTATAATATCTGGCTGGATTGTGGGGAGTAATTTTCATTCCCCTCATACTCTGCATAGATTGTTAATGATGAACCTGTTTTGTTTATGGTATATGTTTTTTGAATTTGTCCGGTATTATCTAGAATTATCTCTTCTGCAATAGGATTATCCAATAGATATAAGTTAATTTTTCCGGTAATAGGTGTTTCATGCTCATCTTCTGTTAAAGAAATGTCTAATGTGTATTCTTCGTCAATGTGTGTAAATAGGTAGTTTTCTGTCGATATCTCATCTTCTTCATTGTTTAGAAATTTGATGGATAATGTTGTTTCAATTTTATCTTCACTTTTTCTGATGTTGTTAAATTTTTGTTTTTTGTTAATTTCCTGCTTTGTTACGTTATTCCTATTATTAACCGACTTTATAGTTTGTTCGTTGACTGCTTGTTGATTTTCTAAATGTGAATCTGCATTCTCTTGATTAAGTGTTGAAGAATTATACATATCACATGTATTATTGTTATCCGATGCGTTAACTGCCGTCAAACTAACTAAAAGAAATACTAATGTTAATAATAAGAACGTCTTGGTGATGTTCTGTTTCATAATATTCCTCTTGAATTATGTAATAAGAAATATAGTAATTTGTATTACTTTTCTTATCAATTATACTATTAAACAAAATACTATATAAAGTTATCAATAATTAAAATATGTATAATAAATTAAATATTAAATAGTATATTTTTTAAAAAAGATAATCAAATTTGATAAATTAATAAAACTAAATGTTAAGAATTTTTAAAACAGGACATAATTCATAGATTAAGAGAAATAACTTAAATTACTATCTAAAAATTTTTAATAGTAACTTAATTAAAAAATAATAATAGATAATATTGATTTTCGGGAGGTAAATAATTGGATAAAAAAATAATATCTGCAATTGCTGTAATTTTAATAGCAATTCTTGGGTGTTTATTTGGATCTGATGCTATTTCTGATTCAAATAGTTCAGATTTATCCACAAACAACATTACAAATGTTAGTGTTGTTGAAAGTGGTGAATATGTTAGTGCATTTGAAGTTGCTGCTTATATCAAACAATTTCACAAGTTACCAAGCAATTATATAACTAAAAAAGAAGCACAAAGTTACGGTTGGCAAGGTGGTCCACTTAAAGAATACGCACCAGGTAAAAGTATTGGAGGAGATGTATTTACTAATAGACAAGGTATCTTACCTCATAGCAAAAAAAAATACATCGAATGTGACATTGATGCAAACGGAACAAGTAGAGGACCTAAAAGAATAGTATATTCTACAGAAAACTATAGAGTATATTATACTGAAGACCATTATAACACATTTACCGAAATCTAAGGAAGTGTTAATTTGAAATACATTAAATTAGATGGAAAAAAAATCAAAAAAGAGTCTCATGATTATTTAATTAAAAAACTGGATTTACCCGATTATTACGGAAGAAATCTTGATGCACTTTACGATTGTTTAACGGATATTGGTGTTGAAACACAAATAGAATTAATCAATAGTGAATATGTTTCAATGGATTTAATTGACACTTTCTTTGATGCTGCATTAGAAAGTGATTTCCTATTTTTTGTATGTGATGAATAAACATCATATTTTTTTAAAATTTTTTATCAATTGAAGAATTAAAAATCTTAAAAAAAATATATTCCTTTTATTAGATATAATAATTTCATTATATTTGAAAAAAAATTGAATTAAATTAAAAAAAATGACAATAGTATTATATTAATAAAACTATAAAATATATTAATAAAAAAAATAGGTAATTAGAATGAAAATTGAGGAAATATCTAAAATTTCAAAAGCTTTAAGTGAACCAAAAAGAGTTGAAATTACACTTTTAACTTCTAAAAAGAAAATGTGTGCAAACAATATTCTGGAAAAATTTGATATTACACAACCAACTTTATCCCATCACATGAAACAATTAACTGATTGTAAATTGATGAACGTTAAAAGAGATGGAAAAATGTGTTATTATTCAATAAATCAAAATACATTAAATGAATATATAGAATTTCTTGAAAAAATGAAATAAGAAATTAAATTATATATTCCCTTATTAAAAACTCTGATTTTTCTATATAAAAAAAACTAACTATCCAAACTAAATTATATCTAATTTTTAATTTCAATATTTCAAATTCAATAAAAACCATACACTGTTTATTATTTTTGAATCTCTTTAAGTAATTTTTCAGAAGATTCACGTGGATTTTCACTCAACATTATTGCGGATACTACGGCAACACCATCAAAATCATAAGTATTTACAATTTCCTTAGCGTTTGATTCTTTAATTCCACCAATGGCAATTGTAGGTATTTCAATACATTCTTTGATTTTTTGCAATTCGGCGGGTGTAGCTATATTTGCATCTTGTTTTGTGCTTGTTTCTATAATGGCACCAACCCCTAAATAATCTGCACCATCATTTTGTGCTTTTAATGCTTCTTCATAAGTACAGGCACTTATACCAATTGTTTTATCTGGTCCTAAAATACAACGAGCTATATCACAAGGCATATCCTCCTGACCTAAGTGTACACCGGCAGCATCAACTGCTTGAGCTACATCAATTCTATCATTGATAATTAATGGAATATCATATTTATCAGTAATTTTTTTAGATTTTTTAGCCAAATCATAAAAATCCTTTGTAGTACTGGTCTTTTCCCTTATTTGAACAATGGATACTCCACCCAAAATAGATTGCTCTATAACATTTAAAAATTCATCTTCAGTCAAATCAAATTGGTCTGTAACTAGATATAATCCGAAATCTTTCATATTACCATTCCTATATTTTAATAATATTTACATATTCTTTAAATGTTTCTGGATTCATCTTTGATAATTCATCAATTAGATATGTTCCAAATGAACCTGTTCCCTGATTGTTGAATTTAGTAGTTTGTGATGCTATTTCTCCAGCAATTGCCATTACACTTGTTGCCGTAACTGCAGCTATTAATGGATCCCCTATCGCAACATAAGCTCCCATAATACAACCTAACATACATCCAGTTCCAGTAATATTTCCCATCATGGCATCCCCATTCTTAAGGAGATAAACTTCTTTACCATTTGAAACTATATCTATAGGACCTGATACTGCAATAGTTGTATCAAGTTTTTCAGCAATATTTTTAACTATTTGAGCATTGATTTCTAATGTTTCATCATTAATTATATCCGTTTCAGCTACATCGACTCCTTTTGCAGTTGTAAACTCCTCCAAAATTCCATAAAACATTGCAATAGCTTTAATTTCGGATAAGTTTCCCCTAATTATTGCAGGTTTTGATTCTTTAATAATGTTTATTGGAGTCTCATTTCTGATTTTACTAATACCTACTCCCACCGGATCAAGTACAAATGGTTTTCCCATAATTGTTGCTTGTTTAGCTGATTTTTTCATTGTTTTAATTTGTTCAGTAGTTAATGTACCAATATTTATCACTAATGAATTTGCTAGGGTAACTATTTCCTCTGCTTCTTCAGGAGCATTAGCCATAATAGGTGATCCACCTACCGCAAGAACTGCATTTGCACAATCTTTTACTGTAACAACATTTGTAATACAATGTGTTAATGGATTATCTTGTCTTAATTTTTCTATTAAATCTGTTGATTTTTCTATAATTGAATCACTCATAGATTAATTCTCCTTATAATTCTATATTTTAATTTATAATAGTTTAACTAAATAAATTTAAATATATAAGTAAATATTGAAATTAATTAACATTAAAAAAAATTAAAATAAGGAGTGTGTATTTTAATAGTTTTATTATAAAACATTATTTAAAATAACGATGCAATTTATTATATATTTTCTCCGTCAGTGGTAATGAAATAAAAATATATACATATATACCAAATATAAGTGAAACTAAATTAGAGATTCCACTAAATGCCAACAGATTTTCTGACAATTCCGGATAAAGTGAAGTGAGTGAAGAAATAGCTGCAACGTTCATACTCGTACTACCAATACCAGTCGCTAGTGCAAAACTGTAAGGATGTAATGGAATAACATAACACAAGAAATTAACCAAAAAAGTTATAAATACTGTCCCTAATACTATACCAATCAAATATACGATGAAAAAACCTTTAACTTCATCTGAATCAAAGCCGTATTTTTCAATCAACACAGCCAATTGTGGTTCACGACAAATAGAACTAGTCATACCTATAGACTCACGTTTAAAACCCAACAATAAAGCAATAGGCAAACCAATCAATACTGTTCCAATGCTTCCCAACTCTTTTAAAAATAATAAAGGTCCAACATTAAATAACAAAGAAATATTTTGTCCACTGGCAATTGCAAGTTTAACTAATAAAGGACCAATGAGTATTAATATTAAACTTGTACATTTTTTAGATTGATTATAGTTAACCCACTTAAATGGTTTTAAAATATAAAACAAAATTGCCAAAAATAATGAAATAATAAATGGGAAAATAATTAAATTTACATTTGAAAAGATAGGTAGTTTAATTGTTCCATAGGCTAATGAAAATATTGAAATTATTAAAATTGTTAAATATAATTTATAATCGTTTAAAAGACTTTTTTTAGAATCTTTAACCAATTTAAACCAACCTAATAGTTTTTTAAAAAAAAAATATTAAAAACAGAGATAATGATTAAATCATTCCTGTATACATTAATGCAACTTGTGCAATAATTGCTGATCCTATATAAGTTCCAAAAATAACGGCAAAAGTCACTATAATACCCCTAATTCCAACTTTTTTGAAACTATCTAAATCTTTACCCATAGCAATTCCAGCATATGCTAATAAAACTGTTGTTAAAGAAATTAAATCAACTTTTGAAGTATAATAAATGATTGGTTCTGCTAATGGAAACCATGGCAATGCTACAAATAAACCTATTAAACTGATATAGATAATAGCTGGAACATTTTCAAATGGAAATAGCTTTTCAACTATTAAACCCAATAATGAAATAAAACATAGAATAAACATTCCAATTAAAGATTCCTGAAATGGATACTGGTATCCTACCCAATTTCCTATTGCAGCCATGACAGAAAATATCAAAAGAATTCCTATCCATTCACCAATCATTTTAAGTGATAAATTAGCTTTCATTTAAATTTCCTCTTCATCGTAATTTCTTCCAGTTATCCTATCGCTTATAGGTTCAAGAATATCATATAATTTTTCAGTTATTGGAATAGCTGCAAAAATATAAACATACATTCCTGTTACCATAGCTATCAAATTAGCCATTCCACTAAATGCTTCTAATTGACCGGCATATTGTGGATATACTGCAGACAATGAAGCAACCGCTGCAGCATTCATACTTGCACTACCAATACCACATGCCATTCCATATGCAAATGGATGTAAAGGTATCAAATAAGCTAGAATACTAGTCATAATACTAATAAATGGCGTTCCTAACACGGTTCCTATTAAGAAAACTGTAAAAAAACCCCTTGTTTCAGGTGAAGTAAACCCATACCTATCCATAACCACGGCCATTTGTGGTTCACGACAAATAGAACTAGTCATACCTATAGATTCACGTTTAAAACCCAACAATAAAGCAATAGGCAAACCAATCAATATTGTTCCAAAGTTTCCTAATTGTTCTAATAATATTGCTGCTCCAACATCAAAAATAATTGGTAAATTTTGACCACTTGCAATCGCTAATTTAACCAATAACGGACCAACAAGTAACATCATAATAGCAGAAGATTCAGAAGATTGTTTTTTATCTATCCATTTAAATGGTTTTGTTATATAAAATGCTATTGCCAATACTAATGCATATAATAAAGGCATGAGAACAATATTTACTCCAGCAATTTCTAATGCTATCACACCTATATATTCTGAAATGATTACACAAAGCAAAATAGTTAAATGTAACTTATAATCCTTAAATGCTTCATCCAAATCTTCCATTCCTGAATTATACTTATTTTTAATAGGCATAATTTAATCTCCGAATAATTATATATCATAAACAAAAAAAAAATTCATAATTCCTAACTATTAAAAAAAATATAGCTGAAATAAAATTTTTAATTAATATTAATATTTTTTAAAAAACTTATATAAAAACATTTGATAAAAAAATAGAATAATTATTTATACAATGAATATTATATAACAGATATTCATAAAAAATTATAAATAATATAATTATTGCCATTTACTTATTTTATAATTAATACAATTTTAATTTACAAAAAAATAATCAGAATTATTTCAGATTTAATAACTACAAAATCGTTCTCTAATGTCTTACAACAAAAAAATCTTTTCGAACAATATGAAAAACATAATACTGTTCATAATATAGATATTAAATTCTTAAAAAAGAGTTCTAAAAAGCAAAAAAAATATTAAAAATATTTAAAATAATAAGGAGGAAAAAATGAAATTATGAACTAATTACATACTTTGAAAAGTCTCGATCATATAATGATGCAGCTAACATTACAACAGCACAAGATCCTACATTATGTACTAAAGCCCCCGTAATTGGATTTAACCATCCTAACACCGAACATATTATTGCTATGGCATTAATAATCATTGAAATTGTTATACTTAAATGAATAGTAAATAAAGTTGCATTTGATAATTTTTTTAAATATGGTAATTTTTCTATATCATCACCCAATAATGCCATGTCAGCAGCATCAATAGCAATATCACTACCCATACCACCCATAGCTACACTTACATCTGCTGTTTTTAATGCAGGAGCATCATTTACTCCATCACCAACCATACAAACTTTTTTATTGGATGATTTTAATTGCTCTACAATTTCTACTTTATTTTCTGGTAATAATTCCGAATGAACATCAGTTATTCCAACTTTTGAAGCAAAATAATTTGCTGCTTTATAATTATCACCAGTCAATAATTCAACATTTGTTTCAAGATCATTTTTAAGTGTACTTACTACAGCTTCTGCATTTTCTCTTAAAACATCTGATAAACCTATTACCCCAATTATTCTATTATTTAATGCTACAACAATTGAAGCTTTACCTTCATTTCTTAATAAGTCTAATTCTTTATGACATGAATCTATTATATCAATATTATTATCTTCCATAAATCTTGTCGTACCAGATAATATAACATCATCTTTATACTGCACTTTAACTCCTTTACCTGGAATCATTTCAAATGTATCGGGTTCATCATATTCTTTACCATTTTCTTTACTATGATTAACTATTGCCTTACCTATTGGATGTTCTGATTTAACTTCAGAAATAGTTACATATTTAGTTAACTCTTCTTCTGTAATATCTTTTGCTAATGATACAATATCAGAAACTTCTAAATTTCCAAAGGTCAATGTTCCAGTTTTATCAAAAGTTATAGTATCAACATTTCCCATTATTTCTAAAGCTTCTCCAGACTTAATTAACACTCCCTGTTTAGTTGCCTGACCAATTGCAGCCATAATAGCAGTTGGAGTAGCCAAAATTAATGCACAAGGACAAAATACTACCAAAATAGTAACTCCCCTTTCAAGGTTACCAGTAATCAAATAAGTAACTATTGCTATAGCTAATGCAACAGGAACTAACCAAGTTGCCCATTTATCTGCAATTCTCTGAGTAGGTGCCTGTTTTTCATCAGCTTCCTGTACTAACCGGATAAGTTTTTCAAGTGATGAATCTGTTCCAACTTTAGTAGCTTTAATATCTATAGAACCATGTAAATTCAAAGTTCCGGAAAATACCTCGTCATCTATTGTTTTGTCTAAAGGTAAAGATTCACCCGTCATAACTGATTGATCTACAGACGTATCCCCATCAATTATTACCCCATCCACAGGTATTTTTTCTCCAGGCAATACTCTTAAAATATCACCGATTTGAATATCTGTAGCTTGTACTTCTTTTTCAATTGTTTGACCATTTTCATTAATTAATAGTCTACCTTTTTCAGGTTTGAGATTGATTAAATCTGTTAATCCACGTTTAGATCTTTCAACAGTATAATCTTCAAGTAATGCACCTAGTGCCATAATGAATGTTACTTCTCCTGCAGCAAATATTTCTCCAATATAAATTGAAGCAACCATTGCCATTACAATTAATAGTGCAGAAGAAATCCAATGTTCGTTTATTAATCTTGTTAATGCCAGATACACCAATGGTATACCACAAATGAATACTGTCACCCAAGCAGGATCCATGTAAGATGGTATAGATGTTCCTGTTAAAACAAAATATAAACTTATTAAAAGGAATATTCCCCCCACTATCGTCATTTTGAGTCCTTCCAATATTCCAATAAAACGTTCAAGTTGTTCCATAAGTAATACCTCCTTATAAATAAATAATCTTACAAGTAATAATTTAGTAATACTAGTATATAAATAAATTTACTAAAAAGTATTACAAAGGTATTACTAAAGGGGATATATATGTAATAATAACTAAAAAAAATATCAAATATATAATAAAAAATAGTGTTAAAAAGGTTAAAAACCTTTATATTCATACTTAAGAGTTGCTTTCTTTTGATTTTTACAATTAATAAAATAAGTCCATTCTACTTGATCGCCATCACGAATTCCATAACCATCAACAATTACACTAGGAATTTCAACCATCATAGGACTATCAGGATCATCCTTATCTTTTCTTCTAGCAACTTTTTTAATAGACAATTCTACCATAACTAATCACCACTTAAATTACTCAATTCTATATTAATTTCATCAATAGATTTTTGCTTTTTATCTATACTATTTTTTAAATCAGATACCTGTTTTTCTAAATCTTTTATTTCCTGTTGTAAAATGAATTTTTGTATTTCTAACTTACCTTCTTCAGTTTTACCCCAATCTTTTGCTTGTTCAATAAATGATTCTTTTGACATCCCTATTTCTTTTAATGTATCTTCGTGAGAATTTGCAAAATTAGTAAATATATTTTCTAGTTTATCATTCATTTTATTATCACTAAAATTATTTATATAATAATATATGTTTAATTAAAGTATAAATTTATCAATCAGAAAATAGATATCTTAATAAAATTAAAAATAAAGTTAAGGAAAAGTAGGAGGGAAAAAAATGAAACGAATACATATGATTGGAATAGTAATTGTTCTAATTCTATTAGCTGGAGCATATCTCTTCAGTCCTATTTCACCTTTAAATAAAATAAATTTCAATGGAGAAACAATTAAGTTATCTTCGGGATATACTGTTCAAAACTCTGATGGAAATAGTTTAACAATATCTAATGGCACTAATGTACTAATTATCGCTTCTACCAACATAAAAAGTGATTTAGAGGCTGCTGTAAAAGGATATGAAGAAAAAATTGCTGATAATTATAATGTTACAACATCAAAATTTGAAATGAACAATGACAAAGATGTAATTAAAACAGTAGCTGTGTCTAAAAATAGCACAATGAACATTACTAAATACTGGTTTGTTAAAGATGACACTATTTATGAAATCCAAACAAGCAATGCTCAAAACGGTACTGATGATGTTGTAAGAGACTTAATAAACTCCATGAAATAAAAAAAAAATACTTTTTTTAATTTTTTTTAAAATAAAAAGAAAATAGATTATTTTACTTTAAACGTGTTAAGTAAAAAATCAAATTGTGGCACTGCATTTTCATAAACAGAATTTGGTGCTTGACTTAATATTCGTATATACTGTCCATTATCTTCAATCCAGGTATCTTGATATGTAACATAACTAACTCTATAATTAAATTGATGAGCATTTTTACCATCAATGGTCATAACTGAATCATTAACCATATCAAATTTTCCAGAATCGTACATCAATGAATATAAACTATCAGATTTATATGCATCATCTAATGTTATTCCATTTGGAAGTGAACTATGTTTTGTAATCTCAGTTTTAACAATCACCACATCAGTTGCATTAGTTGTACTAGTATTAAGAATTGTACCATTTGCCGTCAAATCTTCTACACTACCATTATAATATTTAAATTGATTACTATCCACTGGATTTACAATAATAGAATTTGGACTACTAGATAAAAAAGGTGTTTTTAATAAGTCATCATATTCATTTACAGTCCAAGCTTTTGACATGTCAAAAGAATAATCATTATCTTCAAAATGTTTTACATCAGCATTTTCTGTAATAAAACTTGGCGTTACTACAAAAAATAACCCAATTAAAACAATAGATAAAATACCCATAAATAATACCATCGTTCTTTCTCTCAAAGGAATAACCTCATTTATTTTTTTTATACAAATTTTCATTGTTTGAATCCATAGTAACAATCAATGGACCAAAATGCTTTACATCCAATTCCCAGATAGCTTCGGGCATACCTAAATCCAACCATTTAACAGAATCAACTTTGTTAATTCCATTCACATATAACGCTGCACAACCACCTACAGCTGTTAAGAAAACAGCATTATTTCGTACTAAAGCATCTTGAGTTTTTTCATCCATTCCACCTTTACCAATTACTGCTTTAACACCCATATCCAATACATCGGCTTCATAAGGGTTCATACGCATACTTGTTGTAGGGCCGACAGCTACAATTTCATATTCATCATCTTTTTGTTTAATAATTGGACCTGCATGGAATAATACTACACCTTCCAAATCCATTGGTGCACCAGATTCAATAATTCGTTTATGTGCACTATCACGAGCTGTAAAAATTTTACCTGATAAATAAACAGTATCTCCAGCTTTAAGCTTATTAATATCTTCATCATTTAATGGCGTATTTAATTCATATTCCAAAATTATTCCCCATAAAAAATTATTATATATAACTTTGTAATTTATTCATTAAATAATTATAATAAAAAAATTTAATATTGTTAATAATTATATAATTATGTATATATAATCAGGAGAAGTAACAATGGGGTTATCTGAAAGAATAATAGGATTAACAAAATACTTGGTAACCTTACCTAAAACAAAGATTTCCGTATTTCTAATATTGGTTGTGAGTATTGTAACTGGAGGAATAGTTAATTGTTTACAACCAGGCATGAGTATGGACTCTGTAGTTTATTCATTCCTCGACGGTGCTGCGACAACATTTTTCCTTTTTGGATTAACCACTATCGCATCAGGAGGATTAATACATACAACTGTGAATAAACTTAAAGGAAGGCACGTTAAGTTAAAACAGGCAATGTTCTTAGCATTTGTATTTCTGTTAGTGACATGTTTCTTCTACATACTTGGAGCAATTATTTCATTATTTATTAAGGTTGACATTACATCCAACAGTTTAATGCTGGGAATGTTATTTGGTTTTGCTGTTGAAACTTTAGTATTATGGTCAACCTCCAACATTAAATACATTGAAGGTGTCTTAATATCTGCAATACAACCTATTTTAACAATTAGTATGTGGATATTAATTAATAATTTGACATTAGCGACACCTGAAAATGTATATTCAATTTATATGAAAGCTATAATTGGAGCATTAGTACTTGCTATTGCAGTATATGCATTTGTAGCCATAATTGAATCACCTATTAAAAGTAACCTTGGTGTTGGTGGATTGGAATTACTTAGTTTATTTATTGCTCAAGTAACTGAAGGATCCATAGCTATGGAAGAAGTATTTAGTGAAATGGGAGAAAATATTGATACCATAGTATCATTAATTAGTTTTAAAACACAAAAAGGAATTAAAGCAAATTATATTTCACCTTGTGTTCATCCAGGCCCTGTGGGAAATATTGGAGGAGGAAACTTACCAACAATAATGGCAAATCAATTAGATGACTTCTCAATTATTGCACACGGAGCGGCTACACACGATTTTAATCCAGTCGCTTCAAAAGAAGTATCTAAGATTACAGAAGCAATTAATGAGGTATTACCTACATTAAACTATTCAAATAAAGCAACAAAATTCCAGAGAGTTCAATATCAAGATTCAAAAATTGGAGTACAATTCTTTGATGAAGGAGCAATATTATTAAGTACATTCGCACCAAAACCTGGAGATGATATTGATTATGGTGTAGGTTTATCCATGATTTATCAAACCAAATATGTTACTAACGTAAAAGATGTTGTACTGGTAGATTGTCATAATTGTTTAAATGGTAATTATGAACGATTACTACCTGGACATAATAGAGTTCTTCAAATAGAAAACGCAATTGATAAAATAGAAAAACCAGAGATGTATCCTATTAAAATGGGATATGCTTATAATCCACTAGATGAAATTCCAATAAAAGACGGAATTGGAGAAAGTGGAGTAAAAATAATGATTACAGAAGTAGATAATCAAAAAATGTTGTATATAGTATTTGATGGAAATAATATGCAAACAGGATTTAGAGAAAAACTATTTGAAGCAGTATACAATGAATATCCTGACATTGATATGATAGAAACAATGACAACAGACACACACATGGTTAACACCATCTCAGGTGGTGGATTAACAGTTGGATACAAACATTCGGATGAAATTATACAATCCGTTTTAGAACTAATACCAGAAGCATTGAATGATATGGAAGAAGTTAGCGTAGCATCTGCAACAGCAAGAGTAAACATTAAAACTCTTGGTCCCAACAACTCAACAGAGTTAGTAACTACTATATCATCAGTAGTTTCAGTGAGTAAATTATTAGCACCATTAGTATTTATAATTGCAGCTATAATTACCATTCTTTGGATATTTTAAATAACCTCCCACATTATTTACCTTTTAAAAAGCTTTTTTACTTAATAAAATTAAAATTCAAATAAAATAAAAATTTATATATATTTGAAAAAAAGATAAATAAAAACATATTGCATTAAAATAATTAAATTTTAATATAATATAATTTAATATAGGTGATTTTAAAATGGTTAAAACATTAGAAAATTTATCCAAAGCATTTGTTGGCGAAAGTCAAGCAAGAAACAGATACACAATGTATTCAAAAATAGCAAAAAAAGAAGGATTTGAAAAAATTGCTGAAATTTTCCTTTTAACAGCAGACAACGAATTCCAACACGCAAAAGTATTATTCAAAATGATACAAGAATTAAAAGAAGATGTTGACTGCATAGATATCCCAACAAGTGTAGGATTCACTTACGGAACCACAGCAGAAAATTTAAAAGCAGCTGCTGAAGGTGAAAATGAAGAAGCAACATCAATGTACCCTGAATTTGCAGATATAGCTGATGAAGAAGGATTCCCTGTTATTGCAACCAGATTAAGAAATATCGGATTAGTAGAAGCACACCACGAAGAAAGATACCGAAAATTATTAGCTATGGTTGAAGGAGATACATTCTTCAACAGATCAGAAGAAATTACATGGGTATGTAGAAAATGTGGTTTCGTATACAAAGGAGAAAAACCACCTGAAGTATGTCCTATTTGTGAACATCCATCAGCATACTTCGAATTATCACAAGAAGATTTCTAGATTGTTAAAAACAATCAAAAATACTTTTTATAATTCATGGAGTTGATAAAATGGCAGATTTTGATAAAACAAGTATCGTACTATGTAAAAACAGCGGTAATGTAATAGAAATTATTAAACCAGGAAATGATGTTGATGTTTCTGAATTAAATGTTATAGAAGCAAAAACAGAAGGTGAAGGTGCTCCTAAACACGTACCTATTGTTACAAGATTAGAATGTGGATACCATGTAAAAGTTGGAGAAGTAGAACATCCAATGGATGAAGATCACTACATCGCAATGATTGAATTAATTGCCGATGGTCAAATCCACAAACAATACTTAAATCCTGGAGATAAACCTGAAGCTTATTTCCAAATCCCTGAAGCAAAATGTGTAGAAGCAAGAGAATTCTGTACCCTCCACGGACTTTGGAAAGCTTAAATACTTTCTATTTTCTTTTTTTTTATAATATTTATTTAATATTCTATTTTTAAATAATTCTGATTTTAGATGAAAATTTAATATATATTTGAAAAAAAATGATTATAATAAATTAATTACACTAAAAATAAATCTATTTTTAAAAAGAAATGAATTGAAAATGATATGATTAACAAAGTTTGAATATGATTTAAAAAAAAAATAGCTGAAGAAAAAAAGTAGTTTTTTTTGTAATTCTTATTCTAGTTGTTCTTTTTCTTTAACTGTAATGATATATTCTAACATTTCATCAATAGTTGTTGTTACACCAATATTTTCGATAACTGGAATATTATTCTTTTTAGCAACTCCAACTATGTAATCATGGGTTTTTCTAATTGATGTAAAGTGCTTTAAATATCTTTTTAATGGTCTTCTTGCCCATAATCGTCTACATCTTGAATAGAATCTTCCTTTATGAATTTCTTCATCACTTAATGCCAGTACAAACATGTAAACATTTGGTCTTTCCAATAATTCTTCATCAATAAATCCAGGTACAATATGAACTCCTTCAATTACAATACTGATACCTTCTTTAATTGAACGTTCAATTACTCCAGTTAACCCCACATTAACTGTTTCTACATGATCTTTAAAACCAAGCAATGTTTTATCAAATTCTGGTGGTGCTGGAGTTTTTAATGCTTCTTCTGCAGTATAACTTGATTCAAATAATGTGGGACATAATTCTTTTGAAACCATTTTACGCATTACTTCACGAATCATATCTGTACTTAGCATGTTTTTTATACCAAGTTTACTTGCAAGTTCAAAGGAAATTGAAGATGTTCCTATTCCTGATGCCCCACCGATTAATATAATTAATGGATCTTTTGATCTTCTGATTTGTTTCCATACCACATATTTTTTTGCAAGTACAGGATCTTCTTTTTCTAACCTTAATCTAACAGTTCTAATTAAATCAGATATTGAAATGATTTCCGTGCCGTCTTTTTGAATTGATTCTTCTATTTCGGATGCTATCTCATATGCTTTGGTTGGGTCTACTTCTGATCGAATCAAAGATTTTGAAAGTATACCTTTTGAAAATGGCTCTCTATATTTTTTTCCACCTACTTCTCCTTCAACTATTAACATATTTTTTCACCACCTTTAATGTTGTTAAAAATAATAAAAACTATAATCAAATAGTTATTTGTATATTATTAAATATATCTTTATGTTAATATATAATTTTTTAAAAATAATTACAATTAAAATGATAAATATTATTAATTATTTCATAATTATTAGATTTTAAATATACAAAAATAGTTAAAAAGAAGGTTATGGTTAGTAATTTTAAAATTTACTAAATTATTTAAGCTTCTTGGAACATGTCTTTTGTTGCACCACATAATGGGCATTTCCAATCATCAGGTAAATCTTCAAATAAAGTTCCTGGCTCAATACCATGAGCTGCATCACCTTTTTCTGAATCGTATACCCAACCACATAACATACATTTATATTTTGCCATAAAATCACTCCATATTTATTAATATTAATTATTTATTTTCTTAATTAATATAGTTATCATTAATGCATTTTATTCTAAAAGTACAAAAAGATTATTGGTTGATTCTTTATTTAGAAGTAATTCTTTACCATCGACTAAGACTTTAACAGGACCATTTAATGGAGAAGAACTAATTAATGTAATTTCAGTTTCTAATGTAATCCCATTATCTAAAAATTCTTTGAGATCTTCATTACTACCCCGAATAAATTTAATTTTTCCAACTTGATTAGGCACCATATTTCCTACAGCCACTAAGTTTTCTATTCTTTTTGGAATTTCCTCTATATTATGAATTTTTGAACATTCATAACAAGTTGGTATATCCAAACTACATATTGGTATTATATTATGATCATCCGGGCATTCATCAGGATAATTTAACAATTGACACATTTTTCTTTCGGCTTCATCGGATAATGAATGTTCCATTGCACAAGCTTGTTCATGTAAATCTTCTACGTCGATACCTAAAGTATTATACAAAAATGTTTCAAGTAATCTGTGTTTACGAACTATGCTCCTAGCTATTTTAAAACCTTTATCAGTTAATTTAACTCCTTTGTATTGATAGTAATTAACATAACCTTCTTCTTCTAATTTTTTAAGCATTTGTGTTACACTACCTGGAGCTATTCCTAAATCCTTAGAAATTTCTGTAGTCTTAGCCATACCCTCTGAAAGACTTTTTTTGTATATTGTTTCCAAATATTCCTCAACATTTTCACTAATAGTTTTTCCATGCATTTTAAAACACTCAAATAATATTTGATAGTAACTATTTATATTTATAGAATCAAATTATATAAATTTATTTTCATTATTAACAGAAAAAATCATAACAATTTAGATTTTAAATCTCTTCTAAGTAACTTCCAATTGTTTACACGTGGCAATTCCTTAACTGTGAATATTTTTCTAGGAATTTTATATCTGGCCAGGTTTTCCTTTGCATATTCTATCAAACCATCTTCATCTTCACCATCTTTCCAGATAACTGCTGCTGCAGGAATTTCACCCCTGTGTTCATGAGGAATACTGAATATTGCTATTTCATCCACTGAATCATAAGCTATCAAAACTTCTTCAACTTCAGTAGGATATATTTTCCATCCAGACATGATTATCATATCTTTTTTACGATCTGTAATAAATAATCTTTTATTATCATCCAAATAACCAATATCACCTGATAAATACCATCCATCAGAAGTGAATGTTTCTTTATTAGCTTCAGGTTTATTCCAATATCCTTTGGCAGTTGATGGTCCTCTTAATGCAATCTCTCCCTGTTCGTTTAAACCAAGTTCTATTTTAGGATTTTCCGTGTCAACAATTTTTATTTCTGTAAAACAAACTGGATGTCCAACACTTTCATATCTATCTGCTGAAGCATAATCTTCTGGCCTTATGACTGTTCCAGTTCCAATAACTATTGTTTCTGATGATCCATAAGCATTTAGAATAGGTATTCCATATTTTTTATAAAATTTTTTCCAAGTATCTTGATGTAATGGACCCCCACCAGATATCATGCTTTTAACCGAGTATAACTTATTTGAAACTAACTTTGGATTTGATACAATTGAATGTATAACCGGTGGCATTCCTGTTGCATGTGTAACTTTATTTTCAAAAATTATGTCAAGATATTCTGGAAAAGTGTATGAATTTTTAGTAATGCACAATGCTGCAGTTCTCAAAGCTGCAATTGCCCATGAAATACCCACATGTGCCATAGGATATATACAAAACATTACACTATCCTGTGTCATCTTAAGAACATCGCATTCATTTTGTATTGCACTAAACCAGTTACCATGAGTTAACATAGCACCTTTCGGTTTTCCAGTTGTACCACTAGTATATTGTAACTGACATAAATCATCCCAAGAAGTATTTGCTGCTTCCAGTATCTCCTCATCTTTATATTGGTCAAGTTCAGGTATAATATAACAATCAACATTCAATTCTGGAATTTTTTCATCTGTAATTATTAATTTTGCTCCAGAATCTTCAAGATAATATCTTAGTTCAGGAATAGTATAAATTCTATTAGTTGGTACTGCAACTGCTCCTATCCTCCATAATGCCAGGAAAGAAAACAAGTATTCCGGAGAATTATTTAAATAAATTAGAACTCTATCTCCTTTTTCAATTCCCAAATCAATTAATGTTCTACCCAAATGAGAAATAATTCCGAGGATATCCCTTGAATTATATCTCATTCCACGGTCTATTGAGTAGTACACTGGTTTATCTAACCGACATGAATTTGCATCTAAAAATGTTGTTACATTAATCATAGTTTTTAATCCTTTGTTGTATTAGCTATAATTAATCTTTGTAATTTTTAGTATAAGTTTTTTAAAATTAAATGTTAAAAAAAAGTTTAAAAAAATTTTTAATTCTACGGAGAGAATTAATAAAAAAAAATAAAGTAATAAAATTGATTAGTAATATAATTCTGCCAACCAATCAACACTAAGATACCTTTCACCAGTATCTGGCAATATTGCTACAATTGTTTTTCCTTTATTTTCAGGTCGTTTTGCTAATTCAATAGCTGCATGTATTGCAGCACCAGATGAAATTCCTGCAAGTATTCCTTCTTTTTGTGCTAGATTTATTGTTCCTTGTCCGGCATCTTCATCTTCAACTGTAATTACTTCATCTACCAAATCCAAATCCAAATTATCTGCTACAAATCCGGGACTGATTCCTTGGATTTTATGAGGACCTTTTAGACCTTTTGAAATTATAGGGGAAGAAGCTGCTTCAACAACCACTAATTTAAAGTCTTCTTTTTTAGGTTTTATTGCTCTTGCTATTCCTGTAGCTGTTCCACCAGTTCCTGCTGCTGAAACAACAATATCAACATTTCCATCAGTATCCCAATATATTTCTTCTCCAGTTAATATTTCATGCACTTTTGGATTTGCTTTGTTTTCAAACTGTTGTAATATGAATGAATTTTCAATTTCTTCATGTATTCTGTTTGCTTCTTCAATTGCTCCTGGTATCCCTTTGGAAGCCGGTGTTTCAATTAATTCTGCTCCAAATATTTTTATTAATTTTTTTCTTTCTTCTGAAAAATTTTCGGGTAATAAAATTTTTAATTTATACCCTTTTGCAGCTGCAGCAAACGCTAAACCTATTCCAGTATTTCCACTTGTAGGTTCTATCAACACGGTATCCTTATTAATTTTTCCTTCTTTCTCTGCCTCTTCTATTAATGATACTGCAACTCTATCCTTAACACTGCTCACAGGGTTAAATGATTCAACCTTTACAAGTACTTCAGCATCCAAACCTTCAGTTAATTTGTTGATTCTTACCAAAGGGGTATTTCCTATTGTTTCAGTAATATCATTTGCTATAGGTTTTTTAATTACTTTTATATTTTCAATTGCCATTCTTTCACTTCCATATTATTATTCATAGCTATTATTAGTTTATTGTTCATCATTTAAGTAATAAATTAAATTCATTCTTTTTTAAAAAAATAAAAAACATAACATTGTTATATATTTTTTGTAAAAAAAAAACAAACACAATCATTATACTATTATAATCAATTTATTAGTCTACAATAAAAATTTAGTCATCAACATATATAAATATAACGATTGTTATATTATTAACTATAGTCATAAAATAAATAGAATTAAATATAAAAATATATAAAGAAAAGAATTTTAAAACAATTAAAAGGGATTAAATACATGTTTGAAGGAATGAAAGAAGACATAAAAACCGTTTTCTCAAATGATCCTGCTGCAAAAAGCACTATAGAAGTAATATTATGTTATCCAGGATTACATGCTATTTGGTTACATAAATTAGCACATTGGTTTTGGAAAAAAAATCATCTTCTAATTGGACGATACATCTCACACATTAACCGTTTTTTAACAGGAATTGAAATACATCCTGGTGCAACAATAGGAAGAAGATTCTTTATTGATCATGGAATGGGAGTAGTTATCGGTGAAACGACAATAGTAGGAGATGATGTGCTTCTTTACAAAGGTGTAGTATTGGGTGGAACTAGTCTTGAAAGTAAAAAAAGACATCCAACTATAGGAAACAATGTAGTAGTCGGAACAAATGCAATAGTTCTTGGTGATATCGAAATAGGAGAAAACTGTAAAATAGGTGCAGGTTCAGTAGTTACAAAACCAGCACCACCAGGTTCAACTATTGTTGGAATTCCGGGAAGAACATTAGAATCTATAAAAGAACAAAGCAAAAATACTCACGACTTAGAACACGGAAAAATACCGGACCCAATTACAGACATACTTAATACAATTATTAGAAGACAAGAAGAACTTGAAGAAATCGTTTACCATGAAAATCGTTCTGAGGAAGATAGAGAAATAATGTATAAGGAATTAAAAGAATTAACAAAAAAATATGATAAAGATGAGTAAACTTTATTTAAAATTTACATTTATACTTCTTGTACCATTAGAAGAAGTATACCACTTCACCTCCGTATTATAATACCACGATTTTTTTAAAGAAACATAATGATTGTTAATATATCCATTAAAACTTACATCAAAAGGAATTTCTATTTTAATTGTTTTCTTTGTATTATCTGACAAAGTTAAAGTTGTAGAAAGATAATGTTTTCCAAAATCATAATTGTAATATAATCTCAAATCACAGGGAACATATATACTTAATGTACGCTTAGATCCTACATCTAATGAATATATTATTTTAATGTTTTTTTGAACTTCAGATAAAAAGCTCTTTACTTCAATAGCATTGGTAACATCCTCAGTAGTTTCCAAAGAACTTATCAACAGAGGAATAGAAATGACTGACAGAATAACTATTAAAACAAAAAATATTAAAAGATATTCCAAGGCTATCTGTCCTTTAATATCCATCATATCATCTCCACCAACATAATTATTAAATCAAAGGTATTTCCAATTGAAAATGTTATAAATAAACCTACAAGAATAAATGGAGCAAAGGATAATCCTTCCTTTATTTGTATAACCTCTTGATTAAGATTATTTTTAATTAAATGTACATCTTGCAATGATAATCCAGAAGATTTAATTCCACATACCAATTTTCCTTTATCTTTCTTTGATATAATATTTTTAAAATCAGATAAAAAAGAAGTTTTATCAAAATAATATTCATTGTTTAGGTAATATAATGGGTATGCCAAAATCATTCCTTCTTTAATATCCTTTTTATAAACATCCCTTGTTAAAGCTTTTTTAACTATTCCTTTTGTATATATATTCTTTAAAGTTAAAATAAATAATAAAATAACAAAATCATAGAAATAAAACATTATATTATTTGTTAAAATCTGTTTAGCAAATATTAATATAGATATTACACTAAAAATAACCTCTTTTTTCATTATTTGTGATAGCAAATAACTAAAAATCATTAAAATGATTATTTTTAATATAGTATGATATACATTTAATTCTACAATAATATTATATGAAATTATCAATGAATTTAATGATAGGAATACTTCTTTAAAATCAAATGTTTCTATTAAATCACCAATTAAATTACGTTTATCTGTAAATATTTTCACAACAACCATACAGATTACCAAAGGAATTATTGCTAAAACGCTATTAAATATTAATAAAAACGTTGGGATTTTAAATGAGACTAACTTAAAAGGTAATTGCATATTAAATATATAGAAACTTGGAATTACATCAAAAAATTCCGGTATCAGTAAAGTGGATATTGCCGTAAATAACTTTACATCTCCACCAGCCCATACTCCAAAATACCATAATGCATATGAAAAAGAATAAACTATGATAATCGAAGAATAATAAAAAACATTGAAATTATTCAACTGATAAAAATAAATTGTTACAATAGATATTCCCATCAAAAACGAAGAAAAAGTTAACCAGTTTGGTATAATTTGACGTTTAACATCAGTATATGTTGCTATTATACAACACATAGTTACTAATAATAATCCTAAAATTTTAATTAAATTTAAATTCATAATGTATTTCTAAAAAAAAGGGAAGAAGGATTAAATATTGTTATTTTTATTATCTTTAGCTGCTTTAATGAAAGATTTGAATATTGGATGAGGAGAATTTGGTCTTGATTTGAATTCTGGATGGAATTGACAACCTAAGAACCATGGATGATCTTTTAATTCTATCATTTCAACTAAGAAATCATCAGGAGAAGTACCCGAAATTATTGCACCATAACCTGTTAAAACATCACGATATTCATTGTTAACTTCATATCTATGTCTATGTCTTTCAGAAACTTGTTCTTCTTTATATGCTTCATAAGCAATTGTTCCTTCTTTGATTTTACATGGATATGCACCTAATCTCATAGTTCCACCCATATTTTTGATTTTCTTTTGTTCTTCCATCATATCTATTACTGGACATGGACAATTCTCATCAAACTCGGTACTGTTAGCTTCGGGATTACCATTTAATTGTGCAATTGCTATAGACATTGCATGTAAACCTAGACAGATACCAAATATTGGAATATTGTTTTGTATAGCATATTTTACTGTTTCAATTTTTCCACTAATACCTCTTTCACCAAATCCACCCGGTATTAATAATCCATCATATTTTGAAAGTGTTTCTAAATTAAATTCATTGTCTGCTTTAATCCAATCAATTTCTACTTTAACTTTATTTGCAGCTCCAGCATGTTTTAATGCTTCTCTAATACTGATATATGCATCTTCCAATTCTATATACTTACCAACTACAGCGATTTTAACTTTAGGAGATTCGATTTTTAAATCTTCAACTATTTGACTCCATTCATATAAATCTGCTTTATCTGGAATTTCTAATCCTAAACGGTTAAGGACAATTTGACCAACATTTTCAGCATACATGGTTAATGGAACTTCATAGATTGAATGAGCATCAGGGGTATTAATTACTGCCTCTTTAGGTACATCACAGAAATGTGCAATTTTTTCTTTAAGATGATCATCAAGTAATAATTCAGATCTACATACTATCATATCTGGATTGATTCCTAAACCTCTAAGTTCTTTGGTACTATGTTGTGTTGGTTTAGTTTTAAATTCCTTAGCTGCTTTAAGATATGGAACATATGTTACATGTACAAACATACAGTTTTCATGTCCTTCTTCATTTTTAAGTTGACGAACAGCTTCTATAAATGGTTGGCTTTCAATATCTCCTACTGTTCCACCAACTTCCACCATTACAACCTCGGCTCTTGTTTTATCTGCAACAGTTCTAATCATTAATTTAATTTCATCAGTAATATGAGGAATAATTTGAACACAAGACCCTAAATATTCTCCTTTTCTTTCTTTTTCAATGACAGATGAGTAAACTTTACCTGTTGTAATGTTAGCTTTTCCAGAAAGTTCTGTATCAAGGAATCTTTCATAATGACCCAAATCCAAGTCACATTCCATTCCATCCTCAGTTACGTAAACTTCCCCATGTTGATATGGATTTAATGTTCCAGAATCCCAATTTAAATACGGATCTATCTTAATTGCGGTTACATTTACTCCATATGATCTTAATATTCTTCCTATTGATGCTGAAGTAATTCCTTTACCTATGGAACTAACAACACCACCAGTTACTACAATATATTTTGACAATTTACCATTCTTCCCTTAAAATGTTATAAAATTATCAACATAATTATTATATTTTAAACAATATGATAATTATTATTATATAATTTGTTTATTTTACAATATAAAATTTTATAAATTTTATAAAATATTTAATATAATATTAATTATATTTTTAATCTTATTTAGAGTTTTCATTCAGAAAGATAGAAGAATATTTACAAAAATACAATTAACAATTTTTTTATTTATTTTTAATAAATTTTTAGATGAAATACAAGGAAAATAATAAAAAAACATTATTATAAAGAAAAAATGAAAATTATAGTAAAAATATATAAATAGTTAAAACATATAGTATACTATGAATGATATAACTAACAATGAACATATCAGCAAAAAATATGAAGAAACATTATTTTTGCTAAAAGATAAAGGTATTGTATTTAAAGGCGTTAGCAAGGCATTTTCTAGTTTTTTAGTTTTATGGTTTTTATCTAAACAAGATATGCACGGATATTTACTTATGAAAAAAATTGATGAATTCTTTAGTCCACAAATAGATATAGGACTAATGAAATCTACAAAAGCAAATAAAATTTATCCCTTATTAAAAAATATGAAAAATCAAGGATTAATTGAATCCTATGCTGGAGTTCATAAAAAAAAAGAAGTCAAAATTTACAGACTAACTCCAGAAGGAAAACATGTTTATGAATTGATTGTAGATGAATTTTCTCACAATAGAAAAAGAGAAATTTGGAAAGAATTAATGAACGATTTAAACTTAGAAACAAAAGAATAAATAAAATTTTTTATTCTTTACTGATTTTTATCATTTCGCTTAACAAAGTATGTCCAATAATAGTACCATACTTACCCTTTGACATGTCTTCAGAATAAAATTCTGTTGCATCCGGTTCCTTAATATTTGTAGAGTAAATTGCAAATGGTATTGGAGTCATTGTATGTGTTTTAATGTTAATTGGAGTTGGATGATCTGGTAAAACAGCAATTGTATACTCCGGATCAATTTCAGGTAATTCTTTTAATAATTTTTCTAAAATGATGCTATCAATGTTTTCAATAGCCCTAATTTTTTCTGGTAAATTACCTTCATGACCTGCTTCATCTGGAGCTTCAATATGAATAAACTGAACATCATGTGTTTTTAAAGATTCTAATGCATAATCTACTTTATTTTCATAGTTTGTATCAAAATATGCAGTTGCACCAGGAACTTCTATTACATCCAAATCAATATAAGTACTTATTCCTTTTAATAAATCAACACCAGTAATTGTTGCCCCACTCATATTATATTTTTCTGGGAAGTTTCCTATAACTGGTTTTGCACCTTGTCCCCATAACCATATCATGTTTGCAGGTAATTTACCTTCTTCAATTCTTTTTTTGTTTACAGGATGATTTTCAAGTACTTCTACTGAATCTTTCATTAATTTATTTATTAATTGTGATTTTTCATTATCTGGTTTTAAATTATTTTCTTCAGCAGATTGACCTACCACATCATGCGGTGGAGTTGACTTTAATTCTTCCATAGCCAAATCATCTATAACAAACAAGTTTCTATAACTTACACCTGGATAAAATTTACCTATGTCACCAAATTCTTCGTTTAAAGTTTCAATAAGTTCAGCCGCTTCTTCTGTTGAAATATGATCCGCTGTAAAATCATTGATTTTTCCATCTTTAACATTTATGAAGTTTAATCTGAATGCTACATCATTATCTCCTAATGATACACCCACACTAGGTGCTTCTAATGGTCCTCTTCCTTTTAACATTGAAGGATCAAATCCCATAATAGAAGTGTTTGCCACATCTGAACCAGGAGTCATCCCATCAGGAACATTTTTTGCCAAACCTGTATATCCATTTTTTGCAATAAAATCCATATTAGGAGTATTTGCTTCAACAACTGGAGTACTTCCATTTAATTCATCCAATGGCTCATCAGCCATCCCATCTGCTATTACTATTACATATTTCATATTAATCACAATCTTTTTAATATTTTTTATTTTATCGTTAATACTTTATAATAATTTCTAAATTTTTAGGTTAACTTAAAAATTAATAGTGAACATGTCCACACATGCAATGTTCTTCACTATCAGGGTCACCTGATAATTCCCAATCAATATCATCATAATTAGCATATACTTCTTTTAAAACATCCCTTAATTCCATAGTTGCTAGACCCAACAAATTATTTCCGACATATTTCCCATCGTCAGTTTCTTGAACACCCAATTCTAAATTATTACTTTTATAAACAATTACATTATCTTTTGTCTTGATGACTTCTTTGGTAAAGTTAATATCACTAACAAATTTATAATATATTGCGTTTAAAATAACAGTATATTTCAATTCATCCCATAATTGTGAAGATTCTTTTCTTAATTCAGATTCAACAAGTTCTACTATCTCATTTGCTGAAGAATAACCTTTTGTTCCAATATGAAAATGTTTTGAATCATCATAAAACAACTTGTCAAACATGAAAATTATATCTTCTCGTTCATTAATGTCAAATTCATATTTGGGTTTTGCATCTTCTTTCCATAATCTAATTAATAATGGTTTTGAAGAAGAACCTAAAAAATCTTTTACTTCCTGACTTAGAGATTCGGAAGGGGTTAATTCTTTAGTAAATGTAGGAGCTTTTGGAAAAATTTTCAAATATTCCTCTTCATTTTTTACATTTTCTTTAAATTTTAATAGATATTCTGCACCGGATCCTGATTTCCAAAATAATGATTGTTCTGGGTAAGTTGGATATTTTATCCATGGAGGTGCTATATATTTTCCTTCCCTAATAGTCATTGAAATTACCATAATATCCCCTCAATAATTAAATAAATAATTTTTTAAAAAAAAAGTGAAGCAGAAAACTAATACTTAATTTGCATTAGCCTTTCCAATACTAATAATATCACTAAGAATTGCAGATGCTGTTTCTATTGAGCCTGCACCTACCCCTACTACTGTAACATCATCAGATAAATCGGTTTTGAAATTAATAACATTTAATGTTCCATTTACTGCAAATGGTGATCCTTGTTTAACTAACATCGGAGCTACTGTAAGTTTTCCATCTTTTGCTTCTGCAACTAATTTAACTAGATATCCATCTTTTAATGCTAATTGAACAGCGTTGGATGTTATGTCAGATATTCCATGTAATGAAACATCATTTAAAGTTACATCCCAACCCATTAAAGCATTTGCAATAATAACTATTTTACATGCTGCATCTAATCCTTCAACATCTTGATAAGGATTTGTTTCTGCTATACCTAACTCTTGAGCTTCTTTTAAGGTTGGTTCATATTCAGTTCCTTCATTTGCCATACGTGATAATATATAATTTGTTGTACCGTTTAAAATTCCCTGTACAGATTCAATATTATTACCAGCTAATGATTGGCGTGCAGTATTAATAACAGGCATTGCTCCACCAACAGATGCTT
Source organism: Methanosphaera stadtmanae (assembly GCA_015062805.1). GTDB lineage: Archaea > Methanobacteriota > Methanobacteria > Methanobacteriales > Methanobacteriaceae > Methanosphaera > Methanosphaera stadtmanae_C. Next base: position 32,860 of record SUTQ01000003.1, read on the forward strand.
CAAATCTAAATTTAACATTATTTTCTTTTGCTGCATTAATTAATGTTTTAAAATTCAAAGCTAATGGACCTTTATTAGATGTGACCACATCTTTTTTATCATTCATTGCTTTTAAAATATTAGATTGTGTTGGTTCTCCATCATCAATATTTGTTGGTGTTGCTTCTACCAAACAATCATATTCAGCTAAATCCATTACTTCTAAACCATCAACATCACTTATCCCATGTTCAGGATAATCTTTAATTTTTCCACTTTCTTTCTTGGTATCTAAAGCTAATTGTAAGTTTAAACCATCAGAATTAACTGCAGCTCCAGATCTATCTGCAATAGCAGTAATTTGAAGGTCTAAACCATATCTTTCAATTAATTCATCATGTTTTCTTAATACAACATTAGCAACTCCTTGACCTACTGCTCCAAAACCAAGAAGACATAATCTCATTTTATTTATAGCCATTGAACTAATCTCCCTTAAATCTCTTTAATTAATAATAATTCGTCATTATCCGCAATTTCTTGAATTTTTTGTGTAGCTTCTAAGCTTTTATTTACACTTGTTTCAATGACTATTTTACATACTGATTCCTGAAGGTTATTTCCAATGTTTAAATCAACACTAGAAATTTTTACATCATCTAATTCATCAATTTTATGAACTGTTTGCATGATGTCACTAGTTGGAAGATTACCTAATAATAAGAAAGTCTGTTTTTCTTTTTCCAATATTCCATCTATCTCAATGATATCAACATCTTGTTGACGAATAAACTCTATTCCTTTTTCAAGAATATCTTTTGAACCATCTAAAGTGAAATGTACAGGTATTTTACCATCAGCTGTTTTATTATCATGTTCATGGATAATAGTTGATACATTTGCACCAAAACTGGAAATTGGTTGTAATATATTCACCAATTGTCCAGGAGTATCTGGAATTTCTATTAATAATTTTAATCTCATTTCGTCCATTTCCCTTTTTCTGCTACTACGCTACCCTGTTTATCTAAATGTGCATTTCTCAAAATCTTTTCTGGATTTTTTTCTTCCATAACATCTTCCCTTGTTCTATTAAGGTTATCCACAATGTAACGTGTTTCTTCTGAATCAGGTATTTTATCTAATACTTCTGAAAATTTATTCAATATATTTTCTGCTTCTTTTTCAATTTCCATAATAATAAGCTCCTAAGTATTTTTTTATTAATACACATTATTTTGTTAATGTTATTTATTATGTTTATTTTAACTTAAATATCTTTAGAATATGATAGAAGAGTTATTTTTTGTTTAATAATTATCTAACAATTTTTTAAATTCATTTTTCTTCAAAATTTTCTTTTTGATAATCTTATCTATACCAGTCCCATACTGTGCAGCTTTTTTTGGTCTAAATGCAATGTCTTCCGGAACACCCATTTCATAAGCCACTTCCCTTAAGATATGTTTCCTAATTTTATCTTCATTAGAATGCAACATGTATTTAATTGGTATTTTTGTAGCTGTTTCAATTACATTTTTATCAAGGAAGGGAACTCTTAATTCTATAGAATTTCTCATAGTAGCTTTATCATCCCGTTCTAGGTTTACATGATACATATTATTAAGATCATGTGTTAATTCTTCTAATAATTCAGATGGCACATCATGTTTATTTTTATATCTGTTATATCCACAGAACAATTCATCGGCACCTTGACCAGATAGAATAACTTTTTGATTGTCTTTACTTGCTAATTGACTAGTTAATTTAATTGTCATTCCCACTCCTATTTTCATTAGATTAGTGTCTTCAATAGTATTTATTGTATCTTCAAAATGATTTTCGATAATTTCTTGATTTATTATCCATGTTTTTAGAGGCATATCTATCTCTTTAGCAACATGTTTAGCAAATTTTAAATCTTGACTATTTTCTGTACCTACAGTATATAATGTTGTATTTACACCTAATTTTTTTAATAATATTGCTATCAAAGTACTATCTACACCAGCAGAAAATAATAACGCAACTTGACTTAACCCTTCTGTTCTTTTTTTTGTTGATTCCAACAAGTTTGTTTTAAGTTCTGTCTTTAATTCTTCATAGGATTCTTTTGATTCACATCGAGTAAAATCATCCCGGATTCTTATTAATGTATCATTATATATTGCATATCGTGGATTTAATGAAGAAATATTGTACTTATTAATTATTTCCAATGCCTTTGATTCACTTGCAAAAGAAAATACCTTTTCATCAAAAGTGTAATGTAATGGTTTTACACCTACTTCATCCCTTAAAGCTAAGTAATCTTTATTATCATAAACACAGAATGCATAATCTCCATCCAACAAAGGAATAGTTTTAATAACTGCTTCTTTTAAGTCATTTTCATAAAAATATTCAATCAATTTCAGAATAATTTCACAATCGGAATTAGTCTTAAAATTTTCTAAATTATACTCAGTGATTAATTGTTTATAATTATATATTTCTGCATTTGCAACTAATACTAAATTATCACTTTTGATAGGCTGAATTTCAGTATTTCCTACAATAGATAATAAGTTATGAGCCAACATAAAGTTTGATTCATCAATATTATTAATATTATCATTAAAAAATAACTCACCATTAGCATAAATTCCTTTAGCATCCGGTCCTCTATGATTCAAAATATTTAACATTTCAAATAGTAAATTGTTAACGTTTTGTCCATTTATTCCAATTATAGAACACATGATAAATTATTCCTTAAAGTTTAGAAAAAAAGTTATTTTTGGGAGTTTATTTAAATTACTACATAATTTAGTAACATAATCCATACCGTCATCCACATAAAGTAGAATGGTAAAACTCCATTGGATATCCATGAACCTAAACTAATTTGATCTCTTCCATATTTCTTTTCTGCATACTTTCCAAGTCCATATACAATAATAAGTGATATTAAAACTCCAAGCATTTCATTTGAAATTGGTAACAATCCTTTTATTGTAAACAAGAATGAAATTATACCTGCAATTATTCCACCTATAATGTGTTCGTAAGACATAATACTTATTGCTTCCATTATATCAACCGTAATTTTTTTCCATTAGTTTATATTATTATAGTATATCTTTAAGATTATTAATAAATCTTGTTATGATTAAGAGTTTTTAAAAAAGAAAAATTTAAAAAAAATAAGGGATATGATTAAATATTTCTACAAAAAACTATTATTTTCCGTTAAAATAATGAAACTAATAAATTAAAGAATATTACTCCCTAAATAAAAAATATATATAAAAAAAAAATTAAAAGTATACTTAAATAAAGTTTTATTCTTTATATTTCTTAATATTAATGAACCAATAAAAAGAATAATATGAAAGTATACATATCTACTTAAAAAATTATTTAGGTTTAAATCTTAACATTTATTAAACACACTAAATAAAATTTTTCAATCAAATCCCCTAATTATTGAACTAGAACTGAGGAACATTTATGGTTAAAATATCTGTAATCTTATCAATTCATTCCACAAATTTTGAAGAATCATTAAAAAGTATATTAGATCAGACAATTGATGAGATTGAAATAATATGTATTAATAATACAGAAAGGAACATTTCAAATGTACTAAAAAGATATAACAAGAAAAATATTTCAGTTCTAAATCAGAATGAATCAGAAAACTTACTAAACAAAAGTATTGAATTATCCAAAGGAGAATATTTAGCGTTTTTAGATGAACCAAATTATTTTTTAGAAAAAAATGCTTTGTCAAAGATGTATTCTTTTGCTAAAGAAAAAAATACAACAATAGTGGGATCAAATTACAAAATTTTAAACGACTTATCCACTATGAACGAATTTGAAGAGATTTGTTTAATAGATAATGATAAAGAAATGACAAATATTCCCTCCGATGAATATAAAATAAATACTCCCCTATCTACCATCATTATTAAAAAAAGCTTTTTAGAAGAAAATAATATTAAGTTTTCTAATTTAGACATCAAACTAGATAAAATCTTTTTTGCAAGAATTATATCAAAATTAAAAGATATTACAATTATAAATACCTTTTTGTATTGTAAAAAGATTTCAACTGAATATTTAGATTGTTTGGAATTAAATTCAATTGAAAACAAGGAAGAGTACATTAAACAATATGTAGATATCTTTGAAATTTTTAAAAATCATAAATTATTAAACGAATATAAAAAAGAATTCGTTGATTACATGTCTTTTAAAGAAAATCTTGACAATGAAGATATTAGGAACATTTTTAATGTACATCAAATTGATAATTATTTTAATGAAAAGGATTATGGCTATTTAATAATTGATTCAATAAATAATCCACTGAAAACAAAAAATGAAGATTATTTTATAATAAAAGAATGCTTATTTGAGCAAAACATGTTAGAAAACAATGTTATTGAAGTGAATTTATTAAAAGAATACCTTAATATTTCTAAAAAGAATAATAAGTATAATTCATCCAGATATTCCATGAAAAAACTCAAATCAATGAATGATTTTAATTATAAGAATAATATCAAAATAGTATCCAAAATAAATCAATTAAATAATGACAATAAACGTTATTTAAATATTAACAAAGCCGTATTATCATCAAATAGTTGGAGATTTACAAAACCATTACGTTTAATTAAAAAACTCATACATCGGTGAAACAATGGATAAAACAAATACCGCATTAATTTCTAAAAAGGATGATTATGAAAATTTTTCTGATATTAAAAATATTCTATTGGTTATTAATCTTAAAAGTATATCCAATTTAAATCAGAATATTAACCAAATATATGAAAAATTTGAAAACTTAACTATTGATTTTAAAGTAGAATCATTTAATTTAATTAAAACTTTTTTCTTAAATATGATTAAAAAGGAGAATTCCGAAGAACTAATAAACTCTTTGAATTCCAAAAATAGAAAATTCTTTGAAAAAATGATTATTTGTGAAAATTTAGATGAATATATTTTATTAAACCACGTAAATGAAACAAAGAAACAGAATTCAGAATTAAATAAATATGCAATTTCTATTGAAGAAGAATATGAAAAAAATAAGATGATAAATGAATGTTTGTTATCATCACATAGTTGGAAATTAACTAGATTTTTAAGAATAAAAGATTTGTTAAGAAGAATATAGAAATTAGGAGAACTATTATGCAACAACCATCTGTTTCAATTATTTTACCATTAAAAAATGATGAAAAGAGAGTATCAGATATAATAAAAAACATATTAAATCAAAAATTACCTCTTTTTGAATTATTATGTATTGATGGTGATAGTGATGACAAAACAATTGAAATCGCAAAGTCATATGCAAAAATAGACAATCGCGTTAAGATATTTTTATCTTATAAAAAAACTATGGGTGGCTTAATAAACCACGGATTGACTATTGCTAAAGGTAGATATATTACTGTAATAAACAAAAACGAGACCTTAAAAAGTAATTCTTTGAAGTATTTATATGATTTAACTCAAAAAAATTACATTGATATTGTTCAGGGAAATATAGTAAAAAATAATTCAAATACTGAATTTAATAGTTTACCCAATGAAAAAGCTTTTAAAGTAATTAATTATCCTGAATTTTTAGATACTTCTTCCATTCATGGTGCAATCTATAAAAAAAGTTTTTTAATCCATAAAAAAATAAGTTTTTTAGAAGATGACAATTCCAATTATGAAAAACAATTCTGTATAGAAGCTGCTCTAAAATCAGATACTATAAAATATTCTAAAAAAAGATGTTACAAATATAATAGTTCAAAAGAAGATGCTAATAAATTAAATATATCCGCTGAAGGTATGTTAAATTTATTAAAAATTAGAAATACTAATTCAAACGATCCAAATATCAAAGAAAAATTATGGGATATCTTATTTGACAACTTAAATTTAATTAATGAAAATGAGTTTAATTCAGAAAATAATTTAAGTTTTGAAACTTGTAAAGCACTTCAAGAAAGTCTAAAATATGTTGATAAAGAATATATTTTCAATACTTTAAATGATGATGACAAATATTTATACTATAAATATAAATCTCCTTTAATTTTATCAATATCTAAAAGAAATGAAGAGGAAATGAAATTATCTTTAAATTAAAAATATTTGTCTAACCTCATTCAACATATTTCTTAACCTTCCAACCATTTATTATATATTTCCATATATTCCTCAGACATTTTTTTAGTTGATTTAAATGTAATATTACATATTTCTTGAGTAGTTTTGTTGTATTTATCAGGATTTCTTGAGATTTCAATTATTTTTTCAAAAGCTTTTTTAGCATCGTTTTCGATAAAGAAACCACCACCACATTTCTGAACTCTTTCCCCTAAAGCACCTATATTTATAACCAATACTGGAACTCCACAGCTCCAAGCTTCAGTTAAAGTATGACAATACGTTTCAGGCCATATGGACAATATTCCTATATAATGCGGATTGATTTTGTGTATGATTTTACAGAAATCACTACGATTATAATAACCATGGTGAATGCCTACCTTATCTAATTCAAAATCTTCTCTTAAATTACCCATATAATGGAATTCTAAGTTATTTTCTTTATCCAACTCTTTTATCGATTTAATTAACAATCCACCCTTATTATAATTTATATGTCCCGGAAATACGATTTTTATTGGTTTATCTATTGATTCTATATTATCAATTTTAGATGGAGTGGTTAAATCTCTTCCATGTTCAATAATATCAAATGGTTTTTCTTTTAATTCTGGATAAAATTCAACATACAAATCATAAGCAGACTTTGAGGTAGTTACAAATTCAGAACAATATTCAATCATTTCACGAACATAATCACGCCATTTATATACGAATGTTTTTAGTAAAGGAACATTTAATCCACTTGTAACCGAACATTGTTCATCAGGTTCATCTGGATATTGTGTACAATGACCGGCACAATAATTGTGTTTATCATCAATTAAACAATGGGATGGGCAAATATAATAAAAATCATGGAATGATAATATAATTGGTATACCTAATGTTTTAGCTATTTTTGGTAAATCAAATGTATGTCTGATTAAATGTCTGATGTGTATAAGATCAATTTTTAAATTATGAAGAACATTAAAGTATACTCTTGAAAAACACTCATTGTATGGTTCTTTCAAGGTATAATCCTTAATTTTCCATTTTGCAAGTTCATATAAATTTGTTTTAAATTCTTCATCATTAATAGCTTCTGATTTTGATTCCGAATTATTGATATAATCATAATATCTAAATAATTTTAAGTGTGATTTACCTGCTGTTAAAACGTAAACATCATACTTTTCATTAACATGTTTCATTAATTCTATACTTGTGTGTAAAGTTCCTCCAGTTCCTTCATGTATAACATACAACAATCTTTGTTTATTATACTGTTGAAGTTTTTTAGAATCCAAAATTCTTCTAATTTTTCTTCTTTGATCATAATATTCCTTAGAATTTATGAAAGCATTTATTTCTTCTTTATAATTTGGATATTTTTCATTTAATAATTCCCTATTCTTATTAATCAATTTTTCTTTTTCATCTGAAAAAGATACGCTTCCTTTATGGTAAATGTATGTAGACATGTCCACAATATGTTTCCATTGTTTGTTTAATAATCTCATTGAGAAATCATTTTCTTCACCATAACCTTTTCCAAATGCCAAATCAAATAAACCTACGGAATAAATTGCATCTCGTTTAATATACATACAATACCCATTTGCCGTTGGGGCATATAATTCATTATGTGAAATAACTTTTTCAATTATGTTTGCTGTACCACATAACCCTAATTCTTCATTTATATCATTTTCTTGATTAATTAACGGAACACTAAATGCTCCCGCATTATTTGATACTGGAGTAACTGTAGCTATATCTGGACTAGAATATGCTGATATTTTTAATTTCTGTAACCATTTATGTGTAACAATTGTATCACTATTTAATAATACTACATCATTACTAGTCTTCTTAAATGATAAATTTACATTTCTTACAAATCCCATATTTTCTTCATTATTAATTACTTTGACATTTTCGATTTTTGAATAAGAATCCAATAATGGTAAGATTCTATCATCAGTACTACAATCATTAATTAATAATAATTCATATGGAACATTAGTATTATTTATTACACTATCAATGCACTGTTTGGTTTCTTCAAGAGCATTATAAATTGGAATAACTATTGAAACTTTTTCTTCAAATGAATCCAATATTGTTCTAATTTGATTTTTATGGTATTTTAACTCTTGATATTTATTGAAAGTGTGTTTTACTCGTTGGAAATACTCATTTTTAAAGTAAAATAATGGTGCTTCATCATATTTAAAATTATTTCTCCAACAAACATAATTAAAACTCAGTTGATCTCGTCTACTATAATTAGTTACCTCATCAAACCAGTCTTCACATAATTTGATTACTTTATCATCATGATGATCTCGGAATAGAATTCCACTAGCTATTAACCCATTATGTTCTGGATAGTCCAATTGCCTATATTTTTCTATTTGTAAATTTATGATATCCTCTGAATCTTTTTGCATTTCTATACAAGTTTCTGCTTCTTCATAAATACAATCTCTTAAATCATGCTTAATGGCCAAAAATTTATTCGTTTTGGAATATTTGGTAATATATTGTTTTAAACTACCTATAATATCAAAATTTGCATCAATCCATATTGAATAATCATATTCTTTAAGATATTTGTGAGGCAATAATTTATAGTATCTTGCTTTACGAATTCCATCCAAATCCAATTCTTCCATATAACGAATATCCCAGAATTCTGATTTCAAATCAGGATTATCTGTGAAACATATATAATCAAAATCTTCTTCAATCACTTGTGGTGTAATAATTTCATCATAACTACCTGTAATAGCTGTGTAAACAACAATTTTTTTATCAGAGAAGTTAAGATAGTCTTTTTTAAGTGAAATAAGATCTTCTAAAGATTTAATTGGATTTAATTTTGTATCAACTTCATCCAATATATTTCCTGTTAATGTTGCTTCATAAATGACAGATATTTCTAAGAAAGGTATCAACTGTATAAATGAAGATAAATACTCTAAAGCAGGTTGATAGAAGTTCCTAATATATTTAACATATATTAAATCTATTTTAAGATTATTTAATATGTTGAAATATAGTGTCAAATATACATATGCAGACCAATCTCTCCGAATATTCCATTTTTTATATAATGAAGTGATGTTGTTATCATTTTGATACAAATATATCATATTAGATTCTATTACTAAAATATATACATTATATTTAGAAGACAATTCATCAAATCTTTCATCTAAGTTTGGAACCCCATCGGTAGAATCAGTAACATACAAAATACGCTCAGCATTATCCCCACCAACAACAGAACTCCTAATCCTATCAAGAGACTTAGTCAAACGAACATCACCAACAAAAGCATCCCACTCATCAAAAATATTAGGATGCTTCAAAGCCAAATACTCCTTATTCCTAACCTTAAGCTCACTACGAACATCATCACCAAAAGAAGCATTCCTCTTATGATAAACAAACACAGAATCATTACGAATATTACGCCAACCAGCCTCTACAGCACGATAAGTAAAATCAGACTCCTCACCATAACCAACACCAAACTTCTCATCAAACAAACCAATATCATCAATAACAGCACGCTTAATAAACAAACAAAAACCATTACCCGTAGGAGAAGAAAAATATCCATAATCACTAAGCTTATTAACCAGATAAGCATTCCTATTCAAAGACAACTGATCAACAGAAGCACCCAACTCCTCAACACAAATATCACTAGCATTACTCAAAGGAGTAACAGTAGCAACATCATCAAAACTATAAGCAGAAACAACCAAATGACTCAACCAACGAGGAGTAACAACAGTATCACTATTCAACAACACAACATCAAAATCAGACTCACAAATACCCTTATTAACATTCTTCACAAAACCCTGATTAACCTCATTACGAATAACACGAACAAACGGAAGAACCTCAAGAGAATCCAACAAAGAACCTATACGCTCATCAGTACTACAATCATCAATCAAAATCAACTCATAATCAACACCAGTATTCAAAAGAACACTACGAATACACTCACTAGTCTCCTCAAAAGCATTAAAAATAGGAACAATAATAGAAACTTTCCTATTCAAAGCATTTAAAATGGTTGTAACATCTTCATCAGATTGTAAAGTATCAAAATCACCAAGTATGTCATCAGTTACTGCAAATAATTCCCTTTCTTCTATTAAACCATTGTTTATATAATGAACCAATGGATTTAAACCTGAATTTGCAACATCAACATATGTTTTTTTATATCTTCTTGTTGAAAAGGAATAAGAAGGATTATAATCTTTTTTATATCCATAAACTATATAATGAAGAATTGGATTCATTTCCATACGTTTTATTTCCGGATATTTTTCAATATAATACCCTTTATCAAAGAGAGGGGAGTTCTTTATAATGGTATAATTATTTAATAACGAGACATAACTATCTTCATCATAGAAAAATTGGTTCATTGAAGAGAATATCTCCGATTCATCCAAATAATCAAGAGATGAACTAATATAATTAAAAGATAAAGAATCTTTGATATTATATTTTGTAACTTCTTCAAACCAATCATTAGATAATCCGATTACTTCCTCATCATTATGATTTCTAAAAAGTACATTAGTTGAAATTAATCCATTTTCAAACAAACCTTTAAGTTTATATTCGTTAATCCGGATTTTTGAATCTTGTCCCGAATTATCATCCAAATTACTGTAAAATTCTCTTTCTTCAAATACTGTGTTAATATTATCCTGTTTTAATGCTAAAAACTTATTATTTTTGAAAAATTTTCCAACAAATTTTTTTAAATCATCTATGATATCAAATGTATAATCTATCCAAAGGGAATAGTCATATTCTTTAAGATACTTATGAGGTTGTAATTTGATAGAATTATACAAGACTTCAATTGCTAAATTAGAATTTTCAATAAGTTTTATATTCCAAAAATCTGATTTCAAATTAGGATTATTTGTAAAACATATATAATCAAAATTATCATTTACTACAGTTGGCCTTTTTAAATAATCTTTTTCATCGAAGATTGCTGTATAAACCACTATTTTTTTATCATTCAAAATTAGTTCCTGTTTTTTATCTTCAATCAAATCATTTAACTCTTTTACTGGATTTAAGTTTTCTTCAACTAATTTTAAAATATCTTCATAAAGAGTTGTTTCATAAAGGACTCCTATTTCTAAAGGGGCAGCTAATGAAACAATAGATGAAATGTAATCTACAATCGGATCATAGAAAATGTTAAAAAATCTAATATACATTAAGTCAATTTTTACATTATACAAAACTTTAAAGTAAATATTTAAATAATTAGTTAATGTCCATTCTTCTTCAACTGACCATAATTTAATTACTGATAATATTCCATCAACATAATGATATAAATGTATATCATGTACTGCTAATAAAAGAATGTAAACATCATATCTTGAAGACAATTTGCTTAATTGGTCATCTAAGTTTGCAATACCATCGGTAGAATCAGTAACATACAAAATACGCTCAGCATTATCCCCACCAACAACAGAACTCCTAATCCTATCAAGAGACTTAGTCAAACGAACATCACCAACAAAAGCATCCCACTCATCAAAAATATTAGGATGCTTCAAAGCCAAATACTCCTTATTCCTAACCTTAAGCTCACTACGAACATCATCACCAAAAGAAGCATTCCTCTTATGATAAACAAACACAGAATCATTACGAATATTACGCCAACCAGCCTCTACAGCACGATAAGTAAAATCAGACTCCTCACCATAACCAACACCAAACTTCTCATCAAACAAACCAATATCATCAATAACAGCACGCTTAATAAACAAACAAAAACCATTACCCGTAGGAGAAGAAAAATATCCATAATCACTAAGCTTATTAACCAGATAAGCATTCCTATTCAAAGACAACTGATCAACAGAAGCACCCAACTCCTCAACACAAATATCACTAGCATTACTCAAAGGAGTAACAGTAGCAACATCATCAAAACTATAAGCAGAAACAACCAAATGACTCAACCAACGAGGAGTAACAACAGTATCACTATTCAACAACACAACATCAAAATCAGACTCACAAATACCCTTATTAACATTCTTCACAAAACCCTGATTAACCTCATTACGAATAACACGAACAAACGGAAGAACCTCAAGAGAATCCAACAAAGAACCTATACGCTCATCAGTACTACAATCATCAATCAAAATCAACTCATAATCAACACCAGTATTCAAAAGAACACTACGAATACACTCACTAGTCTCCTCAAAAGCATTAAAAATAGGAACAATAATAGAAACCTTCCTATTCAAAGCATCAAGTACAATATCTTTATCAATATTATTTTTTGAAATATATTCACAAGTTGAAAAAGCTTTCCTACCCTCTTTTTGACCATTTTTAAGAAAATGATATAATGGATTTAAACCAGCATTTTCTACATCAGGATAATTTTCATAGTATTTTTTTGTTGAAAAATCTTTAGAAGGATTATATCCTTTTTTAGCACCATATTCCAAATAATGTAAAATAGGATCTAATTCCATTTCCAAAACTTCAGGATAATTGTCCAAATAATAATTTTCATCAAATAAAACTGATTTTTTAATTATTTCATATTCATTTTTATAAGTATTTGAAAGAGTTTCAGATGTTTCAACTGATTTTTTTTGTTTTTCAAAATTATCTGATGTGTTTTGAATATGATTATTTCCATCCATAATATCATCCCATATCCTTTTAATTAAAATGATTATTAAATTAACTATTCTTAAATTATGTTAAATTTTAATTATTTAGTTTTGAGTTTTCCTCGATTAGTTTAATGAAAGTCTTTACTCTATCTTCATATGTATGACCTGATACATCATTTATTATCTTTTCAGATTTATTTAAATTATCTTCAATAATCTGATCTAATTCTTCTTTCGTATTATAAGTGAATATTCTATTAGGGAATAATTCATTTATTCCTTCTACATTATCTGAAATAACTATAGAACCACAAGCTATAGCATCGAATATTCTGTTTGATATAAAACCAAGTTCTCTCATATCTTCCCAATGGTCATTTAATAGTATTTTACATGATGAATATGCTTGACGCAACATGTTATTAGGTATGTTTTCTCCTTTAATATATTCAGAATCGATTATTCCCGTCCAACCAGCACCATATACTGATAAGTCATATTCAGTTGGGAGAAGATCCTTGATAATTTTTCGGTACTCATTTCTAGAATTTCCTACAAATAACAATTCTGATTCATATTTTTCATTGAAATCTGGATAAAATCTATTAATATCTGTACATTGGAACATACAATCAACTGGCTTATCCACATATTTTTTTATTTTATTTGTCCAAATTTTTGACGCTATAAAAACATAGTCGTATAACTCATATTCCAATAAGGATACTGCTTCTGGATGTGATATATTCCACATAATATTGAAATGTTGGATTTTTGGCTCATAATAAGACAATCCTCTTAAAACGATTACTGTATCTACGAGCACATCCTCTGAATTGTTCCATTCTGGCAATAGTTGTATTTTTGTTGAATAACCTTTTTTTTCAAATCCCTTTTTTAATCCTTCAGCAACAAAATAATCTCCCCATTGATGTATTTGATCCCATGAAGGAACAGGTACTTTAATTGCTACTTTTGGTGTTTTATAATATTTTTGCAATATCTTTTTAAGAAAATCAGCCCTATGTTTGTATGTGTGATTATCTAAAACTATTTTTTGAAGTAATTTAATTTTTTCAGCTCTTTTTTCAGGATTTTCCATATAATATTTGATTAATCCCATTAAATCTTCTTCAGAATGATATTCCGGAATTTGACCCCCAAATAATTCATTATTCCCATCAGTACCATTTGTAATAACCAATTTTCCTGAAGAAAGTGTATCAAATACTCTGCTATTTACAGAAGCCCATTCCTTTGTAACATGATTTGCATCATCTATTACAATTTTACAAGAGGAATAAACTTGGGGCATATCCAAATAATTTACGAACCCTTTATAATAATTAGATAATTTTGGTATTTTTTCCCAGTTAACACCATATAAATTAAAAAGGTAATCCGTTGAATCAGGATTTAAGTAATCAATTATTTCACGTTTAGCATCCCAATAACTTCCTGTAAAACAATAATCACACAAATATTCCTTATCTTCTGGAATTTCAGCATTAAACATTGTATTATCTGATGCTAAAGGATATAATAAAGCTTCCATTCCTGTTTTTTCTTTTATAAAATCACATGCTTTTTGACTACTTGCAAGGATTATATCATATTTAATAAATGAAGGATTTTCTAACCATCTTTCAAACCAATTTCTTAACCAAGCTATTTTAACTAATAACCCATTTTTACATTTTACTTTACTTAAATCATATGCATCAAGCAATGATATTAAAATATCAACATCTTCATCAACGACATACCAATCATTTTCTTCATCAGAGGATATTCTTGATTGATATTTAATCTCCCAACCAAATTTTTTTAATTGATTTGCTAGAGTTAATGCAGTGAAATAGTCTCCTGCCGTAGTGTTTTCGTCTGATTGAGTTACAACAAAAGATACCGTGAAGTTTTTATCAGAGAAAATATGTTCATTTTTTAATTTATCATCTATAAGTTTTTTTCTTAACCACTTATTCCATTTTTTGATAAAAATATTTTGATTATTTAAACGTCTTTCTATAACATCCTTTCTATCATTTTTTTCTTGAGTTCCAAACTCATAATGATATAATACAGATTGAGGATTGTATATGTTTTTATAACCCTTTTTATATAATTTTAAACATAAATCAACATCTTCATATCCATAAATATAACCTTCATCAAATCCACCAACTTCAATATAAACAGATTTTTTTATCAATAGACATGCAGCTGTTACTGCAATAATTTCTTCTTCTGTAAATTTGTTAGTTAAATCAGAATAATTTACACCATTATCCCTATTAAATGGTTTTATATAACCATTACCCTCTTTAAATATTATTCCAGAATGTTGTATTGTATAGGATTTATCTTTATTTAATGTTGAAGATTCACAATTGGGGTATATTAATTTAGAACCTACTGCACCTACATTTTCATTTGACAACATTGTATTTAAAAGATGATTTAACCAACCATCCAATGGTTTAATATCGTTATTTAAAAATAAAAGATAGTCTCCTTTAGAAATTTCAACTGCTTGATTATTGGCATGTGAAAAACTATGATTTTGATTATTTTGAATCAATGAAATAGGTAATTTAGTAAAACTTTTAATTAATTCTATGGAATTATCAGTTGAATCATTATCTACTATAATTAGCTCATAATTTAAATGAATTGTCTCATCAATAACACTTAATAATCGTTTTAAATGAGTTTCACCATTTCTATTAATAATTATTATCGATACTAAAGGAGAATTTTCAAATAAGGGAATATCATTATTCTGATTATCAAAATTTATTAAATCAATAACATTTGTTTCATCATCAATAACCATAGTACTATTATCTGATAATAGAGTTCCATTAAACTCAACATTTTCATCTAAATTATTGACTAAAAATTCTTTTGAATTATTATTATGAACGTTTTTATTATTTAAATTAAAAATTCCCATTATAATTCCCTCATTTATCTAAGAAAATATCAATTGATAATATATTTTAACCTATTAATTAAAAAAGTTTCTTAAATTTAAGTCTTTATAATAAGTAACTATATTAAAATTTTTTAAATACTATCCTATCACTAATTATTCAGTTAAAAAACATTCAAATAAGTTTTAACGATACATTAAAAAGGATATATAACTTCAGAGAAAAAAATAATATAGAGTTATATTTGAATAAAAAATATGGTTTATATCGGGGTTACCCCATTTTTTATTAGAATACTATTTAAATATAACAATTTAAAATTACATTTTTTTTAAGAGGGTGTTAGTATTAAATCAATGTCTAATGTGGATATTTACAGAATCGTTAAAGAATTAAATGAAGAAATTATTGGTACACGAATTGACAAGTCTTATCAACCAACTTATGATACTATTCGTATAAAACTTAGAAAAGCTGGTGAAGGACGTAAAGATTTAGTTATGCAAGCAGGTGTTCGCATACATCTCACCGACTACCCTCAACCTAACCCAACTATTCCACCAAACTTTCCTATGTTATTAAGAAAACATCTTAGTGGTGGAACTATTACTGAAATCAAACAACATAATTTTGATAGAATCGTTGAAATTACTGTTCAAAAGAATGTATTATACACAATTATTGTAGAACTTTTTAGTAAAGGAAATGTTATCCTTCTTGATGAAAATAGAAACATTATCTCCCCTCTAAAACATAGAAAATGGCAAGATCGTAAAGTTACTTCACATGAAGAATACAAATATCCTCCAGAAAAAGGAATTAATATTAATGATACAAATCCTAATGAAATTAAGGAAGTTCTTGAATCATCTGATGCTGATGTAACTCGTACAATTGCTATGAATGGTTTAGGTGGTCTTTATGCAGAAGAAGTTATCAGTTTCACCAACATCGAAAAAACTAAACTTGCTAAAGAGTTAACAAATGATGAAATTGTTGAACTTGATAATGCGATAAAAGAATTATTCAAAAGAATAGAAAACGAACCGAATCCTCAGATAATTCTAGATAAAAATGATAACACAAAAAATAAAGATTTAGTCCCAATTAATCTAAACAAATATAAGGAAAATGAATCCAAACCTTTTGAAAACTTCAATATTGCTGCAGATGAATTTTATAGTAAAAAAATTGTTAATGATATAAAAAGTCAAGAGGAAGATGCTTGGGCAAAACGTATTGGAAAATTCGAAAAACGTTTAAAAATGCAGGAAGAATCCTTGCAAGGTTTTTATAAGACAATTGAAGATACCCAACATAAAGGTGATACAATATATGCACATTATAATGATATTCAAGGAATTCTTGATGTTATATCAAAAGCTAGATTAAAGTATTCCTGGAAAGAAATCAGCAGTATAATCAAAAAATCAAAGAAAGAAAAAAATGTTCCAGAACTTAGTATGATTGAAACTGTTGATAAAATGGGTGTATTAAGTCTTAAACTTGATGATGTTGTTGTACAGATTGATAGCAACATAGGTATTCCAGAAAGTGCTGAAAAATATT
Source organism: Methanosphaera stadtmanae (assembly GCA_015062805.1). GTDB lineage: Archaea > Methanobacteriota > Methanobacteria > Methanobacteriales > Methanobacteriaceae > Methanosphaera > Methanosphaera stadtmanae_C. Next base: position 50,219 of record SUTQ01000003.1, read on the forward strand.
ATAATAAGGGTAAAAAAGCTAAACGAAAAATAAATGGAGTAACTGAAGCTATAAAAAACACAAAAAAAGAGATTACACGACTTGAAAATAAAAAAGAAATAGCTATCGAAGAATTAAAAGAGAAACAAAAACCTAAAGAAAAACGTGAATTGAAATGGTATGAAAAAATTAGATGGTTTATTAGTCGTGACGGTTATCTTGTAATAGGTGGAAGAGATGCTAATAGTAATGAACAAGTAGTGAAGAAATACTCTAAAAATAATGATATTTATCTTCACTGTGACATCCATGGAGCTCCATCCACAATTATACAAAATAACGGTGATGCAGAGATTCCTGAAAGTACTCTATATGATGCTGCTTGTTTTGCCAGTAGTTACAGTAGTGCCTGGAGTGAAGGCTTTAGCAGTTATGATTCATATTGGGTAACTTTGGATCAAGTATCTAAAACCCCTGAAACTGGAGAATATCTTAAAAAAGGTTCTTTTGTAATCCGAGGACGAAAAAACTTTATTAGAAATGTTCCGGTGTTAATAGCAATAGGTATTGTGGATTATGATAACGATAAACGAATCATGGCAGGTCCTGTTCAGTGTGTAGAACAGATGAGTGAAAATTTTGTTATAGTTAAACCAGGATTTACTAAAAAAGAGCGCATATCCAAAGAAATATTAAACAAAATTGATAAAAATAAAGTATTTGGCGTGGATGATATCGTACGCAATTTACCAAGTGGTAAATGTGATTTACTTGACATACGAGAGTATAAACAAAAATACGGAAAGATTAGATAAGAAATCGTTAACAAAAAACATATTTCTTAATTTTTTAAATAGGATATAATTTGTCAAATCTTTCCATCTAATTATTTCTTTATAAAAATTAATATATAAATATTTCAATTATTCCTCTTCGTATTCTTCACCAGGTTGTAAGATTACAGTAAATGTTCCTATACTTTCATCTTCAACAAATTTTGCAAATAAATTTGCATCCTGTTCTATTGCTTCAAATGTATTATAATGCATTGGAATAACTATCCTTGATTGTAACCAAGAAGCTGCTATTGCTGCATCTTCAATTCCCATTGTGAATTTATCACCGATTGGTAACAATGAAATATCTGGTTGATATATGTCACCTATAACCATTTTCATATCACCAAAGAGTCCTGTATCTCCGGCATGATAAATTTTTTTACCACTTTCCAAAGTTACAACAAAGCCTGTTGCTACTCCACCCTCTTCCATATCTTCCAAAAAGTCCATACCAGAGGAATGTCTTGCATCAGTCATTGTTACACTTACAAGTTCATTTATTGATACTGTTCCACCAATATTCATACCAATAGCATTTAATCCTTGTTTTTGTACAAATGTTGCTATTTCATGTGTTGCTATAACTGTTGCACCAGAATTATTTGCTATTTCTAATGCATCCCCAAAGTGGTCTACATGTCCATGAGTAACTAATATCACATCAGGATTCATTGTTTCAACAGCTGTAGTACATACAGGATTTCCACTTATAAACGGATCTATTAAAATTTTCATTCCTTCTTCAGAAGTAATTTGAAATGCAGAATGTCCAAAATATTCTATTTTCACTAAAATCACCTTGGTTATAATTAAAATTATATTTGTTTGATTTGCTTTATATTATTTTGAATAGTATTCAATGCATTTTTTTTACCGTCATATAATAAGAACTTACTGTATAATTCATCATTTATTTTTATTGTATTTATGTTCTTCAAAGAATCATTAATTATTTCTAATAACTTTTCAGTATTGTTTATTTCAACAACTTGAGTTATTCCTGTTTTTTCCATTCTTTTTGAGTTTCGTTCTTGTTCAATATGATTTAAAATTGGCATCATTATGTTAGGTTGCTTAATGGATAATAATTCCATGCTAGTTGTATGACCTGCCAACGTTATTGTTAAATCCGATAATTTCATCCATTCCACTAAATTATGCGTAAATTCATAGATTATTACTTTAGAATCATAATCATCAAATGAAGAGGTTTCAACTTCCAATCCAGTGAATATAATAATTTTATCAGCTTCAATACTTTTGGAAATATCACAAATATTCTTTATCATAATTTTTCCAAATTCACTTCCACCAATTGTAACGACCAATATCTTATCCTCATCATTTATATTATATTTTTGACGAATTTCATGTTTTGTTCCCAGTTCATTCGCATTATAATGTAATAATGGACCAATAAATTCTGTTTTATTTTTTAATTCTTCTGGTATTTCTATTACTCCTGGAATATCAGGAATCATTATTTTTTTACAACTCTTGGTTATTTCAATTATAAAACGTCTTATGCTTTTTTCAAAATATTTAATACTTTTCATTTGAGTACTTTTTGAAAATCCAAATGTCAAATCATTAGTAATAATATAACAAGGAATGTTGAGAAATTTAGCTATAATTGGCATGGAATAATGTGAATCACATATAATTACATTAGGTTTAGATTTTTTTATAATTCTTGATTCTTTATACATACTTTTTATAAAAGTAAAAGGAATATCTTTAGATTGTTTAATTGATTCTTCTATATTTATTTCTCCATCATGACCTTCGAAATTCATTTTAGGTAATGAATACGTTTTGAAATTATATTTTTGTAAATATTTTAGTCCAGAACCGTAACTTGCAAATTCTATATTGTGGCCATATTTTTTCAAATAGTTAGCTAACGCCAAATCCCTAGAAGAATGACCAATACCTACACCACAAGTTGTTATCAATATTTTCATATATATTTCACATTTTACTTGATTAAAAAAAATAAATCTTATAATTATTTTATTTCATTTATTTAAAATAATTTTATCTAAAAAAAGTATTACAAAATATCGTAATCAGTAATACTTATATTGAAGTAATACATAAATATTAAATAAGTAATACATAGGAGGTGTAAATATTAATATCATTAACGATGAACATGGACAAGGTGCTGCAGAATATATTTTATTATTTGGTGGAGTAATCATCATAGCTCTAGTAGCTATGAACATATATTCAAATTATTTCTCAGATACTAATACATTCAGTGCAAAAGATGATGCAGAACAGATACGATCCAATTTAACAAATAAAACTTAATTATGAAAATTATAGCAGACAACAATGGACAGATAAGTGCTGAATTAATCTTAATATTATCAACAATGATTATGATAGTTCTTATAACTGCATATTACACAACAAATATTTTAAATGATATAACAAATCATACACAAATAGTAATAAAAAAAGGTAGAGAAATGATTTTAAGTCAATTATAACGTTTTACCAACACTGTCAATCTCACCTTTTCTGATACGTGTTGAAGAAATAGGGATTCCATCACTAGCTAAAACCCATTCTATAACAATTATATCCAATAACTTAAAATTTTTTTGAAAACGAACTTCATTAATTTTCAAAGCGGTTTTTTCAGTTTCTTTACTTACAACTATAGCATCAATAGTAGAATCTTTATCTGCAGTCCCATAAGCATCAAAAATCTCTTTAATTTCATAAGGAACCTTATATTTTCTTACAAAACTATTAATTCTATTTACTCTAATAGAATATAATTCAATTTCATGATTTTTATTTGATGCGAAACGATCTGATGTAACTCCAATAAGAACTTCTTCACCCATTTTAAAAGCAGTACTTAATAATTTTTCATGTCCCCTATGGAACTTATCAAAAGTTCCACCAACTGCTATTTTTTTATATTTCTTATCCAAAATACATCCCCACCAGATTATATATGAAATTATATTAGTAATGATTATTAAAAATAATGTAATTTAAACACTTCTTAAAAAAATAATAATTATTAAATACAATATAATTATTACAGAATAATGGAATAAAAAAATGATTGAAGAATTTAATACTGTTATAAAAAATCCTCGAAAGGTAATAACTCGTTTTGCATCTTGCTATCCTAATATTTATAGGGTGGCAATGTCTTCCCTTGGTTATCAAATTATCTATGATTATCTTAATGCCCGTGAAGATATTTACTGCGAACGCGTAATATACCCTCAGACCAAAAGTATAGAAACAAGATCTGAACTTGGAGATTTCGATATAGTAGGATTTACTCTTCAATTTGAACAAGACTATTTTAACATGATTGATATGTTAAAACGAAGCAATATTCCATTAGAAAGCAAAGATAGAAGACCAAGTGACCCCTTAGTTATTGCAGGAGGCCCATGTGCTGCATCAAATCCATTACCAATATCTAATTTTATAGATTTATTTGTTGTTGGAGATGCAGAAATGATTATAGATGAAATCATAGATGTCCGAAGTGATACAAATAATCCCCGTGAAGACATATACGATTTTTTAGATATTCCCGGAGTATATAAACCTGGTGAAAAAGTAAAAATTCAACAAGTTAAAAATATGAAAGATGCTTGGAGACCAATTTACCAGATTGTAACTAAAACGGATAATAAAAAATTTATTCCAGCATTTGGTACTGATGCATTCCTTATGGAAGTATCTCGTGGATGCACTCGAGGTTGTAGGTTTTGTATGAGTGGATGTATGTACAGACCTAGACGTGAAGTACCACTAAATACACTTCTGGATACTGCTATTAAAACTCGTCAAGCAACTGGTCATAATAAAGTTGCATTAATAGGTGAAGCTGTAAGTGACTATTCAAGAATTGAAGAGTTATGTTGGCAATTATATGAAGAAGATTTTCAAATAGCAACTCCATCACTACGGGTTGAATCTATTTCAGATGAACTCCTAGAAATATTTAAAACAAGTGGTATGAAAACCATTACTATAGCTCCCGAAACGATATATAAACAAAGATTAAAACTCAACAAACCCATGACTGATAATGACATATACCATACAATTGACAGAGCCACTGCTTTAAAATTAAAAATTAAAATGTATTTACTTTTGGGTACTCCTGGAGAAACAAATGACGATGTTTTAGAACTAGTCAATTTTCTTAGAAGTATAACTAGTCGTGGGATACGTTATAATGCCATTACCACTAGTGTTAATCCATTAATTCCTAAACCACATACTCCATTGCAATATATGGGTTTCGACTATGATGTTTTATATGATAGGTTTAAGAAGTATAGTGTACGTTTAAGATTTAAAAATAAACAAGAAAATCTAAAAAAAGCCACTATTCAATATGTTTTGACAAACAGTGGTGTTGAATTAAATGAACTCCTTAAATTTGGTCATAAAATTTCATTTAAAGATTGGTATAAACTTGCAAATAGCATTAATGAAGCTAAAACAAAAGATTATTATAATGTTCCATGGTATGAAATTGATGTTGGAATTAAAGAATCATTCTTGAAAAAGGAATATGAAAAAGTTAACGATGGAATTATAACTCCATGGTGTGAAAGTGATGGATGTTATGATTGTGGAAGTTGTAATTAAATTAGAGGTAATTTATTATGAATTATGGAGCCGAAAGAGTATCTAAAATAAATTTATCACAAGTAAGAAAAATGTTTGAACAAGCAAGCCCTTCCGCTATTAATTTAGCATTAGGTGAACCTGATTTTGATACTCCAAAACATATTTTAGAATCATTGAAAAACGCACTTGATGAAAATCGCACTCATTACTCCCAAAATAAGGGAGAACCTATTTTACGTGAAAGTATTGCTAAAAAATTAGATAAAGACAATAACATCAAAGTTTCAAGTGACGACGTGATTGTAACAGTTGGTGCTAGTGAAGCATTATATTCAAGTATACAAGCATTAATCAATCCGAAAGATGATGTTTTAATTCCGGATCCTGGATTTTTATCTTATGCAGAATGTGTTCGTTTAGCTGGTGCTAATAGCATACCTGTTAAAAGCAGCTACGAAAATGGATTTAAAACTACAATTGATGATGTTGAAAATGCTTTAACGGAAAATACAAAAGCAATTATTATTAATTCACCATGTAATCCTACGGGTGCGGTAATGGAAAAAGAAGACATAAAAGCAATAGCAGATTTAGCCACAGATAAGGAATTTATCATATTATCTGATGAAATTTATGAAAAAATTATTTATGATAAAAAACATTACAGTTTTCAAACATACACAGAAAATGCAGTGACCATTAATGGATTTAGTAAAGCATATGCTATGACTGGCCTAAGAGTTGGATACTGTGCATCCAATCCAGAAATAATCGATGAAATACTTAAAGTTCATCAATATAATGTTGCATGCATAGATACGGCAACACAAATTGCATGTAATACTGCATTAACTTCTTCACAGGATTGTGTAATTGAAATGACTAATGAATTTAAGAAAAGAAGAGATTTAGTTGTAAATTCATTGAATGATATGGGATTGGATTGTGTTATGCCTGATGGAGCATTTTATGTATTTTTCCATGCAAATAATCCTGAAGAATTTGTCAAAAAGGCTGTGAAAGAAGATGTAATTTTAGTTCCTGGTGGAGCGTTTGGTGAAGAAGGAAAAGAATTTATTAGATTATCTTATGCACAAAGTTATGATAATTTAGCAGAAGCTATGAAAAGATTAGAAAAAATTGTATGATTAAACCCAATTTTCTAATTTTTTTGTTATTTTTTGAAGTTTTTCTATTGTATTCTCAGTTAATTTTATATTTTCAATATATAAATCTATTTTTTCTTGGTATATTTCTACTAATGGTAAACATTCATCAAAGAAATCACTGTCCATATACTGTGAACGATAGAATTTTAATGTTCTTTTATTACTATTTACTTGACGTTTACAGTGATCAATATATTTTGATAAAGCATTAATTTCATTTAATGCATCCTTCCTAATTTGTACATATTCTTGATATGTTCCATTAATATGACTTTTAAAATATTTTGGAAGATCTTCTTCAGCGGTCGTAAATTCTTGCATACTTTCAATTATAAAATGATTTAAATTTTGATAATAATTTTCATAGCCTTCAATAGCATTTAAAAGTTCATTTTTTTCCTTTTTTAAATCATCCAATGCATTTGTTTCAGTTTTAATTCTTTGTTGAATCTCTTTTTTGGCTTTGGATATAAATTCTTTTTGAGCTTTGTCTGGCATAAATAATCCCCAATTTATTAGATAAATTACAATAGAATATTATATGATATATTTCTTTAAAATTATTTAAAAAGTTATTCTTAAAAAAATAGTAGTACATTATTAAAATATTTTAAAAATAAAGTAAGCGCCGAGACCGGGATTCGAACCCGGGTGGACATCTGTCCAGTGGCTTAGCAGGCCACCGCCGTACCAGGCTGGGCCATCTCGACAATTATAAAAGAGTTATATTAGATTATGTTTCTTATTACATTTAAACATTTCTATACAAATATATTTTTAGCGGCATGTAATTGGATGGACATACCTCATAAGAATAAGTGATCTAATTTCATAACTCCATCCCGCTAATCCGTAAACATCAGTTGTCTAAAACAGAGCTGCTTCTTTCCAGACCTGACCCATTCAATTAATTAATATAGTTTAATTCAGCCCTCCAGCTGAACCCCTATAACCGCTAATCCTACGGGGCGAAACTTCGACATCACAAAAAAAGGCTTATAAATATTTAATATGCCTCTCCAAAAACTTCGGTCGCTCCATATAGAGGATTTGAGCTTACAAGAGACCACTAACCTCCCAACCTAGCCTATTAATATTTATGTAACAAAGTATTAATAAATGTTTTTATTAAAAATACATTTTTTTGACATATTAAAAAAAAAAATCTAAAAAAAAATTTATACTTAATTATCTAAAAAAATCTAAAACAACTAAAAATTCCATATTTTTGAAAAAAAAAGTCAACTATATAATCAATTAAGAATAAAATTATAAATGTTAAATAATTTAATTATTAGGAGACATTATAATGATAAATAAAAAGAATATTTTACTTCTTTTTATTAGTTTAACAGTTATATGTTTGACTGTATCTGTAGTCTCTGCAACAGATGAAAATGTTGTCTCAGATACTCAAACTACAACTGAAATAACAAAGGTAGTTGATAATTCAATTACAAATGATGTTATGACTAATGAAAAAATTAAAAAAACTGAACATTCAGTTACTAATAGTAAAGAAGCATCTGGTTCTACATATTATGTTTCAACTACTGGAAAATCTACCAATGATGGTAGTAAAGCTAATCCAGTTGATTTAACAACCGCAGTAAATAAGGTTAAAAGAGAACAGGGTGGGAACATTATTATAACTGCAGGAAATTATCCAATAACCAGTTATTTAGGACTCACTACTGCTGGAACATACTCCGTAAGTGGTGAAACAGGTCAGACTATTACTCTAAATGGACAAGACAAATCAAAAATTATGTGGATAACTGATGGAGTTAATGTAGAACTTAAAAACATTGTATTTTCAAATGGAAAAGACGCAGGAGTAGCTGGTGCAATCCGTAAAGATGGAAATGGTTATTTGAAAATTACCAATTGTACCTTTAAAAATAACAATGCAGCAAACGGTGGTGCTATATATTCCGCTACCAATGCATTAGAAATTACTAACTGTAATTTTGACAGTAATGTAGCAACTGCTTCTGGAGGAGCAATCAATAACCTTGGTGTAAATACAAAAATTTCTAACAGCATCTTTACAAACAATAAAGCAACTGCACTTGGTGGAGCTATTCTTAATAAAGCAGATGGTTTAACCATCTCAAACAGTGAATTTACACAGAATTCAGCAAAAATTGGTGGTTCATTATATAATGATGGTGGTAACAGTTTAACAATTTCTAAAAACAAATTTACAAAAGACACTGCTACTGAATCATCCGGTTCAATATATACTAAAGGAACATCAAAAATATTAGAAAACACATTCACTGGAACTAACTCCAAACAAGCTGGAACAATATTAGTACTTCAAAATACTGGAACAGTTATTTCCAAAAACCAGTTCATAAAAAATTCAGCTACAGATACTGGTGGGGTAATTACCAATAATGGTGCTAAAAATACTGAAATTTCTTACAACAACTTTAAAGAAAACTCAGCTAAAAGTGGAATGATTGTGGACTATGAATCAAGTACAGGAACCTCAATCAAATATAACAATTTCACCAAAAATACTGCAACATTATCTGGTGGAGCTATCAGTATAAGTTCCATATCTTCTTCAATAACAAATAATTTATTTGAAGAAAATAAAGCTGCAAACGGTTCTGGTGCAATATATGTAGAAGGAAATAATTTAAACATTGATAACAACATATTCAAAAAACAAACTACTGATGGTTCTGGAGCAGCAATATTCGTTCGTGCAAGTAATGCTAAAATAACAAACAATGAAATAACAGATAGTTACTGTCATTCAGGTACTATTTACCTTGATAGAGATGGAAATAGTGTTTTAAACAACATTATTAAAAATAACAAAGTAAAAGAAAGTGGATCTGCAATATTAATCAATGCAAATGCAAACTCCATAATTACTGGAAACACCATTTCTAATAACCAAGCACTTAGTGGTGGAGCAGTAGTTAGTATTAATACCAAAAAAACAACCATAAACAATAATAAATTCATCAACAATTCAGCTAAACTTGGTGGAGCAATTGTAAACAACAATGGTATCGGTACAACTATACAAAATAATGAATTTACATCAAATACTGCACAAACTAATGGTGGAGCTATAATGGTTTACAAACCAAGTTCCCAAGTTACTATAAAAAATAACAAATTCACATCAAATGTTGCAGCAGCAAATGCTGGAGCAATTATGATGGATGGAAATAATAACATTATTTCATACAATTCATTCACTTCTAACGTTGCTACAAATAATCTTGGTGGAGCTATATCCAATTATGGAACTAGCACACAAATAATATACAACAACTTTACTGCAAATAAAGCAAATTACGACAAAGAAGCTATTAGAGATAATGCTAATGCTAAAAAAGAAAATAACAAAAACGCTGATACTTCAAAATGTTCAGCAACAATCTATAATGGTGGAGCAAGTTCCACTATATCAAACAACATCTTTGAAGATACAGTTCCAGTCGTAAAAGTTGCTACAATAGTTACAGTCAGTCCAGCTTCTGCTACTGCAGAAGATAATATGACATTAACTGCAAATATTAAAGGAGTTGACGGTACATCAGTAAATGGTGGTACTGTAGTATTTAAAATTAATGGAAAAACTATTTCTGACAAGATAAGTGTCAAAAATGGTAAAGTTACTGCAACAGTCGTAGCAGTAAAAGGATTTAACAATGGAAATATTACTGCATCTTATAGTGGTTCAACAAATTACTTAGCAAATAGTACTAAAACACCTGCTAAAGCAACTGTTAACCTTAGAGAAGCAAAATTAACCCTGACTGTTACACCTACAACTCAAAAACAATATGAAACTATCCAATTCACCGCAAAAGTTACAGATTCTGTTACGAATAAAGCACCTGCTGATAATACAAAATCATATGTAATATTTAAAATAAACGGTGTTACCCTTAAAGATAGTTCCAATAATGTAATAAGAGTTAAAGTTAACAATGGTGTTGCAACTTACAATTATGTTGTTCCAGCAGGTATGGCTGGATACACAGCAGATAATCAAGTTAGGTATTATAATGCATCAACCAGCTTTTTCCACCCTGACTACAATACACCTGCAAGACCTATAGCTAAATTTACTGTTCAAAGAAGTCCTGTTACAATCACAACAACCCAACTTATAGCAAATATGACTTCCAAAAAATTAATCATTAAAGGAAACATTAAAGACTATAAAAACAATAATGTGATAGGAACAAGTAAGTTAAATGTAAAAATAAATGGTGTAACTTTAAAAATTAATAATGCTAATACCGTTACATTAGAAAATGGTATAATAAACTTAGTAATTGATATTCCAGCAAATGTAAATAATATTAAAAATATTACCTTAGTAACTGGTGCAAAAACCGCATATGAAGGTTATAGAACTACAATTACAAGTTTTACAAGAGCATAAATAAATAATGAGTATAATTTCAATTTATACTCTTCAACTCCCTTTTTAAATAAATTATTTGAAAAATATACTATTTTTAAATTAAAAATAATTTAATACATCCAAGTATTTAAACTAAAAAAGACATAAATACATATTGTTTTATAAATGATGGAATACGTTATATGAATAAAAAATTAATAATAGGAATAATTATCATTTTATTAATAATTATAATAGGTTATGTAACTATTAATGAATTTAATAAAGCAGATACCAAAGTTCCATACATTAATTCACATATACAAAAAGCAAACGATGAATATAATCAAGCAGTGGATTTTTTAAACAAAAAAAACTATACGAATACCATACAACATATTAATGAATCATACAAAGAATATATGCTAGCTAAAGAAAACACAGAAGAAGCAATGGCCAAATCAATTAAAACTAACCAATCATTACAAGTACAATACTTTAATTACACAATTACAGAATTAGATTATAAAATAAATGCTACTGTCGAAATGTATAACGGATTAGACTATGTTAAAAGTAATCCAAGCAAAGCATTATCCCTTTTCAGAAATTCAGAAAAAAATATGGAAAATGCTAAAGAATATTCAGATAAACGTAGCCTACTAGAAGAACAATATCCTGACAATTTTTTAAAAGAATAGTCAGTTTGATTTTTGTTTTATAGTAATAGGAGTTTTAAATATGACTAATGAACAAAATACATCACAAAGGAATAATAAACCAATAGTGAATGTATTAAATCCTTCATGTCAAATAGAAGACCTAGAAATAGGTAGTGATTATGAAGGAGTCATTACCAGAGTAGAAAAATATGGATTCTTTGTAAGTCTTAGTAAAAGTGTATACGGTTTACTTAGATCAAGAAATCCTAAAGAAAAAGTTGGAGATAAAATAGTTGTTAAAATTTCAGAAATTAAACCTCATAAAGGTAAAATGGACGTTGATTTAACTTATTCTAAAACTAAATATGGTAGTGACTACGAAATTATAAAAGTTAAAAGAAATGTTAAACGAACAAGAATTGCTGACCTTTCTGAAGACAACCTTGGAAGAAATGTTGCAATTCAAGGTGAAATTATTCAAATACAACAAACAAGTGGACCAACAATATTTACCGTTCGTGATGAAACAGATGTTACCTGGGCTGCAGCATTCAATGAACCTGGAGTAAGAATGTATCCTGATTTAGAAGTTGAAGATGTTGTTGAAATTTTAGGAGAAGTTTCATTACATGGTGGAAAAATTCAGATAGAATCTGAAAATATTGAAAAACTTGAAGATGAAGAAGAAGAAAACTTCAAAAAAATTGTATCTGATGCAATGGATAAAAAAGCAGAACCTGAAGATACATCTGTTATGGTAGAAAGTGAAATATTGGATTTATTAAGACCAAAACTTGCATTAGCTGCAAAAGCTATTAGAAAAGCTATTCTTGATGGTAGAAGTATCCTTGTACGTCACCATGCTGATGCAGATGGTATTTGTGCAGGAGTTGCAGTAGAACAAGCAGTACTTCCATTACTAAGAGAAGAAAGCAATGATGCTGATGCTGAATGGCACTTCTTTAAACGTTCACCAAGTAAAGCCCCATTCTATGAATTAGAAGATGTTGTAAAAGACTTATCTTATGCATTAGAAGATGCAGAACGCCATGGTCAAAAATTACCATTACTTGTATTATTAGATAATGGTTCTACCGAAGAAGATGTGGCTGCTTTAAGACATTCAAAAGTTTACGGAATTGAATCTATTGTTGTAGACCACCATTATCCTGGGGAAGTAGAAAATGGTAGGGCTTTAATAGATGATTATGTAGATATTCACGTTAATCCTTATCTTGTAGGTGGAGATTCACAACTAACTGCTGGAGCATTAGCAGTTGAACTTGCAGGAATGATAAATCCTGATGTTAGACCTCAAATAAGACATTTCCCTGGTATTGCAGCAGTTGGAGATCATGCAGAATGTGATGAAGTAGACCAATATCTTGCAATCGCTGAAGAAGAAGGTTATTCTCGTGACGATTTAGATAAAATTGCTACATGTGTTGATTTTGAAGCTTATTTCTTAAGATTCATGAATGGTAGAGGTGTTATGAATACTATTCTTGGTTTAGAAGATAAAGAACGTCAACAAGAATTACTCGATGTGTTGATGAGTGAATCTGATAAACGTGTAGAAACGCAACTTAAAGCAGCAATGCCTAATGTTGAAACAGTTTACTTCGATAACGGAATTCAACTCAACAGATTAGATGTTGAAAAATATGCTCATAAATTCACTTATCCGGCACCTGGTAAAACAACTGGATATGTACATGATAAATTAGTACAGGAAAAAAGTGAAGATGAACCTATTATGACATTAGCAAATGGGCCTGATTTTGCAGTACTTAGAGCTACAGAAGTAATTAAAAATGAGTTTGAATTTAATTTAAACAATGTGATTACTAAAATACAAGAAGAAATTCCACAAGCAGGTGCTGATGGTGGAGGACACGAAGTAGCAGGTTCTTTAAAATTCGTTGAAGGATTACAGGAAGAAGTATTAAACTTATTTATTGAAGAGGTTAAAAATCTTAAAAGATAAACCACAACCTCATTAAATTTCTCTATTATCTTAGAGAAATATGAATATCCACCTTTTTTTATTATTAATTACTATTTTTAAATTATACATTCTAAAAAAAAGAATTGAAATTTATTCAATTTCAGAATTATACAATTCACATATATCTGTAAATGGACATTCCATATGCTGAGGATTAATAGGTTTACAAATATTTTGACCAAATTGAACCATTAAATCGTTTATTGGCAACCAATAATCTTGTGGAACAATTTCCCTTAAAACTTCTTCAGTTTCTTCAGGTTCTTTAGTATGCACTAATCCCAACCTATTTGAAATTCTGTGAACATGTACATCAACTGGTATAGCATCTTCTTGAAAACCAAATACTAATACACAATTAGCTGTTTTACGTCCAACTCCGGGCAGTTTAACTAATTCATTAATATCATTGGGTACAATTCCATCATATTCTTCAAGCAATATATTAGAAACTTCTTTGATTCTGCCCGCCTTTACATTATAAAAACCTGCTTGTTTAACTAATTTTGCAATTTCATCAACAGGTGCATCAGCAATTTCTTCCATTGAATGATAAACACTAAAAAGATTTTCTGTAGCTTTATCAGTATTTTCATCCCTTGTCCTTTGAGAAAGAATCGTCCTAACCAAAACTTGATAAGGAGTTTGATCTTCAAATGTTCTACGTTCAAAAATATCTTCCAGTTCATCTACAATATATTTGATTTCTTCTGTTGTAAAATTACCTTTCATTCTTTCATCCATACAAATACCTCAACCTATAATTGAATTCATCACTTCTAAGAAATTAGGGAATGAAATGTCATAACATGATGCATCTTTAATGCTAATATTCCCAATTTTTAAACCTAAAATATAAAATGCCATTACCATTCGATGGTCCATATGTGAGTCAACTTTTCCACCAGTAGGAGTTCCATTAATGATTAATCCGTCTTGAAGTTCTTCCACTTCAACTCCAACATTTTCCAATTCTATTGCACAATTATGGACACGGTCAGTTTCCTTATACCTTGCATGTTCTACACCCGTAATTTTTGAAGATCCTTCAGCCTGCGCCATTAATACGGCGACTGTTGGTAATAAATCTGGTGCATTAGACAAATCCAAATCAAATGCTTTAAGTTTTCCATCACTTTGAATGTGAATATCCATTTCATTTACTTCAACTTTTGCACCCATCTTTTGAATAATGTCTACGATTACTTTATCCCCTTGCATGGAATTTTTATATAAATTTTTTATTGTAATGTCTGATGGTATCATGCTTGCAACAGCTAAAATATAAGATGCTGATGAATAGTCACCTTCAATTGTATAATCTGCACATTCATATTTTTGTGGTTCAATATAATAGGAGGAATATTCCGGTTGATTAGTAGTATCATATTCAAAATCAATACCAAACTTACTGATTACAGACAAGGTCATATTTACATATGGTTTAGATACAAAAGTTCCACGTACATTTAGTGTTACTGGATTTTTTGAGTATGGTGCTGCCATGATTATTGAAGATATAAATTGACTACTTACACTACCATTAATATCTGTTTCTCCACCATCAAATCCACCTTTTACAATTATTGGTGGAGTACCATTGCTTTGTGAAGAGTTTATTTGGACTCCCAAATTTTCCAAAGCATCTATCAAATCCTGCATAGGACGTTTTCTTAAAGATTCATCGCCTGTGAATATAGTATAATTGGCTCTTGGTGCAATAGCTGCTACACTACTGAGTATTCTAACACTTGTTCCTGAATTTTTTACATCAATAATATTTTCAGGAGTTCTTATATATCCAGCAGTTCCCTGAACAATACATTTATCGGGATATCTTTGAAACAATGCACCTAACTGTTCACATGCTTCAAGTGTAGCCAGAGTATCTTCAGAATATAACGGATCTCTTAAAATGGATTCACCTTCAGCTAATGCTGCCGCAATAAATGCCCTGTGTGAATAACTTTTGGATGCTGGAGCTTTAATAGTACCTGAAATTTTATCAACTTTTTCAACGTTTAAATCCATAAAAAAGTCTCCTTTAAAAAAATAAAATAAAATGAGTAGTAAAGAAGTTTATTGTTGAACTTCTAATAATATATTATAGTTTTCTGTTTTAATAATATCTACAATTTCACCAGTTTTACTTACAAGGTCTGATTCAGTAGTTATGTGGTCTTTTGTAAATGAAACATCATCAACTTTAACTTCACCAGTGGAATTCAATTCTTCCATTATTACTTCAGGGTCAGTATTTGCTATAAAATCAATAATCTTTTTAGCATTTTGTTTGAACTCAGGACCGATTTTACTCATAACTGGTTCTATCAAATTAACCTTTTCATGTAAGTCTGGTTTTCCATTTTGAACTGTAATATTATCAACCTTGTTGGTGTTTTTAATATCGTCAATTGTTAAGTTTATTTTTTCAACATCTTCGGTGTATATGTTTACAGTGCTTAATAATTGATTTAATGGAATTCCATGTGATGATTTATATCTTCTTAGTTCATCTATAATATCAACAGCATAACTTCCAATTAATTCTATGTCATCACTAATTAAATCTTCTTCTACTTGTGGCCATCCACCATTATGTAAATCGAAAGAACTGTTTCCTAAATATCCGCTTACTTGATCTGCAAAGAATGGTGTAATTGGTGCCATTAACGAAAGTACTGTTTCAATTACTTTTTTAAGTGTATATTTAGCATCTTGTGTGGATGTTGTGTCTTCGTATAATCTGTATTTTACTGCTTCAATGTATTCATCACAGAAATCATGCCATACAAAGTCATATATTGCTTGTTCAGCATTAGCAAAGTTATATTCTTCAAATGCTTCAGTAACAACTTTATTTAATCTGTTAAGTTTGGATAATATCCATTGATCGATGATATTGTTTTCACTTAATGTTTCTGGTACGTTCTCATCCAAGTGCATACTGATAAATCTGAATGCATTCCAGAATTTTCTTAAGAATTTGTATGCGTGTTTAATATCTTTCCATCCAAATGGTACATCTGAACCAGGAACACTGTTAGCACTCCAGAGCCTTAATGCATCTGCTCCATATTCTGTTATGACTTCTTCTGGTGCAATTACATTTCCTAATGATTTACTCATTTTGTGTCCATCTTCACCAAATACCATACCGTTTATAACCAATTCATCAAATGGTTTTTCACCAGTTAATGCATAACATCGCATAATTGTATAAAATGCCCAAGTTCTGATAATGTCATGTCCTTGTGGTCTTAATGTTGACGGATAAACTTTTTCCCATCCGGGATTTGGCCAATCTGCAACAGTTAATGGAGTTATTGAACTATCCATCCATGTATCAAGAACATCTTCTTCTGCTGTGAATGAGTTACATCCACAATGGCATGCATGGTCTGGTTTATCTATTGTTGGGTCGACTGGAAGTTGTTCTTCACTAGGTAATACTACTTCATGACATTCATCACAATACCATACTGGAATAGGAGTTGCAAATATTCTTTGTCTAGAAATACACCAGTCCCAGTCCATGCTTGTTGCCCAATTTTCTAATCTTTGGTACATGTGTCCCGGAATCCATCTCATACTTTTTGCTTGTTCTACAATATCTTCCTGAACTTTATTTACTGCTACAAACCATTGTTTTTTAGTCATGATTTCTATTGGTGTTTTACATCTCCAACATAGACCAACATTTTGATCTACATCCTCTTGTTTTATGAGGAAACCTTCATTTGTAAGATCTTCAATAATGGCTTTTCTACATTCTTTTATAGCCATTCCCTCATATTTACCAGCCACTTCAAGCATTAACCCATTTTCACTTATTGCATCAATAACATCTAAATCATAACGAGTTACCCATTCAACATCTGTTTTATCCCCAAATGTACATATCATAACTACTCCAGTACCATATTCTGGATCAACAGATTCGTCAGTAATTATAGTTACTTCCCTGTTATAAATAGGCAACGTCACTGTTTTTCCGTGTAACTGTAAGTATCTTTCATCATCAGGATGTACTACTACTGCCACACAAGCACATAATAATTCTGGTCTCGTAGTTGCTATAGTTGCATTTCCTGAACCATCAGATGCTGGAAAATTTACATAATTTAGTTTGGTTGAATTGTCTTTGTATTCCACTTCTGCGAATGCAATTGCGGTTTCACAACGAGGACACCAATTTATAGGATGAATATCCCTATAAATCATATCTTCATCATATAACTTAAGGAAAGATAATTGTGTTCTTTTCTTATTTTCTGGAAGCATTGTAATGTATTCATGATCCCAATCTTGGGAGTATCCCATACTCCTCATTTGTTTTCTCATTTTCTCAATGTTTTCATGAGTTAAATCAATACAATACTCCCTGAATGTTTCTCTAGGAACATCGTTTTTCTTGATTTCATGAATTTCTTCAACTTTAACTTCCGTTGGAAGACCATGACAATCCCATCCTTGTGGGAAAAGAACATCAAAGTTATTCATTCTTTTGTATCTTGCAATAATATCCATATAAACCCAATTTAAAACGTGACCCATATGGAGTTTACCTGTTGGATATGGAGGGGGTGTATCAATAATATATGTAGGTCTTGTCCCATCACCAATAAATCTGTATGTGTTATCCCTTTGCCACAAACTTTCTAATTCTTCTTCTTTTGTATGATCATAATCTTTTGGAATTTCATTACTACTCATTTAAAAAATATCTCCTAAATTGTAGATTATAATTACATTAATTAAGAATCATCCATTAACTAACTTTATTTATTCTTAGATAATTCTACATTATAATATAATATATGTAAAAAATAGAATATAATTTTAATGAATTAAAAATAAAAAAAAGAGTGAGTAAAGAAACCTAATTATTGAACTGATATAATATTAAGGGTGAGATAAATTTATAATAAATTTGTCTTTCTTTAGTAGATAACCTTTTGACATATGATTTGTCAACTCTTTGTAAAACATTATTTAACATGTGGACGGTCTTATAATCTAAATTATCTTGAGAATTATTATTATTTTCAATAATTATCTCAATATATCTCCATAAACGCTTATACAACATTTCTTTTACTTCTATTTTTTCACAGTTTAAATCATCCAAAATGTTAAACATATCATTTATCCTTTTAACCGGAATACTCAAATCTTTTAAATTATTAGTTGAAGAATTTTCATTATTTTCTCTATAATAATAGTAAGGAATATTTTTATATACTATGGTCTTTGCTTTAAGGGCTGTTTCATAGAAAAACGGATTATCAACCCATCCTCCACCTTCTTCTTCAATGAATTTTATATTATTATTTATTAAAAAGCTTCTTTTATAAATAGCTGCCCAAATGGATGGATGACCTTCCAGAAATAGAGGAATATTCTCTGCAATAAAAACCGTTCCAGGATAACTTAAATTTCTTTTAGATTTATCCATCACAATCTTTTGTTCACCATTTTCCTCATAAAGATGATAAAATGTAGATTTAACAATATCAATATAACCAAATTCTGACAAATCATATAAACTTTTTAACATATCCTCTTTGATAAAATCATCAGTTTCAATGATTGATATGTATTCGCCTTTAGCATTGTGTATTCCCTGATTGACTTGTGCACCATAACTTCTTTTACTTGAAAGAAAAACGTGAACTCTTTCATCCTTATGAGCAAATTCTTTTAGTATTTCTAATGTACCATCATCACTACCTGCATCAATACATAATATTTCAATATCTTTAAGTGATTGATTAAGAACACTATCAACACATTGCTTAATATAGTCTTTAACGTTTAATGATGGAAGTATTACTGAAACTTTTGGACGTTTTTCTTCTGCCACACTAATGACCCCCCGGATTTTTAATAATTGAACCATATGTTTCTCGAAGTAGTTCAAAATCAGTAGGATTTTCTGTACTTAATACTTGGATAAAAAGCTTCTTATTATTGTCATCAACATTTTCCATAAAATCATTGAATAAATCTTCATCTTCGAGAATTGTCATATATGCTTTCTTCATCTCTTGGAAAAAGATATTTTTATATTCATCTTTAATTTTAGTATAACGATTATAGATAGATAATACCATATTATTATATAAATGATTTTTATGATAATCAAAATAATCATATTTTTTAAATGTATCCCATATTAATTTATTAATCTTTATTGAATCAAGAAACCTTAAATCACCATTATTTGTTGAAGAAGTTGAATAGAATCTGCGAATGAATAAAAATTCATTTAAAAATACTATTCTTTTTGCATTGAACAACACTTCCCAAAAAAAGATATTATCATCAAAAATCAAACCTTCCGGAAAAATTATATTATTTTCTGATATGAATCTTCGATTATATAATTTACTCCACGGAGTTACTGACATCATGAATATTAAATCCTTAACTTCCTCATAGGAAAATACATTATCATGTACTTGGTTGTATACTTCTTTCATAGTGTATGATTTTGTCTCATAATACTTTTCTTCTGCATTATTGTAATTAATTGCTTTAAATATTACAAAATCAACATCATTTTCCCTTGCTTTGTTATATGTAAGTTCCAATGCATTGAATTCTATAATGTCATCTGAATCCATCAAAAATAAATATTCTCCTGTAGCATATGTCATTCCTATATTAGTTGCAACAGCATGCCCCGCATTTTCTTGATTTATAACAATCATCCGTTTATCTTCTTTTGCATATTTTTCTAATATACTCAATGATTTATCAGTAGACCCATCATTCACACATATTACTTCAATATCCGTTAAAGTTTGGTTTAGAACAGATTTTAAACAATCTTCCAAGTACGCTTCAACATTATAAATAGGGATTACAACAGAAACTTTTACCATACTATCACTATCTTAACCTAAATATTTTTGTTAATTTCCAACTATTTGAAGATACGAGACTTTTATTAAAATCTTTAATTTTAGATCTTTCAGAACCGAGTATTTTTTCATAGCGTTCCATGAAATATATCTTTTTTTTATCTTCATAGATTTTTTTAAGTAAATCATATTCTTCCACTGTCTCAGAGATTATCACTTGTTCAAACATTTTTCGATTGTCGTTAGTTAATGTCATGACAAATTTGTTCGCATTTTCACTATTAATAATTCCCAATAAATCTTCTCTCAATAGTGTAAAAGCTTGTTTTTTAATATCCGAACTTAATTGTTCGAAAACAGAACATAATTTAGAAATTTTATGATTATTAACTTCATTTACTAGAATATTTCTTTGAGTAAATAAATCCACAATATTATTCTGCCTATCTAAAAAATCTTCATATGCCTTTAAATCTTTATAATAACTTGATTCATATGCAGTTTCATAAAATTGTTTGTTTATATAAAAAATTTTTTTAGCATTCAATAAACTGTTATAAAAAAACTCATCAAAGCCGTTGATAACGTTCGAATTAAAAGTTATTTTGTTATCTATCAAGAATGATTTTTTAAACACAATATTAGACAAGGTATCGTAAATATTAAATGTTATTTCCCTGATTTTTTTATAATTAAATGTAGAATTCCAGGTTATCCTAGATAAATATGTCATGTTGTTTTTTATTTGGTCGTTTGAAGTTGATGATTGATACATTAATAAATCAACATTTTTCTCAACAATTTTTTTATAAATATATTCCAATGATGTTGGATAGAAAAAAACCAAAGAATCAAGTATTATGATATAATCCCCTTTAGATTTTGCTATTTCATCATTTAAAAAATTCATTAAATTATTATTGGAACACTGTTTGAAAAATATCCTACTATCCTTAGTTGATATGTCCTTTAATAATTTGTGAGAATTATCTGTACCTTTTTGATTAATACAAATTAATTCAAAATCAGAAAATGATTGATTAATAATACTATCAATTGATTGATTCAAATAAATTTCATCGTTGTTTACAAGCATAAATAATGTTAATTTTACCATAATTCCACCATCATAATTTATGTTTTAACATTCGCAAGTAACTAGTAAGTTTCCAACTGTTAGAAGTTAAAATTGCATTATTTATATGTATAAAATGTGTAATTTCATTTTTAAACCTATCAACTTTACCAGATAACTCTTTTTTTTCATTAAATGTATAATTTTCAATTGTTTTAAGTTGTTTAAATGATGATTTTAACTTGTTTTCTTCTAAAATTGAATTTTCAGAAATTTTTGCAAAATCTTTTAATCGATAAACATCAATAAATGTATTTTCAAGAACACTTTCCTCAAATAAACATTCTTTTATTAAATTATATTCTTTATTTTCTTTATTTGGTGGATTATTAATAAAATCTATTATAAAATAGCCATAATCCTCTTTTGTAAAATATTCATCAAGTTGGGTTAATTCAGAAATTATCTTTTTTATATCTTCATCATCAATATTTTGTTTATAATTAAGATAATCAATAAATTCCTTTTTATAAGAAGATAATGCTTCATTAAAATCATTTTCTCGGAGAATTTCAAAAGTTTCTATAAAATGCTTGATATAATCAGATTTTTTTTCATAATTATTGACTTTAACATTTACTCCACCAGAAGCCGAATGATTATAACCATACAAGTCTATAGGCAATGTTTGAATATTTTTTATGTTAGTTAAAACTTTTGCAAGAAAAATAGGGTCTTGACCTCTGGATAAATTAGGGAATTTAATCCGATGTTTATTCAAAAAACTTCTTTTATAAATATTTTTATAAAATGCCCATGGAATTCCATACTCTTGAGGTAATATTTCAGATTTTTCAGAAAAAAATGTAAAAAGCGTATTTTTATAATCATAATTTTCTTCAACGGCACCATCTTTATTTATTCTTTTTAGATTAGCTGCGACCATATCAGAATTAGTTTTAATAGCCAAATCATACATTGAATTTAATGCATTTTCATCCAAATAAATATCATCAGAATCAAGAAAAGCAATATACTCCCCAGTAGCAAAAGACATACCTTTATTCCTAGCTTCTCCAGAACCTAAATTTTCTTGGTTTATAATTTTTATAAAATCAAACTCCGAATACTTTTTCAGAATATTTGTGGAGTTATCAGTAGATCCATCATTGACACAGATTATTTCAATATCATCGATTGTTTGATTTAACACACTATCCAAAGACATTGAAAGGAAATCTGATGAATTGTATACTGGCATTATTACTGAAATTTTTACCATGATTTTTGCTCCAAGAGATTAATTAGATAATTCATTAACTATATTTAATACTATTTAAATCTATGATTAAATTACTATATAGATTTTAGTATGCGGCAATTAAAATTTACTATTAACATAGGATTAATACAGGATTTATTTTAATAAATTTTTTCTATGAATTGGGCAAATGCCCCTATTCTAAGAGAATGCCCTTAATATAGATACAATACTTTAATTAATAAAATCTTATATTATCCTTTATATTTTTTAATCATTAACAGTAATTAACATACTTAAAATAAATTAATAAAAAATATCTTTAAGAAAATACAATATAATAACATGAAACTCTTCATCAATTTTATAAATTCATTTAAAAATTTTTTTAAAAAAATATTTCTAAAAAATAAAATAATAAATGAAGAATATGTTGAAATAGTAAACTTAATGACTGATGACATTAAAAATGGAAACTTTGAAAATTTCGAAGCTTATAATAAAATAAAAGAATATGATTTATTTGATGAAGATTACTACTTAAAACAATGCACTTTTAAACCAGAAATAGATTCTTTAATACATTATATTTACAAAGGACATAAAATGAATTTAAATCCTTGTAAATTATTTAATACTTCATTTTATAGAAGTCGTTCAAATACGGGAAAAAATGAAAATCCCTTAGTTTATTTCGTAAATTATGGAATATATGAAGGTGTTACTCAAGTAAATAAAGATATTTGGCAACCTCCAGCAATTAATAGATTTGAATTAGATAAAAAAATAAAAAAATTTAAATTTTTCGGAATCAATCAAGAAGAACGTAAAACAAAAATAATTGTTTCACTAACTTCATATCCTAAAAGAATTCATGAAATAAAATATACAATTTATTCTTTATTGAATCAAGAGGTTAAACCAGATAAACTTGTATTATGGCTTTCAAAAAATGAATTTCCTAATAGAGAACAAGATTTACCCAAAGAATTATTAAAATTTTTAAAATGTGGTCTAACAATAAGATGGTGTGATACATTAAAATCATATAAAAAATTGTTACCTTCTTTAAAGTCGTATCCAAACGAAGTTATTGTTACAGCTGATGATGATTTATATTATCCTAAAGAATGGTTAAAATTATTATATGATTATCATATTCAGTACCCAAATGAAATACTTACCCATAGATCAAGAAGAATTTCATTTAATGAAAATAATATTAAAAAATATTTAGAGTGGGAACTATGTCAAAAAGAAGAAGAGGCTAGTTTTTTAAATTTCTTCACAACTGGAGGCGGTGTTCTTTTTCCACCAAACTCATTATCTAAAATTGTTGAAAACAAAGAAATATATGAAAAAATATGTCCAACTGGAGATGACATATGGTTTTGGGGCATGGCAATTCTAAAAGATACAAAAATCCGTGTTGTTAAAAATAATTTGTTTATAGTCACATATGTTAATCCTGCAAGAGACATAGTATTTAATAAAGATACATTATGGTCCTATAATGAAAAACATAACGATGAACAATTTAAAGCTTTGTTCGATAAATATCCCGAAATTTATAAAAAAATATTAAAAGATAATCGGATTAATTCTACTAATCAGGAGGAATAACATGACATTGAACTTATTGACAGAGGACATTAAATTAAATATGGCAAATCCCAAAGTATTTAAATTCAAAACTAATGCTCAACGATTTAAAATAAATTTTAAAGTTACTGATATTATTCGAGGTAATTATCCTCATGTAGGAATACCAGCACATGAAGGAATCATGGTTTTATACAGAAAATCAGTAAATTCACCTCAAAAAGATTTAAAAGAAAGAACTTGGTATAATGTTGAAGCATATACTGAAAGATACGATACAACCGTCTTTATGCATCATTTAGTTAAACCTGGTGAAGAATATGAAGTAATGATTTATGGTCCCATATTAAGTAAAATATCTCAATTAGAAATTGAACATCCTGAAGGAACTTTTGCAGAAGAAATTAAAGAATCACCTAAATCAAAAATATTAGTTGCTGGAGGAACTATGAGTTTTGGTATTGGATGTACAACATCAGCTATGTTATTTTCCAGTATACTATCTCGAAAATTTAATGCATCAGTAGATCATTTAACATTCAATAATTCAAATTATTTAACTGATATTAATAACTATTATAAAGAAAATAATGAAAAAAATGAATATGATATTGGAATTTTAGAATTAGATTATTCAAACCAGAAAGATGAACTTGTTGATACTTATCTTAAAAATGTAATTACAATGATGAAATCACATTGTAAAAAATTAATCTGTTGGTATAGTCTCCCACCTTATAGATCATATAAGAAAAATAAAATTAATACTATATTAAATGAAATCCCATCTGAAAATATTATTTTTCAAGATATATCATACCTATTTGATAAAGAAAATGTAGATATATGCTCATATAGTGGAAATTTCATTAATGATTCAGGGAATATGTTAATTTACAAAAAACTAGAAGAAATTATTAGGAGTTTATAAAATGGAATACTTAACCGATATTAATAATTCTCTTAAAAGCATAAACGAAGAAAACGTTGAATATATTGATTTATTTGATTATCCGGAATTATTTTATGGAACAACAAATTTTACTACTACACGCCTAAATTTATGTAAATTTCCAAAAGAAGCTCAAGAAGAAATCAAAGATTATGGTGCTGGAGCAGTAAGTGAAATGAAGAATTTGAATAGTTCGGCATGTGGTGTTCGTTTACGTTTTTTCACTGACAGTAAAAAACTTATTTTTAAAGTAAAATTTAAACGCCGATGGGGATATCTTAAAATGGTCAATTGGGGTGGATTTGGTTTTGATGTTTATGGACTGAATAATGAGGAATATATCCATAGAACCGTATTTGCACCAAATAACGGTCATAACATATTCGCTGAAACTATTTTACCACCAGAAAATGGACAGTTATGTATCTTCCTTCCAAATTATAACACTATTGAAGAATTATATATGGGTATAGAACCTGGAAGTACCATTAAATCATTGAATTATCCTCCAGATAAACGATTACCTGTTTTATTTTATGGAAATTCAGTAACACAAGGTGCTGCTGCTTCTCATAGTGGAAATAGTTTTCCAAATATTGTGAGTAAAATTTTAAATAGGGATATTTTAAATATATCTTGTTCAGCTTGTTGTAGAGGAACAGATACTATGGCAGAGCTAATGGGAAAAATTAATTGTCATAGCATAATTATAGATTATACTCGAAATGCTTATAGTACACAAATATTCAAAGATACTCACGAAAAATTTTACAAAAAAGTAAGAAGTCTACATCCTGATAAAAAAATAGTTTTGATGACTTCACAAAGCTTCAATCATTGGAGAGACTATGATGAATTCGATGAAATAGTTGCCCAAACTTATAAAAATTCTATTGACAGAGGAGAAAATACTGAAATAATAAATCAAAAGCAATTATTTAATGATGAAGATTATGATATTATAGCAATCGATTCAACACATTACACAGATTATGGAATGCATAAAATAGCGAAAAAAATATGTGAATTAATTGAAAAATAGAAAATATTAGATCTTCCTGTTAAAAAAAAATGTTTATTCTGGTGTTTAAATGATAAAAAAAATTAAAAATAAAATTTTAGAGAATAGTGGTAGTTATAAATATTATAAAAATAAATATCAAACTTTAAAATCTCAAAATAAAGAAAAGGACAAAAAAATTAAAGAATTGAATAATGAAATTAAATTAAAAGACTTATCCATTACCAGATTACAAAATGAAAAACATGAACTTTCTACACAAAACATCCCCCAATCTTCTGATTCGGAATTTTTAGTAAATATTGAAAATACTGAAGGTCTGTTCACAGAAAACAAACTATTTGAAGATTTTGAATATGCTTTTTCCATAATTATTCCATTATTTAATTCTGAAAGATATTTAGAACAATGTATAATCTCAATTATCAATCAAACCATCAATTTTAAAGAAAATGTGGAATTGATATTAATTGATGATGGAAGCAATGATTCAACAAAAGATATAAGTTTTAAATACAAAGAATTATATCCAACCAATATTTTTGTATACTCCCAAGAACATCAAGGTCAATCCATAGCACTTAATAATGGAATAAAATATTCAACAGGAAAATACATTAATTTCTTAGATAGTGAAGATTATTTGTCCAAAAATTGTCTTGAAGAAGTCTATAAATTTTTCCAGGAAAATAAAGAAATAGATGTAGTGAGTATTCCTATAAAAAATTTCGGTAGAAAAAACGATGGAGATTTATTCAACAACAAATTTAAATCAAAAGAAAATATTATTGATATCATCGAATCACCAGATTATCTCCAGTTTAAACTTTCATCTACATTTATTAAATCAGAAGTTATTAAAAATGAAAATTACTCCTTTGAAGAAAAATTAAATGTATTAGAAGATTTTACATTTATAAATAAAATTTTATTAGATAAGAAAAAATTAGGTTTAATAAAAAATGCAGTTTATCACAATAGACAAAGATTAGATTTCACATCAAAAGAAGATGAAATAATGAGGAATGACTCTTATTTAAACGATGTGAAAAAAAGTATAGATATATTACTTGAATCTTGCGATAAAGAGGATAATGTACCTCTTTTTATTCAAAATTTAATTATCATTATTTCATATAACCTAATAAATACAGATAACACTTTAAATGACGATACAACTCGGAAAATTAAATCAATAATTGCAAAAATTTTAGAAAATGTTGATGTGGATACTATTAATTCAAATAATTACTTAGATAATCAATCTAAATTAATCTTGATTTACCTAAAAAATAATGAAAAAAAATCTATAGATATCAGTGAAGATAATAAAGTTTCATTAACCAGTAATGATATTACTTTAGACACATTAAATAATCATAAAATATATATCCAAAACTTTAGCAACAACGATGAAACAATAAAAATTACCGGTTTCTTCGGAACAAATTTCAATGATGAATTAATCAACTTAAAGTTTATTAAAGAGTACGATGATACAACAGAAGAATACAACTGTGAAATCAATTCAATAGTGAAAAAATCATTTTTAAACCTTGACTGGTTTTTTGAACATAACTTTTTTGTAGAGGTACCATTTAATAAAAATGATAATGCAAATTGTTATTTTAATATAATTTATGAAAATACAAATGAAAAAATCATGATTAAACCTGAAATAACAAAAAAAGAGGTTAATCTTTTAAAAGAACAGAAAAATATTGTAATAAACCCTTATTTAATCACTATTAATAAAGATTCTTTTACTATAGAACATGGATATAACTTTTCAATCATTATTGCAATTTACAATACTGGAGAATATTTATATGAAACAATTGATTCAGTTATTGGACAAACCTTATCATTTGAAGATAATGTTCAACTTATTCTAGTTGATGATGGTAGTGAAGATAATTCTAAAGAAATCTGTTTAAATTATCAGAAGCAATACCCTAACAATATAGTTGTTTTATCCCAAACAAATTCTGGCCAAGCTGTAGCTAGGAATAATGGTTTAAACTATGCAAAAGGAAAATACATTAATTTTTTAGATAGTGATGACTATATATCTGAAAATACATTAGAAACTGTTCTGACATTTTTCAATAAACATGAAAAAGAAATTGACATGGTTGCTATGCCAATTAAAATGTTCGGAAGATTAAACAAATATCATATTTTACAAGGAAAATTCCATAGAGAAAGGGTAATTGATCTTGAACTTGAACCAAATAATCCTCAATTATCCGCTTCATCAGCATTTTTTAAGAACGAATTATTCCCTAAATTTAAATTTGCTGAAGATATGATTACATCTGAAGATTCTATAATGATTAATAAAATTTTACTAGAAAAACAGAAATTTGGAGTAATAAATTCTGCAACTTATTATTATCGAAAAAGATTTGATTCTAGTTCTACAATAGATAATTCAATTCGTCAAAAAGAATTTTACACAGAAAAAATCAAAAACTATTTTATGGCATTGGAAGAGTACTCTTACGCAAAATTAGGTAAGATACCTTTATTTATCCAATACCTAATTGCATATGATATCCAATGGCTTCTTAAAGAACCCGAATTAAAACTGTTAAACAACGAGGAAAGAGAAGATTTTATCAATCAAGTGAAATATGTAATTTCAAATTTAGATGAACAGGTTATCTTTAAAAATCAATATGTTTCAAATGATGTTTTCAAAAATTTCTTCTATTATTTAATGAAAGGAAATTTTGATGTGAAACCTAAAAAAGATACTGTAGAAATATTCATAGGTAATAAAAGAATTGATAACTTAAAAATCCATAGCTTTTGGTTAGATATCGTTGAGATTAAGGGTAATCTTTTGAATATTTCAGGATTATTGAGCAGTTATTTTCCTTCTGATCTTTTAGAAATTACTGCTGTTAAAGAAGATTACGATAATAATGTAATTGATGAATATACTGGAAAAAAAGTGGAATACTCTGCAGATCAAGATGTGAAATTTTTAGATTATACTTGGCAATATAAGTATTTCTTTGACTTACATATTCCAATTGAAGAAAATGAAAAATCTAACATAAAAATTTATGCAAATTATCATGAAAAAGATACAGACATACTAATATCTTGTCCATTGAACGTAAACTTTAAAAGACATTGCAGATTATCCAAAAATAGCAAATATATAGCAAAAGATTCACATATATTAACTTTCGAAAACAACACTTTTAAATTAGAAGGTTATCGCTATAAAAAGATGCGCGAATATGAACAGGAAGTATGTGAAAATATTGAAAAAGAAAAACCATTTGAATACCAATCTTTATTAAAATTAAGAAAACATTATTCAATATTATATTACATTAAAAACAAATTTTATAAAAAGCCAATTTATCTATTCATGGATAGATCAAATCATGCCGATGATAATGCAGAACATTTGTTTAGATATGCAGTAAAACAAAAAGACAATATCAAAAAATTTTTCATAGTAGGTAACGATTCAGAACTAAGTAAGCTAAATAAAATAGGACCAACCCTAAAATACAACTCATTCAAACATAGGTTAGTGTATTTACTTGCAGATAAAGTAATTTCATCACATCCTGATGAATATGTTTTAAATCCATTCTTTGAAGTCGATGAAGATCAAAGAGATTTCATGAATAGTTTAATTACATCCGAAACATATTTTTTACAACATGGGGCAACATTAGGAAATGTTTCCGACTGGTTACATAAATATGATAAAAATCTATCATTACTAGTGACTATTTCAGATAAAGAACATGATTCATTTTTAGAAAAAGGATATAATTACGACGAAAACATTATACAAACATTAGGTTTCCCACGATATGATAATCTATCCAACGATCCGAAAAAACAGATATTGATAATTCCTACTTGGAGACAAGACTTGGAAGTCAGTGAAGATGTTTTCAAAAATTCTAGTTATTTCAAAAATATTACAGGTATATTAAATAATAAGGAATTGAGAAATAAATTGAAAGAAAAAGGTTATAAAATAGTATTTAAACCACATCCTAGATTAGAAAATAAAATACGTAACAGCAAAAAAAGGTTTATTGATTTATTTGAAATTGATGATGAAATAATTATATCACAAAATGAATCATATCAAGATTTATTCAGAGAATCCAATATATTAATTACTGATTACTCATCAGTCGCATTTGATTTTGCTTACCTTAAAAAACCTATAATTTATTTCCAACCTAATGATGATTATCATCACGGAAAAGGATATTTTGAATTTGAAACTATGGGCTTTGGAGAAGTAATTAAAGATAAAAACAAATTATTCAATAAAATAGATTATTATTTAGATAATGATTTTAAAATGGAAAACAAATATGTTGAAAGAGTTGAAACATTCTTCAAATTCACTGATAAAAATAATTGTGAAAGAGTATACAACTGGATAAAAGAACATTAAATTAAAGTTGATAATATGAAAATTGAGTTATTACCTGAAAAAACTAATGAAAAAGATGTGCAATTTAGCAATCCATTAGTATTTCATTTAAAAACTAATTCAGAAAAAATTGAAATAGAATATGAAGTAACTGATATTATTAATGGAAATTTTCCACACGTTAGTTTGAACTCTAGAGAAGGAATACATTTACTCTACAAAAAGGATGGATGGAAAAATTTTGATATTGATTATAAAAATTCAAAATTTTCTCTAGATTTAACCGATAAACTCAATGAAGAAAATACCTGTGAAATTTTAATTTATGGACCAATTTTAAGTAATCTGGGGAAATTATCATTAAGAATAAATGATAACTGTTACTTGGAACAAATAAAGAACAAAGATAACATACTTATAGCTGGTGGTATTCATAGTTTAGGAATAGGATGTAATGCTGTTAGTACAATGTTTTCTACAATTGTTTCAAGAAAAATGAATTTAGAACCACATTATCTGGTTTATTATAATAGAAATTTTTTAGAACAGTTATACAAATATTTTAAAGATTTAAGTGAGTTTCCTAAATATAAGTATGGAATTCTTGAACTTGATTATGTGTTCCAGGATAATGTCTTTGTTGATAGACACTTGAAACAAGTGATAAATTTCATGATGAAATCCTGCGAAAATCTTATTTGTTGGTATACATTACCTCCAAATCAAAAGAATAAGAAAAATAAGATTTTTAACATACTAGAACCTATATTAAATGGTGAAAATATAATCTTGGAAGATTCATCATTTATTTATGAACCGAAATATGCTGACATGTGCACATATAGTAATAATTTTATTAACGATACGGGAAACATAATGATTTATAAAAGAATTGTTAAAAATTTGGAGGTTCTTTAAATGGAATATTTAAAATCAATAAACGACGTAACATCACAGGACGAAAATTTTAATTTTATTGATATTACTGATAATTCAGATTTTATTCATGGAAATATGTTTGATAGTATCAAAGAGTTCCTTAATAAGTCTTTATACGATAGTTTTAAAAAAACCAGTAGTGGGAATAGGTTATGTTTTTCAACTTCATCAAGGAAAATTCTGCTAAAAGTAAAATTAAATAATGTTGAAGAATATCCAAATATTGTAGATTGGAATACAAAAGGGTTTGACGTTTATGAAGTAAACAATGGAATATATTACCATAAAACGGTATTCGCACCTTTTAAAGAAAATAATATTTTTTCAGAGATTATTCATAATAAACCAAATTCTCAATTGTGTGTTTTTTTACCAAATTTTTCAAATATTGAAAAATTATTAATTGGGATTGAAAAAGATTCAGAATTAAAAAGTGTTAAATATCCAAATGAAGAAAATCCGATAATATTTTATGGAAACACGACGACTCAAGGAGCTTCTGCATCACGTAGTGGAAATTCATATCCCAATATAATCAGCAGAAAAAAAAATATGGATATGATTACTTTTATTCATAAAGATAATGAAAATGAATATTCATTAATTAAATCATTAATTCAAAGTAAAAATAGTAATATAGTACTTCTTTTAAAACAAAACACTTTCAAAACCAGTATCGAAGAAATACAAAAATTAAAGAAAGACACACAAAATATAATTATATTAATAGACGATGATTTCAATGATGATAATTTGAACTATGATGAATTGAATAATATGAAAATTTTTAGATATTCAGAATTATTTGAAATTAATGAATTAGATTATTTAACAACGGATAAGAAACATTTTACTGATTATGGAATGTATATTCTTGCTAAAAAAATATGTGAAAACATTACTGAAAATCATTAAGAGGCGATTAAAATTTACAAAATATCAATAATCATTCCAGTATACAATTTAGAAAACTTGATTGATAGGGCATTTGATTCTTTATATAATCAAAGTATCGGTTTTGAAAATTTAGAAATTATTTTTATTGATGATTGCTCAAATGATAACAGTAAAGAAAAGATTCTAAACTACTCAAAAAAATATGGGAATGTAATTGGAGTATATTTAAATGAAAATAGCGGATTTGCGGGCAAACCACGAAACGAAGGATTAAAATATGCTACTGCAGATTATATTATGTTCCTAGATCCAGACGATTATTATCTGGAAGATGCCTGTGAAACTTTATATGATAAAATAACTACAGAAAATGTAGATTTAGTTTCAGGAAACTTTTGTTTAGATAACGAATCAAACATACATTCATGGAATCACGTTAATATAACTGACGAGATTAAAGTAACTAATATTGAAGAAAAACCTTCATTATTGTTATTAGCACCCTCAATTTGGACAAAAATATATAAAAGGAAATTCATTTTAGAAAATGAAATTAAATTCGATGAAAATTTACCGGGACAAGATGCATTATTCTTATATTATGCATTAATACATGCAAATGGTATAATTTTTATGAATAAAGTATTGGTTGTCTATTGCAAAAGAGATTATAATAAAATAAAAGAAAAATCTATTACCGATAATAAAACTTATAAAAGATTATCTGACTATTTAAACGTATATGAAAAAATGTACCATGTACTGAATAATTACAATAATGAATTAGTTATTGCAGTTTCCAGCCATTTTTCATATTGGAGTAATTTATTAAAAAACAGTGATATTCCTACACCAGAAAAAATTAATTTAATACATACTTTTCAAGAGTTATTAAGAAAGACAAACAGTTATTTAACAGCAGATAATGAATTAATACAATTATTGATACCCATTCAAATGAATACAATTATCAACATTTTAAATATTCAAAACGAGGATCTTGAAAAGAAAATGTTAAATAATTTTGATGTAACAGAAAGATATCAACAAAAAATTATAGAATTAAATAATAAACTTTATATAGAAAATAAGAAAAATAAAACTAAAACTATTTAAGAATAAAGCAATAAACAATTCTCAAACAATAATAAGGATAAATTAAATTCTTTAATGAAAATTCTTAAAAAAAATAGATTTAAAAAGAAAAGGTTAAGTTAATTACCAAAATTAAATAATTTTGCCAATTTAAGACTATTAGAAGATTTTAAACTATCATTAAACTCTTTTATTGATTCATATTCATCAATTAATATTTGACGTTTGTTATTTAAATCATCGAGTTTGTTACGATTATTATATAATTCCCTAATTATTTCAAATTCAGAAGATTGTGTTGAAATTGATATTTGTTCCATGATTTTTTTATTTCTATAAGTTATTTTATTAAAAATATCATAATATAATTCATCCTGATATAATTCAACAACAAAATTTCTCATTGCATGGAAATAATCTTCTTTTTCTTCTGTTGATACATTCCAATATTGTTTATAAATATCCGAAAATAAACCATTAAAGTCAATTTTTTTAGTAATGTTGTTACTTTTCATTTTGTTTGCATATGCATTTCTTAAGTGATCAAATTCAAAACTATTATTTGAAATTAAAACTTGTTCGAATAGTTTTTTATTTCCATAACTTAAATTTGAATGAAGGTTTTCAACATATTTTGGATTATTAATTATTTTAATAAAGTCTTTTTTCAATTCATTAAAGAATGTTTCTTTAAATTCTGGTTTAATCTTCTTATAACGCATCATATTTATTCTGACTTTGAAATTCCATAGATTCTTTTGGAAATTTTCATATTCCCCATGTTTTTCAAAAGTATCTATAACTAAGTTTGTCACATCAATAGAATTTAAAAATCTTAAGTCACCTGCAGTAGTTGAAGAAGTAGAATACCATCTACGGATAAATAAGAATTCATTCAAGAAACAAACTCTCTCTGCAGACAACAAAGCATTATAAAAAAATACATTATCTTCAAAAATTAATCCTTCAGGGAAAATAATATTATTATTAATTATGAAATCTCTTTTATATAATTTACTCCAAGGAGTTACACTCATTTCAAAGATTAATTCACCTAAATCTTTATAATTAAATACTGAATCCCCAACCAAGTTATATACTTTATTCATAGAATATACTTCACTTTCATAATACTCGTCTCTTGCATTATTATAATTTATTGCTTTAAATATTACGAAATCTACATCCTTCTCTTCTGCCCTATTATAAGATAATTCCAAAGCATTCAATTCTAAAACATCATCCGAATCCATCAAAAATAGATAATCCCCCGTTGCCATGGAGATTCCTCTATTGGTAGCAACTGCATGTCCACCATTTTCTTGAGAATAAACTTTCATACGAGAATCTTTTTCAGCATATTCCTCTAATATTTGTAATGAATTATCGGGAGATCCATCATTTATACAAATTATCTCAATGTCTTTAAAAGTTTGATTTATCAAACTATCTAAACAATCCGCTAAATAATTTTCAACATTATAAACTGGAACAACAACTGATATTTTTACCATAAAATCACATTCCTATTTTAAATAATGTTTAATATCTCGTAAAAATTTAGTATGCTTCCAAGCACCTGAAGATAAAATCGCTTCATTAGAATCTTTTAACTCTTGAATTTGTTCCGGAAGTATTTTTAAATCATTGCTTATTTCTTCAAAATTCCTTTTTTCTTGATTAAATTTATCATAAACTTGTGCATATGATTGTTGGATAAATTCGTCCTTATCAACAAATTCTTCAATATCTTTAGTATATTGTTTTATTTGATTAAAATCTATAAAGAAATCATTAGTCAATGTTTTATTTACCAAATCTTCTTTAATTTTCAATAGATTTTCTATATCTTCATCAGAAATCTTTTCTGAAGGTCTGATTTTTGATAAATAGGAATATGGATAAGAATCTTTTTCGAAATACTTGTCTATGTCAAATATTTTATAGACTAAATCAATATATTCTTGATCATTTTCGCGTTCTTTGATTCTTAAAATAGTTATAAATGTATTTTTATATGCATTTGAAACTGAAGTAAAACCTTCTTTATCTAATATATCAAATGTTTGCTTATAATGATTCAAATAGTCTATTTTCTTTTCAGTAGTATTAATTTTGTCATTTGCCTGACCAGCTGCATTATAATAATATCCATATAAATCAGAATTTACTGCGTATACTTTATCAACTTTAGTTAAAATTTCAGCTAAAAATACTGGATCCTGACCTCTGGACAAATTAGGAAAACGAATGTTAAATTTGTTTAAGAAACTTCTCTTAAAAATATTTTTATAAAAAGCCCAAGGAATACCATATTCTTCCGGTTCTATTTCACACTCTTCAGAAAAATACATATAATTTTTTTCTGCATAATTAAAATTTTCTTCTATAACATCCTCGTTTGAAACACGTACTAAATTACCACCGACTATATCAGCATCATTTTTTATTCCAAAATTATACATTTTTTCTAATGCGTCTTTATCAACAAAAATATCATCAACATCTAAAAATGCAATATATTCCCCAACTGCATTATTCATTCCATTATTTCTGGCTTTTCCAGAACCACTATTTTTTTGATTTAATATTTTAATGAAATCATGTTCTTTTTGTAATTCTTCTAAGATTTCTAAAGAATTATCTGTAGATTCATCATTAACACAAATAATTTCAAGATCTTTTAGCGTTTGTTCTAATACACTATTTATAGATCTTTTTAGAAATTTAGATCCGTTATATACAGGCATGACAATTGAAATTTTAACCATTATTCTCCTCCAAACATATCAAATTACGATTAATATTTTAAAATTAATTAATTATATTTAATTAATAAAATATAAATTTTTGGTATTTAATATTAAAAAAAATGAGAAGTAGCTAATCATCTATAAAATAAATATTATCAAATTAAAAAAAAAAGGATTGTTTCGTTTTTCTAATATCAAATATTGAAAAATCTTTTTAATCAAATTTATATGATAACTTACATAATATAAACTTGATTAATATACCTCTACCTAATTACTAAGACATGTATAAAATACTTAAGTATACAACAATTAAAAATATAGGTACTTATTTAAAAATGGATTAAATTAATCAAGAATCTAATTTACTTAACAATGATGAATAATTTTCAAAAAATGAAACATTATATCTATATACTGTAGATATTTTTTAAAAAACAAGTGATTAAATAAAAAAATTAATTATAATCGAAATTATCAAAAAAATAGTAAAATAAGAAAAAATTATGAATTTAATTTTTTTCTTCTTTCTTTCATTAAAACATAACCTTCAAAAAGATCCAAATCTTCTTTAGTTGTAATTTTAAGATTTATTTGATTGCCCTTAGAAAAATAAATTTCTTCACCCATCAAATACATCAATGTTGTAGTATGTGGTTCTACTTTCTCTATCAATCCTTTTTCTATGGCCTCATCATACAAGTTAGTAACATATGAAAATTTAAAACACTGTGGTGCATTAAATATTACAACTTTATCCCTATCAATCCAAGTAGTTGATTTATCACCATCATTACTACCCAATAATAACAAGGATGACATAGCTGGAGAAGAGTTACCTTTTTCTTTACATACTCTTATTGCATCAGAAATAACATCATCAGTAACAAAAGGTGAAGCACCATAATGTACTAAAACAATATCCTCATCATTAATTTTCCCTTTAAGATTATTTATTCCATTTATAACAGAGTGTTGAAAATCTTCTCCACCAGGAGTTATCCATTTAACTTTATCAAGATTATATTGTTCAACTAAATCCTTTAAATACTCAATGTGACTTTCAATACAAACGACTTCTATTGCATCAATTTCAGGATGATTTTGAAATGCCTCAATAGTGTACACTAATACAGGTTTTCCCAAGATATCAACAAATTGTTTTGGTCGATCAGCACCTAGTCTTGAACCAACGCCTCCAGCTAATATAATCGGAATATTCATTATATCTCCTCATAACTCAATAAAACATCATCTATATTATCTAAAATATATCTATATGAAGTTAAGAAGAAAAATCCATCTTCTTCTCCTACACTACCTTTAAATAATCCCCAACTTATCCAGTATAACGCATTTAATATGGATTGTCCCATTGCATGCCTATGCTCTAACTCAGTCAATTCTCTACCATAAAATGCTTTTAATAATTTTTCCCGTACTTCCTCAGAATACTCGTATCTAGTAAATATACTACATACATCATTTGCAGGATCATTTATTCCAGAATATTCCCAGTCAATTAAGTAAAAATCACCTTCTTCAGTTGATATGAAATTAGGCTCATAAACATCATGATGACTAACAACTAACTCAATACCATACTTTTCTCTTTCTTGTTTTACATAACTATCTACTTGATCAATTTTAGAGAATAATTCTTCAAATTCCTTAAATAAGTTTCCTTTTGTTCTACAAGCTTTAGTAATTAATTTTTTTGATTCGACAACATTATCAAACAATTTTGCTTCATCAGACAATGGTATTTCATGAGTTTTATGCAATGCATCCATTACTTGTTTTAAATGTGTTTCATTATTTAAAATATCACATGGAATAATATTTTGTATAAAATGAGATATTTTCCATCCTGTTTTATCCATATAAATTAATGATTTGTCTAATCCATACTCTTTAGCTTTGTATTGTGTATATAATTCCGTTCTTCTGTCAATTAAATTGTCCGCAGTTCCTCCAGGATGTCTATACACATATTCATGACCCTCTATAGAAAATTTAAATGAAACATTCGTTAATCCTGCCTGGATTACTTCAATATCCTTAATATCATTAGGATGACAATCCAATGTTTTACAGATGTTACTAATAATTTCAGAGTCTACATTTAATAAGAAATCAGAATCAAATTGCCTTAAATCATCTATTGAATCAAATTCCAATAATTCCTTTGAATCAAACTTATTCATATAAAGCGTTAATTCCTTTATGTGTGTAGCATAAAATTCTTCCCAGAACATATTAGCTATTCCAAAATCATTTATTTCCTCTTCTAATCTTTCTCTGAAAATTTTTGAAAAGCCTTCATTAAAATATGCATGAGCTATCATAGCCATACTATTTTCTCCACCCACATAACAACCAGTAATTATGTCAGCATCTGAATTATCTATAGAAAATTCACGGAATTTATCAGATATATATGTACATGCACGATAAGACCTGTTTTCTTCATTATTATCTATAAATGGATTAGTTAAAAAATAGTGATCGGCACAACAAATATATGTATTTTTTAGATATTCCCTTGTTACATACAATGAGTATATATTTCCAAATTTACCATAAGTGTTATTTACAACTAATTTAACTTGAGGATACTTTTGTTCGAGATAGAAAAATTTTTCTTTCATATATCCTATTACAACACAGATTTCATTTACTCCTGCTTCAATCAACTGTTCAATTTGTCTTTCTATCAAGACTTCTCCTCTTACTATAAAGAGTCCTTTAGGTTTTTCATAACTGAATGGTGCAAATCTATCTGATTTTCCTGCTGCCATTATTATTGCATTTTTTTCCATGTGTTACACCTCAAAATATTAAATTACTATCTAATCATTAACACTCAATGAAAATGAATATTATAATAGTTATTTTGTTTTAAGTTAATAATAATATTTTTCAAATAGTAAATACTCATAATCTTAAACTATTATCTTGCTAATCTAAATTAGTTTTTCTTTAAAAAGGTCTTTAAGAGATGATTTAAAATAAAAAAATTAAATAACGTTAAAAATTTAAAAAAAAGTATTAATTAAATAAAAAAAGAATGAAGGATTATTTTAAATGATTCCATATTAGATGTTTATATGTGCTATTTTTTATTTGAAGAACTGATTTTTGAATTGATATAATCCTCATATTCAATATTAAGTTTTCGCTTAGAAATTAATTTTTTGGATTCATCTTTAATTTTTAAATTTTCGTTAATAAGAGTATCATATAATTCAAGATTTTTATTTAAATAATCAGATTCAATTTTCAATAATTTATTTTCTTGTTTTAACCTATTAATAGTGGATGCGGAAGATAAAGCAATATACTCATTAAAATTATCGCTGTTTAAAATATTTTCATATTTTTCAAAAATTAAAGCAAAGTCTGCATCCTCTTCAAGGATATTTTTGACTTCATTTTTGAAAATAACCTGTTTTAATAAAAATTCTTTAGTTTTATTAAAAAGAAGGTTTGAATACTCTTCTTGGAAACCAACATAAATAGAATTAGAATTATAATATTTAGAATAATCAAAATATTTATTTCTAAAATTTTTCCTTTCATTTTTAGGAACATGTAATATATAATCATGGAATTTAGACATGTCTAAATTATCTGTAAGAATTTTTAATTTAAACTTAATAAATTCGTTTTCATATTTTTCTAACAAATTTCTTCTCAATAAATAGTTTTCAATTCCTTCAATTGCATCAACAACTTCCAAAGAAGAACAATCGGCAGAAATCATATGATCATTAATTAATTTAAAGTTTTCATGAATGTTCAATGCCTTGTGAAATAGCAAGGTATCCTCAACTGAAAATACGTTTTTAGATAACACACTAATTTTTATGTCAAATACGAAATCAAAAACATTGTCATTATCAAAAATTTTTTCAAAATTATATATTAAAAATTTTCTTGAAAATAACTTATTGTATAAATTATTTAAATTTGAAAAAATATATTTTTTAAAATCTTCTGAATCACAATTGACTACTTTTTGTCTTTCAACAGACCACTTTTCTTTTAGTTTTTTTTCGAAAAAATTTCTATTAATTTTATCCTCTTTAGAATAATTGTTAGAATTAAAACATATGAAATCTAAATCATTATTTGAAATATTATTTAAAAGAACGTTTAAAGAATCTGTTAATAAATAATCACCAGATTTTAAGAAAAGAACATACTCTCCGTTACATTTATTAATTATATTCTCGAATGAATCCTTATTAAATATTTTAATATAATCTACTTTGGTTTCAATATTTTCATTATTCAAATATAAAATTTCAAAATTTTTAAATGATTGATTCTCTAATGAATTAATCGTAATGTTCTGATTATTATTATCCTCTCTCAAAAAAATTATAGAAAGTTTTGGCTCAACAGTCATATCTATTCTCCAAATTTATTAAAAACTTCTTTAACCTATCAATTAAGTGAATAAAGTTATATTTAGAAAAATCATCTAATTTTCATTAGTTAATTCTTGTTTTTCACATACAGAAAGGTTTTTTTCTTGTAATTTTACCAATTCTTTTTCAAAAAGATTGTTTTTCTTTAAAACTCTAATTAAATCTTCATTATCAGTATGTAATTCATCTATTAATATTCTTGACTTATTTTTTTGGAAATTATTTTTATTTTTTAAGTCATAATTTTCCATCAATAATTCGAATTCCATGTATTCTCTTGATTTTAAAACTGAATCTAAAATATATTTATTTTTAGGATGTAAAATCGTTTGTAAATAATCATAGAGATTTTCTTCTTTTAACCAATTGAAAAAATTTTTTTGTAATTCATCAAAATATATTGATTTAAATTCTTCTTTAAGTTTATTAAAACGAATATATGACAATGAAATTTTTCTATTACATAAAATACTTCTTGATTTATCATCTAATTTACCATATTCCTTAAATAAGTCTAATATCATCGTATTGATAATTATTGAATCAATAAACCTTTTATCTCCAGCACGAGTAGAAGAAGTATTACGCCATCGACGTGTAAATAAAAATTCATCTAAAAAATAAATTTTTTCAGCTAGAAACAACGATTCCCAAAAAACTATATTATCCTCAAAGATTAAACCTTCTGGAAAACGTATCCCATGATTTTTAATGAAATCTTTCTTGTACAATTTTGTCCATGGAGTTACTGCCATATTAAAACTCAATTCTTTCAAATCATTATAGTTAAATACTTCATCCCCAACACGATTTACAACAGCTTGCATACTATAATTTTCCGTTTCATAATATTCTTCAGTTTCTTCATCATAATTTATAGCTTTAAAAAATACAAAGTCTACATTTTTCTCCTCTGCAGCTTTAAAAGTTTTTTCTAAAGCAGAAACATCTAAAATATCATCAGAATCCATAAAAAATAGGTATTTACCCTGAGCTAAATCTATTCCCTTATTAGTTGCAACCGCATGCCCCATGTTTTCTTGTGAAATAATCATTATTCTATTATCACTTTGAGCATATTCTTTCAAAATATTTAAAGAATTATCAGTTGATCCATCATTAACACATATAATTTCAATATCACTAAGTGTTTGATTAACAATACTATCCATACATAATTTTAAATATTTTTCAACATTATACACTGGAATAATTACTGATACTTTAACCATTCAAACCCCACAACTTATAGTATTTTGTCCAAATAATTAATAAAAATTAAAAAAAAATGAGAAGGAATAATAACTTTAGAATGTTTTAAAATTTAAATTTCTTATTTACATTATATATTCTTTTTAAATCAGCTTTAAATATTTCAGGAGCCTTTTCATCATATCTGAAACGACCCACCCTATTATGCGTACGAATAGTAGGTGGAACTTCCATAAAGTTTCCATAAATATTTTTTAAATATTCATAAGAGTTATTAGGAGCATAAAATTCATAATCCCCATAAGGAACATTTTTCAGAGGGAATACATCTTCTGACTTAAATATCATTAATTTGTACAAATTATGTAGTCCACAGGCCCCTTCAACACCTGGAATAACATACTTATCATAATCCATATTCAAATTCAAAGATTTATAATAATTTTTAAGAACTGAATCAGGATCCAATCCATTATAAGCTAAGCTAAAATCATTTCCTTCAGTTAACTCCCTGTAATAGTCAAGTTTAGTATTATAATATATTTCATTAATAGTTTCTTCATCATAATCCATGATGAAATCATATGGGAATACATCTACACCAGCAAATATTGTATTTCCAGCATAATCTGTTTTATGAATATCAAATATTTGAAGGAATGAATTTACTTTATTATTGTCAATTTTC
Organism: Methanosphaera stadtmanae; assembly: GCA_015062805.1. GTDB lineage: Archaea > Methanobacteriota > Methanobacteria > Methanobacteriales > Methanobacteriaceae > Methanosphaera > Methanosphaera stadtmanae_C. The sequence goes on from SUTQ01000003.1 coordinate 93,112, forward strand.
CGTTTTCTATAACTTACCCTAAGAATATCATCCAATTTATTTTCTTTGATTTCATCAATAATTACTTCATTTAATTGATTATATTCCTTTCTCATCATTCCTATATCAACATCATCATCCCAAGGAATAAAATACTGATGCCTAATTGCACCTAATAAAGTTCCATAATCTAACCACCATTCAAGATCATATTTTTTACAAACATTTCCTACAAAAGATAGTAATTCAGTACATAAATCTTGAGTATACTTTAATAAATTTTTAGACTTTAATTCATGATCTAAAAACAAATTATTAAATAAAAAATTGTTTGATTCTAGTACTTCATTGGTATATTGTTCAAAATTATCAAATCGTTCTTTCAAATTAATTACTTCTTGTAACAAACGTTCATAATTTTTATCTGTATCATTTCTGGAGAAAAATGTGGAAACAATACTATCTTCAGAATATAATTCAAAATCACTAAATTTAATAAAAGAATCTTTAGATAATCTCCAAGTGAAATAACCTTTACCTTCTTTCAAACTGAATGAATAAGATTTAATTTTTTTATTATTAATGAAAATAACCAACTTATTATTCTCGTAAGAAATTAAAATATGGTCATTAGTTTTTAAAGAAAAATTATCTATATTAATGTTTTGAAAAGATTCTTCAAGATTTACAAAACGTAAAGAAACATTGCTATGACCCAAGTAATTAAATTCCATTTTAAATGATACTGGTAATATTAAACGATTATGATTATTATCTGTTAAATATGAAAAAAATATTTTTTTAGACTTATTTTCAATTAAAGAATAAGTTTCAAACCTTTGAATATTATTTTCTTTACTCCAACAATCATTGTGTTCTACTTGTATTCCTTTATCTTTTTGAATAATATTATGAACAACCGTGTTATTAATTAAATCAAAAAATGTTAAATTATTTGGATTTATTAAACCAAGAGAATTGATTTCGTTAGACTTATCCATTGTCAATATATTTAGAGAAACACTATTAGTATTATCGTTTTTTGCCATTTTTTTTCACCATATAAATAAGAAATGTAAATTATTCGAGTCTATAAATTTTTTATTATACATTAGTTATGTTATTCTTAATTAATAAAATTTTGAGTACTATATACAAAAAGTGATAATAAAAAACCAAAATATTCAGAAAAAGATTTTATAGCAAGTCTATACAAAAATTTTTATTTAAATGAAATCAAATATATATTTATAATATAATAAGTTAGGGGGAACTCTTTATAATTTTGAATTTTTTTGAATCGGAAAAGATGCATAGAACACAAGTAGATTCTATGGCTTATACATTTGAAAGCAATGCTCAACAATTTACTGTTAATTATGAAGTTTCACATGTTGTTAAAGGTTATTTTCCACAAATAGGTCTTACCGCCCGTGAAGGAATATGTATAATGTACAGACCTTCTGGAGAGAATCAATGGTTTAATATAGATTGTTATACAATCATTTCATCAGTTAATGTAAATATGAATAATTTTGTTGAAAAAGATGAAGTATACGAAATCATGATTTATGGGCCAATTATTGGAAAATTATCTAAATTAGAAATTGAGTTCCCAGATGAATCATATGCTAAAATAATTAATTGGATTCCTGATAAAAGCATATGCGTTGCAGGTGGTTCCAATAGTTTTGGAGTAGGTTGTACAACTACTGGATTGATGTTTTCAAATATACTGGAAAGAAAACTTGGTGCACAAGTGTATCACATAACATATAACCACAAAAATTATTTAGAATCCATCCATAATTATTATAAAAATTCAAATCCCCCTGTATGTGATGTTGGAATTCTTGAATTAGATCATTATAGTCAAAATGAATCAATCGTAGAAAATTTACTTCCAGAAGTAATTTCATTAATGAATCAAAGATGCAAATATTTGATTGGATGGTATAGTCTGGCAAATGTAAAATCTTATAAGAAAATTATTGCAAATAATACTATTCATGATTTTATTTATAATAATGAAATTGAAATAGTAGATTTATCTTATTTGTACGATGAGAAATATAGAGAAATGTGTACTTATAATAATTATTATATTAATGATACAGGTAACATAATGGTTTATAAAGAGCTAAAAGATGGCATTAGGAGGATTACAAAGTGGAAAATTTAGTTTCAATTAAAGACCCCTTAAAAACTATAAACGAAAATAACATCCAATATCTGAACATATTTAATCATCCTAGCCTAGTTTATGGAAATACTGTTAAATCAGACAAAGTTGATTTTTGTAAATATAATCAAGAAATTCAAGATGAAATGAAAGCATGTGGTGAATATTTAGATAATGCCATGCAATATCATAAAGCATCAACTTGTGGAAATAGAATTAGATTCAAAAGTACTTCACGAAGGTTAGTGTTTAAAGTTGAATTGAAAAGAGCTTATAATTACAAGAATATGGTTTCATGGAATTCATCAGGGATTGAAATATTCTTAATAGATACTGATGGAAAATACCATAATTATTCCATAATTGCTCCGAAAGAAGGATATAGTATATTTGCAGAACAAATAAACATCCCTCCTAACAGTTCTGTTTGTATATTTTTACCAAATTATAATTCCATACTTGATATGTACATTGGTTTTGAACGTGGATCAAGAATAAAACAATTACCTTACCCAAAAAAGAATAGAAAACCAATATTATTCTATGGAAACAGTACAACACAAGGAGCTTCAGCAACAAAAAGTGGGAATAGTTTTCCAAATATTGTTAGTAGAAAATTAAATCATGACATTATAAATTTATCTATGATAACCTGTTGCAGGGGAACACAAAAAACAGCCGAAATGATTGGTGATATAGATTGTGAAGCCATTGTAATTGATTATTCAAGATACGCCCCTAATTTAGAATACCTTAAAAATACACACGAAGCATTCTATAAAAAAATTAGGGAAAAACATCCGGATAAAAAAATTATTATAATGACAACAGCATGTTTTAACAACTGGAAAACTTACGATGCATATGACGATGTAATTATCCAAACATATGAAAATGCCGTTGCAAATGGGGAAAATACCCTTCTTCTAAATCAGAAAGCATTATTTAACAGAAAAGATTATGATTTAATAGCTATTGACATTGGCCATTATACAGATTATGGAATGTTCAAAATAGCTGAAAAAATATGTGAATTACTTAATTCATAAACTTATTTTTTTATTTTTTTATTTTTCGTTAATTTAAAGATGAATAGAATTTTTTAATAGAGATACTTCTTTTAATTATTTAAAAAAATAAAACTGTGGGGAATTTAATGTCTATGAAAATTTCAGTTATAATACCAGTGTACAATAAAGAAAAATATATTAAGAAATGTTTAGAATCCTTGATAAATCAAACTCTTACAGAAATAGAGATAATCTGCATAAATGATGGATCAACAGATGATTCTTTAAGAATAATTGAAGAATATTCTAAACAAGATTCAAGAATAAAAGTATTTTCTCAAGAAAATAAAGGTCCTGGACATGCAAGAAATCAAGGATTAAAATATTCAAAAGGAGAATATATTGCATTTATTGATGCTGATGATTGGATTGAAATCGATTCATTAGAACTATTATATGATAATGCTAAAAAATATGATTCTGAATTAGTATTCTTCAATGCAATTGAACATTTACCAAACAACCAATTAAATAAAAGAACTTATTTTCCGGAAGATATTGAAGGAGTGTTTAATTACAAAAATAAAAAGGATATTGTTATGAACAATTTTTTAATTGTCTGTACCAAATTACATGAATTTTCTTTTTTAAAGGAAAATGATATACAATTTTCTGATTCTGAATTATTTGAAGATGTTTTTTTCCATATTAAATCAACGATTAACGCTGAAAAAATTACTTATGTAAATAAATATTTTTATAACTATAGACGAACTGAAAAAAATACAAGACAAAGTGATTCAATAAAAAGTAATAAAAGTTTTATATTTTTAGACACAATAAATGAAATAAAATTATTATTAATAGAAAAAAACGCATATGAAATATTGGAAGATAATTTCATAAAATTTAAACTCACTGAATTGAATAATCTATTTAATAATGTTGATACTTTATATAAAAAAGACTTTTACAACTTAATAAAAAATGATTTTAACAATAATCCTATTAAAGAAAGTTCATTAAACAAATTACCAATTGATAAGAAAAAATTCTATAAAGAAATTATAGAATCAAAAAATTATGAAGAATATGCTATAACAATTAACTCAGGAAAAGATGTAAAAAAAATAAATAAAATAATTAATAAAATTAAAAGATTTTTCTAAAAAATTATTTCAGTTACTTAAAACATAAATATATAATAATGAATTTTCAGGATGTAATATGTTGGATTTTGAAATAAAATATAAGGATGCTATGGCAAGGATTGGTACATTTAAAACTCCACATGGAGAAGTTACCACCCCTAATTTGATGCCAGTAGTTCATCCAGGAAAACAAACAATAGATGTCAAAAAATTTGGAGCGGAAATTGTTATAACAAACTCATATATCATATTTAAAAATGAAAAACTTAAAGAAAAAGCTCTAAAAGATGGTGTTCACGAACTTATTAACTTCCCAAGAACTATTGAAACTGATTCAGGTTCATTCCAGTTATCAGTTTACGGTGATATTGATATTACTAACGAAGAAGTTATAGAATTTCAGGAAGCTATAGGAACTGATATTGGAACTTCATTAGATATTCCAACAGCACCATATGTTAAACGAGAAGAAGCAGAAGATGATTTGAAAATTACAATTGAAAGAGCAAAAGAAGCATCAAAAGTCAGAAAAAACTTATTATTAAATAGTGTTGTCCAAGGATCCACATTCCCCGATTTAAGAGAATACTGTGCAAAAGAAATATCAAAATTTGATGCGGATATTTATCCAATAGGTGCAGTTGTTCCTTTAATGGAAATGTATCGTTATGCTGATTTAGTGGATGCTGTAATGTATTCTATGCGTGGCTTACCTGAAGACAAGCCTAGACATCTTATGGGTGCTGGACATCCTATGGTGTTCGCGTTAGCCGTAGCTATGGGTTGTGATCTTTTTGATAGTGCTGCTTATATATTATATGCAAATAAAGACCGTTTTATGATGCCTGATGGAACTCTTAAATTAGAAAATCTCATAGAGATGCCTTGTAGTTGTAAAATTTGTACAGAACATAACGTGGATGAATTAAAACAAATGCCTCAGGAACAAAGAGCAAAATTAATTGCAGAACATAATTTATATATCAGTTTTGCAGAAATCAGAAGAATCAGACAAGCTATTGTCGATGGTGAATTAATGAAATTAGTAGAATTGCGATGTAGATCACACCCATTTTTACTAGACGGCCTTAGAAGACTTCAAGAATATAAGGATGACATGGAAAAATTGAATCCTAGTAGTAAAAAATCAGCATTTTTCTATACTGGATATGAATCATTATCACGTTCAGAAGTATCCAAACACATTAAAAAACTAGAAAATATTACACCAAAAAGTGAAAACCTAGTTATATTACCACATACGAGTAAACCATATAGTAAACACGTGAACAAAGAATATATTAAGAAGTATACTCCTAAAATTCCAACATTTTACTCAAACACGAATAATCAAGATTTTCAAAATAGTGATATAGTGATTGCTGATATTCCATTTGGAATAATTCCTCTTGCATTAGATGAATTTTATCCATTAGCACAAAATGAATCACCATCAATTCCTGATGAAAATTCAAAAAAATTTGTCAGAGAACTTATTCAAAGTTATACTAATAAATACGAAAATGTTTTAATACATAGAAAAGTTATTGAAAACTATGATTTGAACGGATTTAAGTTAATGGAAAAAGATTTAATTCTTCCCGAAGCAAAAGTATCCGATTTCATTAGACTTAAAGAAATTGCTGATTATCAATTTGGTTCTGGTTCCGGTGAAATTTTGTTTGGAAATAATCCTGAAAAAATCACGATTGAAAAAAGTAGAAAAACTGGAAAAATTAGGCATGTATATGAAAACGATGCAAATATAGTTAATATGAGAGCTAGTGATGGATTTTTAGTTTTATCCGATTTAGGTGCAATTAGATTACATAAACATTTAAAAAGTCCAAAAATGAGGGTTGTTGTTTCTGAAGATTCTGAACCATATGCAATAAAAGGAAAATCCGTTTTCAATAAATTTGTATTGGATTGTGATGAGAATATACGTAGAAATGATGAAGTTTTAATTGTTAATAAGGATGATAAGTTATTAGCTTGTGGAAAATCATTACTTTCTAGTTATGAAATTAAAGACTTTAATATGGGCCAGGCAATTAAAACTCGAAAAATCAAAAATATAGAAGAGTTGATTTAAATGTCCGAAAAAAAAGAATTAAAAGTTAAATCAATTAAAAATGGTACTGTTATCGACCACATTAGACAAAATAGAGCTGCAAACATTTTAAATATGCTTAATTTACCCGATGATGAAACTCCTGTTATGGTAGCAATAAATGTTGAATCATCCCATATGGGAAAAAAAGATATTATAAAAATTGAAGGTAGAGAACTATCCGAAGATGAAGTGGACAAATTAGTATTACTTGCACCACAAGCTTCAGTAAACATAATTAGAAATTATGAAATTGTAAATAAATTCAATTTACATTTATCTGAAAAAATAGTTGATGTAGTCAAATGTAGTAACCCAAATTGTATCAGCAATTCTAATGAACCTATAAACGACATGTTTTATGTTCAATCAAAAGAACCTATTATATTAAGATGCCACTATTGTGAACGAACAATGGATTATGAAGATATTGAAGAACAAATATAATAAAATACTTATCATTTTAAAAGGAAAAAAACATTAACATAAAAAAATAACCACATACTTATAACTTCAGATAGAAAACAATATATAAAAAGTATTTAAAAGAATAGAAATATTTTAGGATGTGAAATAATATGGAAATAATTGAAAGATATAAAGATAATAATTATATATGTGGATTTAAACCAAAATTAATCAATAGCCACATAAATTTTCGTGGAAAAAATAACAGGTTAATATGTGAAAATAATGTTACATTAGTAAATACCATGATTGATTTCGATGGCGATAATTCTATTATATATCTATCATCAAATAGACACAAATACATCCTAAAAATATCTATTCCAAACAATTCCGTATGCTTTATTGATGAAAACAACTACATTAATGGTACTTTATATTTGAGTTTATCCGAAGAAAAACATATTTTCATTGGAAAAGACTGTATGTTTTCATTTGGAATATGGTTTAGAGTAGCTGATGCTCATTTATTATATGATATAGAAACTAAAGAAAGATTAAATTTATCCAAAAGTATCTATTTAGGTGACCATGTATGGATAGGTCAAGATGCAATGATTTTAAAAGGAACCCAAATAGGTTCCGGAAGTATTGTGGGGGCAAAATCATTAGTATCTAACAAAATCATTAATTCAAATACATCCTGGGGTGGAAATCCAGCTACTGAACTCAGAAAAGGAATTTTCTATGATAGTACCACCGTACATAAATTCACAGAAAAAGAAACTCAAGAATCCCTATTTTCAGATAATGAAGACTATATTTACAGAAATGATGGGGAAATACTAAGCTTTGATGTAATCGATGAAAAGTTTTCAAGCATTAAGGATGTTGATGAAAAAGTAAAATTTATTCAAAGCATTCGAAATAATAAGAGCCATAACCGTTTCTATATTGATGATGATATTAAAGAAGAACAATTTATGTCAATAATAGAAAAAGAATTTGAAGAAATGAAGAAGAATAATTAAATTCATCCAATTCCTTTTTTTATAAAAATTATTAAAAATTAATCCCCAAAATGATTTACTACTGTTGAAAGTTCATTAGGTATATCTATTGATTGTGGACAAGATTCTATACATTTTCCACATTTTATACAATTATGAGCTTTTCTATCTTCATGCAAATGAAATTTGTACTGTATTGAAGTATTTTCACTATCTGAAATTTTATCCATATTATATTCATAGAAACATTTAGGTATATTAACTCCATATGGACATGGCATGCAATAATTACAACCTGTACAAGGGATATATTTAAGTTCTTTATATTTTTCTTTAACTTCATCTAAAATCTCTTTATCTTCTTTAGTTAATTTATTAAATTTATCAACCAAGGAAATATTTTCTTTTAATTGTTGTAAATTACTCATTCCACTCAATACACAATTTACTTCATCCATGTTCCACAAATAATTAAAAGCCCATTGAATATTTGTGTATTGTGATTTTGATTTTGAAAATATTTCTTGAATTTCTAATGGCTGATTTCGAGCTAATTGACCTCCCCTAAGGGGTTCCATTATCATAGTTCCAATATTTAATTTACGTAGTTTTTTTAATCCTTTCAGACCCGGATTGATTTCATTATCCAAATAATTTATTTGTGTCAACACAAATTCCCATTTATCATAATCCGATAAAACTTGTTCCAATAATTCGTAAGATCCATGTGTAGAAAATCCAACATGTTTTATTCTTCCATCATCAATTGCTTTATCTATAAATTCGTATAACCCTTTTTCTTTTATTGATGAATAATAAGAATCTTTTATGGAATGTACGAAGAATAGTTCAATTTGTTCCGTTTGAAATTGTTCTAATTGATGATTTAATGTTTTATCAAAATATTCCCATGAATCTATATTCCAAGAGGGCATTTTTGTAGATAAATGTACCTCATCAGAATATTCATTTAAATATTCACCCAATATTGTTTCACTTACACCTGGCTTTGACCTATCTGCAGTATGATAAAGTAAAGCCGTGTCGAACATATTTATTCCTTTTTCTATAGCATATTCAATCATTTTTCGTGTTTCTTCTTTGTCCACATCTTCAGGATTATGACTATTTAAAGGTAATCTCATTGCACCAAAGCCCAAGATTGATGATTTTATTCCTGTTTTTCCTAATGTTCTATATTTCATAGTCTTTAATTTATTTCATTTTATTGAAGTAACTATGGATAATATTTTATAAAACAGCAAAAATTAGAAATTTAATTATTTTTGTTTAATAAGTTAAAATATGTAAAAAAAGTTTAAAAAGAAAAAAGTTTGGTTATGTTTTTATTATTTTAAATGTTTTAGTATTGCTTGCTGCAGCATATCTTGCATTACCATTGTAAGATACTGTTAAATAATAATTTCCAGCTGTTGATGGAAGGAAAGAATGATTGTAATTACCATTTGCATCAGTTGTTACTGTGAACTTTTTGCCATTTATATTTACTATTAAAGGAGTGTATCTTAATGGTAGACCATCTTTGTCTGTAAATTTTCCTAAAAGTGTTATATTTGATTTTGCTTGTTTTTGTGATAAGTTTAATGTAATATTTGTTGGTTTAGGAACTACTTTGAATGTTGTGTTGATACTTGCACCAGCATACCGTGCATTTCCCGGATAAGAAACTGTTATGGTGTTTGTTCCAACAGTTATAGCTTTTAAAGTGAATGAAAATTGTCCATAAACATTTGTTGTAACTGTATATTCCTTATTATTAATTATTAATTTTATAGGAGTATACCTTAAGTTATTTCCGTTTATATCTCTGTAAGTACCATTTATTACTACATTATCAGTGTATGATTTTTGTGAAATTGTATTAATTGTGAATATTGTTGATTTCCTATCTACTTCAAACGAGGTTTCTCCTATAGCTGAAGCATAACGTGCATTACCACCATATGAAACTGTCACATTATTTGTTCCTACTTGTAAAGCTTTAACCATAAAGATAAATTGACCTGCAGAATCAGTATATATATTAAACTGATTATCATTTACTTTTAACTTAATAGGTGTGTATCTTAAATTATTTCCATCGATATCGGTATAACGTCCAGTGATATTAATTGAATCAGTATATTCTACTTCTGAAATTTTATCAATTGAGAAAATTGTTTCTTTTTTATATACTTCAAAAGTGATATTTTCTTCACACTTATTATATCTTGCATTACCCTGGTAGAGCACAGACACATTATTTATTCCTACACTTTTTGCAATCATATTATAAGCAAATTCACCCGTAGCATTAGTTGTTAAAGTATAACTTTGATTGTTAACCGTTAAAATTATAGGAGTATATCTTAAATTAACTCCATTAGTATCTGTATATTGTCCATTAATTGTAATAATGTCCGAGTATTGAATTTGATTTGGAATATTTAATGTGAATTTTGTATCTTTTTTTGTTACATTAAATGTTGTTGAATCGTTTGCTCCTTTATATCTTGAATTTCCAGGATATGCAACGGTTACATTATTTTCTCCAAGCTTATTTAATCTAAACGTGTATGTGAATACTCCCTCTGAATTGGTATAATTACTATATTTTACTCCATTTATCGTTATTACAATAGGAGTGTATCTTAAGTTATTACCATCGATATCAGTATATTTTCCAGTAATTGTAACGTTATCCGTATATTGAACATCAGAAATATTGTTTACAGTAATTTTTGAAGCTTTTTTAGTAACATTAAATGTTGTTGAGTTAATTGACTCATTATATAAATCATCACCTTCATATTCAACAGTGATTATATTTTCTCCCATTTGTATAATTTGGAATGTATAATTATATTTTCCATTATCGTCTGTAGTTGTGTTATATCCTTCATTAAAATTTGATGAAATTTCTATATTAGCGTTACTTAAAACATTTCCATACGTATCTGTTAATTGACCTTGAATTGTAATATTTTCACCATAGATGGCTTCATTTATTTCATCGATAGTAATCTGTGTTTCACTTAATTGAGGTCTATAAACAATAATTACATCATGGTTAAGGAAGTTTTCAACATTTTCACTGGTTTGAACAATAAGTTCCTCATTATCTATACCTATTGTTTCATTCCATATACCATTTTCATCATAGTTATTGACTGACGTAAAAGTTTCACTATCCAAACTAATATTAATATCACTTAAATTATTATCTAACATGATTATCTCAGAAGCAGCGAGAATTACTATAGGATTATCTGTATATCCTACTTTTAAACTGTTCAATGATGAATTCAATATTGTGATTTGTTTAGCTTGTATATAAGGATTAACATAATGTAAAGAATTATTTAACTTTGAATTAATTATTAATACTTCAGCAACTTTATAGAACTCTGTATCCTCATTAACAAAATCATAATCATTTGGATCATTTATAAAGTTATACATAACATTTTCGGATAAAACCGTGTTATCAATCATTAATTTACCTTGATTTGTAATTAATGAAGAAAATGATGCTGTAGATTTTATTCCTAAAATTTGACTGTTATTAATTGATGCAAGATTCTTATTATTTAATAAAACAGAAGTAATCTCCATGAATAGAGAATCATTTATAAACAAATTTTTATTATTATCAATCAAACATGTTGATAAAAAATTATTGATAAACGAATCATTCATTAAGTATAATGTTCCATTATTTACAATATTTACTGTTCCATTAATTGCTATAGAATTTATTATTACTGTAGAATTTTCACCTACACTTAGATTAAAATTACTTGAAATTATTGCATTATTTCCATTAATAATCAAATTTCTATTTTGATTATCATAATTTATATTAATTGAATCATACTCAGATGATATCATGTTAATTGTAGTTGTTCCATTTTGAAGAACAGAATTATATTCAGATATAACTTTTTCTAAATCTTCTGTTTCGTCAAAATCATAAGAAAAATCAATGTTTTCTTCTGTTAAATCATCATTTTCATTGAAATTTGTTTCTTCATTAATCTCATTATTTCCAATATCAGTACTTGGCATATCATTAGTACCTAAAATATTTTCATCAGAATTTAAAATAAAATTGTTACTAGTTTCAATATCTTCTGCTGATATAACATTTATAGATAAAATTGATATTAAAAATATTAAAAATAACATCATATGTTTTTTTTCCAATATCTTTACCTCCAAAAGTCATTTAAAACCTATAATAAAAAAGTTAGATTAAATGGTAATATTTGTGTTAAATATATTTAAAGTATTTTTCTATAAAGAAAATAATAAAAAAAAGAGATTAGAAATGAAATATCCAAAAAATTTGCATTATTTTTCTTCAAATTCAATTTCAAACATTATAGTAGGATATTCTAAGTCAAAATTTGTAAGTACTTGTGGATGAACTTCACCAAAGTATCCTGTAAATGTAAATGGTATTTTTTCATCCATTACTTCTACTGTAAACTTAGCACATCTACCTTGTATGAAAACTGAATCATCATAGTCTTCTAAAATCATTTTAAATCCTAAATTTGAAACTATAGATTCCATATAAGATTTAATAGTCGTTAGATTTGCATTTGTGGATATTTGTGCTCCAGCCATTTTCTTAACTGTTTTCATTTTTACTTCAACATCTTCATCTATGTATGCCACATCACCTATTTCAAAGATTTTTTGAGGTAATTCTTCGTGTTTATTGTCTTCTAAGAACTCTAATAAACTGTTTATAAGTGATTGTCTTATCATAGTCCTATCTTGGGTAATTGGTTGTGCAACTGTTACACGTTCATCCACTATTTCTCGACCCAATTTTGTATAATGCTGTTCTTCACTTGTCAACATTAAACTTTTGACTTCTGTAAATCCTAATCCAATCATTACCTGTTCTAATACTTTATCAAATTCTCTTTTTGGATCCGGATTTGCTACGGTTGCAAATTCAGGTAATTCTGCCGGTAAATCATTAAATCCATACCCTAAAGCAATGTTTTCTATAATATCTACTTCATGAAGTATGTCAATTCTATATCGTGGTACAGTTACCCTTACAAGTTCTTCATCAATTTTTTCAGCATCAAATCTTGTTTTTTCAAGGTTTTTTACTATATCATCTGAAGTCAATTCTATACCTATATAATCAGAAGCTAATGAAGTGTGTACATCAATAATTTGTGGTTCAAATTGAGGATATTCTATGTCATCAGTGTAAGGATATACCACTTTCATTGTTTCGATAACTGCTCCATCATGTTCTGCCATATTACTTGCAATGATGTTTAAAGCATTAGTTACAGCGTTCAAATCTGTACCAGTTACATCAATGAATAAATTTTTAGTTTTAGTAGTTAATTTTGTTAAATCACTATTAATTATTGGAGGCATACTCATTATATTTCCATTTACATCAACAATAAGTGGATAAAATTCTTTATCTTTTAATAATTTTGAATATTTTTTTCCTTTATCATGTTCTTCTAGAATTTCATCTAAGGTTAATTCTTCTGTTGAGTCCAATGGAATAAATTTATCTTCTTTTGGATTTCCTGCTTTGTAATAGAATGGACCTTCAACTGTATCCAAGTCGTGAATTCCTATTGCTACTTTTTTTCTATCTCTACCAATTACCCAGTGCAAATGTTCTTGGAATTCCATAATGTTAACTAGTTCTTCATCAGATATTTCTACATTTTTAATTATACATGTAGCAACAAATGGTCTAATGTTTTCCAGATTTTCATCTACAGTCATTGTTGTTTCTGTTTTAATAACTTCATATTTAGGCATTCCTGTTTCAATTTCAAGGTATCCTTTAAGTGATCTAACTATTCCTTCTAAACTATAATAATCAGGCCTATTTGGGAAAAATTCAGCTTTTACTTCTTCATCAGTATAACTTTCCACATCACTTGATATCATTGGCAACATGTCAATTAATTCATCATTATCAAGTGTTTTACCTAGTTGTTTGTATAGTTCATCGTATTTGAAATTTATTACGGGCATGTTATATTTCCTTTCATTTTGTTAAAAAAATTAATGGGGTTTATTTGTGTTTTTATAGTGATAATATTATCATGAAAAATATTGATTCAATTACAAAGTGTAATGCTCTATGATGTAATGCATTCATTTCTATTTCAAAGTAGTTATGATAAATATCTATGCAGAAATGAACTGTTCCAGCCAATATTCCTATTGTAAACGATTGGAATACTAATGATAAAACAATACAATGGAATATCGCTTCTAGTACTTCATGTACTATCCATGTAACGAATGATGATTTAACTATATTATGTATTATTTCTCCAAGTATTATATAGAAATCACTAAAGGTGTGCCAAATTATTCCATGCATAATATCAGAACAAGCTAGAACAACCGCTATATAAAACCATTCTATATTCATAATGACCACCATTCTATTCAATTTAAATATTATATTATAATTTTTATGTTTTAAAATAATTAAATTTATTTATATTTTTTATATTTACAAATTTTTTCTGTATATAACATTGTGAAAGATATATATTACATTTTATATAATATATATTAAATAGAAATATAAAGTACATTTAATGATATTCATACTTATGGAGGTATGACTATGAAACCACCTTGTGAAATAGTTGTATGGTATGTTATACCATCAATAAGATCAAAACTTGCTAAGGAATTACTGAATCTTGGAATGAAACAAAAAGAAATTTCACAATTATTGGAGATTACCCAACCTGCGGTTAGTCAATATATCAGTGACAAAAGAGGGCATGAAATTGATTTTGAACCAGAAGTAGAAAACTATATTAAAAATATGGCAAAAGAAATGACAACTGGTGAATTACAACCAATTGACCTCATACCTAAATTCTGCCATGTATGTAAAACTATTAAAACTCACGAAGTCCTATGTCAATTACATAAAGAAAAAGTCAATATTCCTACAGATTGTAATGTATGTATGGGAAGCCAATCCGATGAAAATATTTGTGGATTACATTAAAAAAAAGAATTTTATTAAAAATTCTTTGATTTTTTTTAACTATTTTTATAACAATGTTAACTTTTATATGGGTTAAAAAACAATAATAATATATGAAAGAATTTCTGACAACAAACAACATCAAGAGTATCATTTCACCAAAAGAATTACTTTGTGGAAACTTTGGTTTTGAAAAAGAAGGATTGAGGATTGATTCCGAAGGAAACTTATCAATCACCCCACATCCTGATGTGTTCGGAAATAAATTAACTAACCCCTATATTACAACAGATTTTTCAGAAAGTCAAGTTGAAATAGTTACACCAACTTTTAACTCACTAAAAGAAGCATACCAATGTTTAACTTTTTTAGTTGATATTGTTAACACGTCAATCCCCTATGACCAATACATTTGGAACCAATCGTTACCCTGCATATTACCTGACAAATACATGATACCCCTAGCAGAATATGAAGGTAAAAAAGGAGAAGAATCCAGAGATTACAGAATTAATTTAGCAAATAAATACGGTACTAAAAAACAAATGATTTCAGGAATACATTATAACTTCTCAATAGCTGAAGAAACATTACAAAAATTATATTCTAACTATGAAAATACAGAAGTATCTTATAAAAACTTTAAAAATGAGATTTATCTTAAAATTACAAGAAACTATTTGAGATTTAAATGGTTAATAATTTATTTAACTGGAGCAACACCTTCCGCTCATAAGACATTTACAAAAGAATGTATTGAACTAATGGAACACTTTGATGGGATTGACAGTTACTATTCCAACGAAGGAACATCCTTTAGAAATTCAAATATAGGTTACAAAAACTTACTTGCATTATATCCCCGTTATGACAATGTCAAAAATTTTGTTAGTGATGTTAATGGTTTTATTGAAGAAGGAAGCTTATCTGAAGCAAAAGAGTTATACACACAGATAAGATTAAAACCAAAAGATCCTACAAGATATCTCAAATCATTAAAAGAAGATGGAATTATATATCTTGAAGTAAGGAGTATTGACATCAATCCATTTGATAAATGTGGAGTATCACTTATTGATGCTGAATTTGTACATTTATTTTTAATATATTTAATGCTTAAAAAAGAAGATGAATATCCGGAATGGCAAAGTGAAGGAGTATACAACGAAGAGTTAACTGCAGAAAAAGCATTCAATCCCGATTGTTTTTTACATAAAAATGGTAAAGAAATAAAAATAAAAGAATGGGCAAATATAATAATTGATGAAATAGATGAACTTAACACATTTTTAAAACTAGAAAAAGAAGAAATTATAAAAATTATGCGTGAAAGAGTGAATAATCCTAAAAAAACTTATGCAAAACAACTTGTTGAAATAATAGAAAACAAAGGTTTTATATCCAGTCAAACATCAATTGCCAAACATAACAAAGAAACAAGTTTTGAATCCATAGACTTGGAAACAATACAAAATAATGAAAAACTAAAGGAATATTATACAAAATCCCTACCAAAAATAAGATTATAAAATAAAAGAAATAATAAAATAAGTGATAAATATTAAAAAAGAAGCCATAATTGATAAATCAAGAATTGAACCAAAACCAAATGTACTAGTTTCTTGTCGTAAAGATGGAGAAGACAATGCACTGGCAGTAGGGTTTGCATCAAATGCTAGTTTAGAACCTGCAATGGTTATGATAGGAATAGTACCTAGCAGATACTCTTATTCCATGATTAAAGAGACTGGAAAATTCGCTGTAAACATCCCTGCAAAAAATTTTGCTGAAACATTTAAATATTTGGGAACTGTATCAAGACGAGATGAAGATAAACTAGCAAACATCAAAACTGTAACTGGTGATATTGTAGACGTACCATTACTCACAGATTGTCCTGTTAACTTTGAATGTACAGTTGTTGATTCTTTAAAACCAGAAAATGGAACACATGAATTATTCATTGGAAAAGTAGAAAAAGTTCATTGTGATGAAGAATTCTTGGAAGACGGAGAAATTAATTGGAGTAAAATAGATTTACTCTAAATTTACTTCAACATACTATTTTTTTAAATTAAAAATCTGTTTCCGTCTGACTCAACGGTTTCCAAAGTTTATCTTTTTCTGAAAGTATTATTTCATCGATATCATCTATTGGCCATTCAATCCCTATTTCTGGATCATTCCATTGAATTCCACCTTCATCATCAGGTTTATAAAAATCTGTGCATTTATATGTGAATTCTGCAGCTTCAGATAATACCACAAAGCCGTGTGCAAAGCCTTCAGGGATGTAAAATTGTTTCTTGTTTTCAGCAGATAAAATTACCCCTTCCCACTTACCATAGGTTGGTGAATCTTTCCTCATATCAACTGCAACATCAAACACTTCCCCACTTATTACTCTTACAAGTTTTCCCTGTGGTTGAGTATATTGGAAGTGAAGTCCTCTTAAAACTCCTTTTTTTGATTTTGATTGGTTATCTTGAACAAATTCCATATCCAATCCATTTTCAGAGAATACCTCTTTATGATATGTTTCCATAAAATATCCTCTGTTATCTCCGAATACTTGTGGTTCTATAACATATACACCTTCAATACTAGTTTCATTAAATTTAAAATCTGCCATGTTATTCCTCTAATATGTTCTAATAATTATATCTTTAATTAATAATCTTTAAAATTTATTACTGTTAAAAAACAAAACTTATTATAATATACTAAAGGGAAAATTATTATGAAATACGATTATTTAATAGTAGGATCAGGATTATTTGGTTCTATTTTTGCTTATGAAATGAATAAAATAGGAAAAAAATGTATAGTAATAGAAAAAAGGAATCATATTGGTGGAAACATTTACACATCCAAAGAAGAAAACATTAATGTCCACAAATATGGTGCACACATTTTCCACACTAGCGACAAAAAAGTATGGGAATATATTAATGAGTTTACTGAATTTAACAACTTTATAAATTCTCCAGTTGCTATATATGAAGACAAAATGTACAATTTACCATTTAATATGAACACTTTCTATCAAATGTGGGGTACTAAAACACCTGCAGAAGCTATTGCAAAAATTGAAGAACAAAAAGCTGAAGCAAATATTACAGAACCTAAAAATTTAGAAGAACAAGCAATAAGTTTAGTTGGACCAGATATTTACACAAAACTTATCAAAGGTTATACTGAAAAACAATGGGGAAAAGATTGCACTGAATTACCTGCATTTATTATAAAAAGGTTACCTGTGAGATTAACATTTGATAACAATTACTTTAACGATAGATATCAAGGAATACCATTAGATGGATATACAACAGTTATTGAACAAATGTTAGATGGACTAGAAGTTAAATTAAATACGGACTTCTTCGAAGATAGAGAAAAATGGGAAAATATTGCAGATAAAATAGTATTTACTGGAATGATAGACCAATTCTATGATTATCAATTCGGTAGACTAGAATATAGAGGATTAAAATTTGAAACAGAAACACTCGATATGGAAAATTATCAGGGAAATGCTGTTATCAATTACACTGAAAGAAAAATACCATACACACGTATCATTGAACACAAACACTTTGAAGGTTCAGACAGTCCTAAAACAATTGTAACCAAGGAATATCCTGCACAATGGAATCCTGGAGATGAAGCATATTATCCTGTAAACAATGACGAAAACAATGAAATTTATACCAAATATGAAGAACTAGCTAGTCAAGAAGAAAAAATAATATTTGGTGGAAGATTAGGTACATACAAATACTATGATATGTGGAAAATCATTGATGAAGCCTTGAATTGTGTTGAAAAAGAAAAAGAACTAATTGAATAAACTTTCATAAGCTTTATTTAATTTTTCACCTATTACTTCTTTTGTATAATTGTTTTTATTCTCCAAACCTTCTTTTTGTAAATTTTTATATAACTTTTTGTCCTTTAAGATTTTAAGAATTTGTACGGCTAATTCATTATGGTTTTTAGGTTCAAAAAAGAGTCCTCCTTTTTGACCACTGGATTCAAGAACTGGAGGAATACGTGCTGCCACAAATGGTGTTTCAAGTGATTGAGCTTCTATAATAACTATACCAAAACCTTCAACGATACTTGGAAGACAAAATACATCAGATGAGTTAACTATCCTCATCACATCATCATGTTCTTCTACAAAACCCAAAAACTCAATATTTTCATCCAAACCTAATTGATTAGATAACTTTTTTAGATTTTCCTCTTCAGGTCCAGTTCCAATAATTTTACATTGAATATTCGGAATTTCTTCCCTAATTATTGATATAGCTTTTATCAAATCATTTACCCTTTTGTATTCTACCAATCGTGCAACGCAGGAAATTGTTGGTTTTTCATACTTTTCTGATTCTATTATGGGAAAATCAACTATGTTATGAACAGTTAATGTTCTTGTGTTATCAACATACTTGTTTAAGTTTTCTCTAGTATAATCTGATACTGCAACATATAAGTCAATATCCTTTTTAAATATATAACGTTCTAACACTTCACCAAAAAGTCCTGTTATGCCCATATTTTTAGTCCATTCACCTATCCAAACATCATGATATCTTAATGCTACTTTGGAGTTCAATTTTTTGGCAAGCTTATAAGCAACAGGATACGTTATGAAATTATAACCAATAACAAGATCAATGTCTTCAAGAGTTTTGTGTTGATTCACAGCATCTTTCATAAATTTTAACCTGCTGGTAAATGATCCTTTTTGAACATAACCCCTATCTTCACCACAACAAATTACACGTACATCTTGAATATTAAATGTATCGAGTTTTCCCTCTTTTGATGTAAGAACCATTACATTATGATGCTTTGAAAGTTCTAATGCTTCATTAAAGCAACAAACCTCCACCCCACCTTTAATATCTAAACTTTCACTATGTGGAAAATATTCTGTAACAATGCAAATATTCATAAAATCACTTTACTTATTTTTTACCTGTTCAACCAAACCAATAATAATTTCTCTGTCCTCATCATTTATAGCACCTGTTACAAACAATGCTATTAAATATACAATTACTGCTACAACAACACCTACTAAAAATGGTAAGTGTAACAATATCAATACAACTGCCATAAATATATTAGCTAAAACCACTTGCATAACTGATTTAATTGAATTCTTATAATTTAATTTAAATTCAGTAGATCTTAGCGAATACAACATTAAAATTAGTACTACCAACTCAGTAAGTACTGAAGTGATGCTTGCTCCGACAAAGGAATATTGTGAAATCAGAAGCATATTAGAAACTACACTAAAAAATGCACCAACCATTACTACTTTAGTTACAAAGAATTGCTTATTAATAGCTCCGAGTAACGTAGAAGAAGTACCACTAAGGAACATGAAAATGGAAGCCCAGATTAATATGCTTAAGCAAATAGTTCCCTCCAAATATTCTGCACCAAAAATTATTAACATTATGTCACTAGAATATATGAAAGTTCCAACAGCTATTGGAACGGATAAAATTAACATAAACTTCATGAATTTCTTATACAACTGTGATAATTTATCCTTATCTTCAACAAATAACTGACTCATAACGGGGAAAACCGCATTAGACAATAAGATAAACATTGCAGATAACACCAACAATAGTTTTTGTGCAGAACTAAACAATCCTACTGCAATACTACCTGACATAAAAGATAAAATTATTGCTGCTATCCAAAAGTATATTGAAGTGAAAACATTTGTTATACCAAAAGGAATACCATTTACAATTAATTCTTTAATGAATTCTTTACTGAAATCATATTCAAACTTAGGGTAATGTTTAAATTTTATTAATAAAGCCAATAACAATGATATAAACATTGCAATAGGATAAGCAAATGCAATCCAAACAACATTAAGTCTGAAATATATGAATAGTAATGAAATTAAAAAAACACCCACATTATACACAGTATTCACTATGGTTTGATAATGCATTTCTTCATTACTTTGATATAATGAATAATAAAATGTTGTTAAGGAATTGAAAAACATATACAACCCTACAACAAACATTACTCCGAAAGCTTCACCAGTAAATCCACTTAAATAAGAAAATATTACATAAGCAACGAAAGTAATTATAGTTAATATCAAACGTAAGACAAAAGCTGTTCCAAAGTACTTTGCGGTTAAATTATAGTCCCTTGAAACTTTTTGAATTGCATATAAACCGAGACCAAGGTCACAAAATACTCCAAAAATACCAATAACAGATAAAGCAGTAGAAATTAGTCCGAAATTATAAGTACCCAAATACCTTGCTGTAAATAATGTTAATAAAAACATCATAAGATTACTGATAAGACTTGTTAAAAATAAAAAACCAGAATTTTTAACTACTCTTGTTGTAACTGTCATAGGCATCATTTTTTTAAGATTATTTATATTATATTTATTAATCAAATAATTTTATTCTTTCTATTTATTTCTAAAAATGTTCATGAATAATTCTATAATAATCTGATTTAATCCCATTAATTAAAGTATTAGTTAGTTTATGAAATTATGAATTTTAAATAACTATCTGGAAAACTTTTGAAATAATTTATATCTTTTTATAAAAACTTTGTAGGAATGAGATAAGCAATAATATAACGTAGTATTGATTTTATTTTATAATGAAATTATTTATGTAAAAAAAAGCAAAAGTTTATACTAATTAGGTTGTTAAATAAAAATTTTAAAAATAGGTGATATTTTGATTAATATAGTGTTTGCATCAGATGATAATTACTTTGGATATCTTTATGTAGCATTATATTCCTTATTGGAAAATAACAGAAAAGAAACAATTAACTTATTTATTTTAGATGACAAAATAAAAAGCGAAAAAAAGGAAAAAGTTTCAAGCTTAATAAATAATTATGAAAACAAAGTTGTAAACTTTATTGATATTTCCAATATTGTAAATGATTACGTTTCAAATGATACTTTAAAGTCTTATTTGAGAAAAAATTATTCAACAACATATGCTCGCTTATTTTTAGACTTTCTTTTACCGCCTGAAATTGAAAAAGTATTATACTTAGACTGTGACATTTTAGTTAACGGCAATTTGAAAGAATTATGGGATATTGATATTTCAGATTACTATGTTGCTGGTGTGTTAGACCTAATGCCAAACGTTTACAAAGAAGTTATTGGATTAAATGCCGATTCAACTTATTTAAATGCAGGCATATTACTGATTAATGTAAAAAAATGCAGAAATGAAGGCATCTGGAATAAATTTTTTGAATTTCTAAAACAACACATCAACGAAGATATTCATCATGACCAAGGTATAATTAATGGTGTTTGTAAAGATAAAATGTTAGTTATTCATCCCAAATATAATTACATAGGATCATTACACATTAAAAAACCAACAAATGCAATAAAATGGTTTGTTGATCAAAAAAATTTCTATGATAATGAAACTATTGATGAAGCCAAAAATAATACCGTCATATACCACTTTTGTGAAGGATCATTAGGTCGTCCTTGGTATAATAACAACCATATGTATTATAATTTATACAGAGAATATGTATTAAAGTCTAAAATAGATGAAAATACAATATATACTTCAAACTATGATAAAAGTTTATTTAATAAATTATATTTGTTTTTACAAACAAATACCCTATTTTCCATTATGTTAAAACTAATTCCCGCACCAATTACTCGAAATATTACAAATAAACTTTTAAAACTAAATATGAAAAATTAACGTATATAATTATTGTAAAAAAAAATTATTAGATTTACTATTTGGTAGATAATATGAATAAGTATAAAGTTTCATTAATTACACCTTGTTATAACATTGAAAACATAAATAACAATGAAAAAACATTTTTTAATTCCCTTAATTCTGTAATTAAACAAAGCATTGGATATGAAAATATAGAACATATTTTAGTAGATGATTGTTCAACCGACAATACATATGAAATATTAAAAGAATTATCCCTCAAATATCCAAATATTAAATTAATTTCTCTAAAAGATAATTCTGGAAGTCCTAGTTATCCAAGAAATATTGGAATAAAAAATGCATCAAGTGATTACATAATGTTTTTAGATCAAGATGATATATTTGAAGAAAACATGATTGAAACATTATATAATAAAATATCAAGTGAAAATGTAGAAATAGTTAAATCAAACAATTATATAATACTTGAAAATAAAATATACAAAAACATATCCAATAAAAAAAGAGAACAAAAATTAAATCCTCATGATTCTAACTTATTTGATTTACAACCTTTTATATGGACTACAATTTTTGAAAAACAATTTATTTTAAATAATAATATCAATTTTCCCAAATTATTTGCGGAAGATGTTTATTTTTTAGTAAAATGTTCATTAAATATTCAAAAAGGAATAATTATATTAAATGATTATTACGGTTATTATTATTTATCAGATAACAATAATTCGTTATCACATAGTTTTAACAAAAAACAGGCAATAGAATATAAAAAAGTTTTTGAATATTGTTTGGAAAAACTTATCAGTTCAAAACAACATGAAAAATATATTCAGGATTTTTATAGTTATTCTTTACAAATTTTAATGGATGTTTTTTTAAGGTCACATAGTGCAAAAAAAGAGAAAATAGAAATTATTCAAATAATTCAAGAATTTATGACAAAATTTAATAGTATTCCCTACAAATTACCGATTTTCTGGAATTTAATTTGTATTTTGGTTCACAAAAACTATTGTCATATATTATTGTTTTTAAATAGATTCATTCTATTTGTTTTTGACCAAAAATGGTTTGTTAAATTATTTAGAAATAAGAATTATGAAGAAACAAATATCAAGTATAATTATTAATTAGGATAGGAGCGTTACTATGTCAAAAGTTGTAGGTATTGTTGGAAGTCCAAGAGCAAATGGAAATACGGAATTTATGGTTAAAACTACATTAAATAGAATAAAAGAATCCGGAATTGAAACCGAATTAATCACATTACATGATAAGAACATTAATTATTGTATAGGCTGTGATAGCTGTAAAAAAACCAATAAATGTGTTATCAATGATGATATGCAAGAACTGACTAAAAAAGTTAAAGATGCTGATGGAATTATTATGAGC
The DNA here is from genome assembly GCA_015062805.1 of Methanosphaera stadtmanae. Taxonomy (GTDB): domain Archaea; phylum Methanobacteriota; class Methanobacteria; order Methanobacteriales; family Methanobacteriaceae; genus Methanosphaera; species Methanosphaera stadtmanae_C. The sequence continues at coordinate 117,135 of SUTQ01000003.1, forward strand.
AGTCCTGTTTATTTTGGAGATATGACTGGTCTAGCAAAAAGTTTTATAGATCGACTTAGACCTCTTAGAAATATTCATGCATTTAAGTTTAAAGTATGTGGAGCTATAAGTACAGGTGGTTTCAGAAATGGAGGTCAAGAAACAACCATACATTCCATTTATGATTTTTTCCTCATTCAAGGAGGAATAGTTGTTGGTGATGATAGACCTACAGCCCATTTTGGGGCTACTGGTGTGGGCAATACTAGTGAAGATGAAATAGCAAGAGACACTTGTATTTATTTAGCAGATCGTATGGTTGATGTTTTAACAAAGATTAATGATGGGGAATGAAATGAATAAAAAACCGTTTCTAGCAAGGAAAATTACAAAAATCTATTTAGAATGTTATTTAGTGGTAATGTTCTTAATATTCACTTTTCCTATAATTTATATGTTAGTTGTTGAAAAAAATTCCCAATTTTTTGGTGCAAACATATTATTTTTTGAGTTTAACCTGTTTTTATCGTTAGTGTTATTAATATATACTTACTTTACAAGATATGAAAACAAAAATTGGAAAATATTTCTTATTTATTTTGCATTAAGCATCGTATTTTTAGTTACAAGTATGATTGTTTTAGGTAGTGGCATTTACTTAAAATAAAGTTTAAGAAGTATATTTAATATAGATAATAATAAGACAATAAATTTAAATAGTAATACAATTGAGGCTTTACAAAAAATGAACAAAGAAGACATACCACCAATTACATCTGATATCTACATAATTTTATCATGCTATAACGAAGAAGAAACATTGGAAGAAGTAGTAGATGGACTAATAGAACGTGGATTTAAAGTAATAATTGTTGATGATGGATCCAAAGACAATAGCCCAATTATTGCAAGAAAACTAGTGAAAAAATATTATCCTAATGTTTATCATTACAGACATATTATAAATGTAGGACTTGGTGGAGCAATTAAAACAGGAATCCAAGCTGCTTTAAGAAAAGGTGCAGATATAATGATTACCTTTGATGCGGATGGTCAACATAATCCTGATGATTTATACAATATGTATCCCCCATTACAGGAGGGTAAAGCAGATGTTGTTATAGCAGCCCGTGATTTTGATGACATGCCTACCGGTAGACGTTTTGGAAATACTGTAATGAATTATATCACTTATGTTTTCCAAGGGAAAATGGTAAAGGATTCACAGTCAGGATTAAGAGCATTTACAAGTGACGCTGCCAATAAACTTGAATTAAAAAGCCCACAATATGGTATTAGTAGTGAAATTATTGGTGAAATCCATCGTAAAAATTTAAAGTTAATGGAAGTTCCTATGACTACCATTTATGATGAACGTACAATCCAAAAAGGAACTAATACTCTTGTTGGTATAAAAATTGTTTTAGAATTCATTAATGAAACAATTAAAAGATAGGTGGGATTAAATTGTTTACTTATCAGATTATATTAATAATTATCAGTATTTTAGGAATTTTACTAGGAATCCACAGGTTCAGGGATGAATCTTTTAGTAATAGTGTATTTACATTATGGACATTTGTCTGGATTATAATAATTATTGTAACACTATTTCCAAACATTACAACATACTTTGCTAATTTCTTTGGACTTGGTCGTGGATTAGATAGTGTATATATTGTTTCAATATTATTCCTTTTTTATATTGTGTTTAAATTATATAATAAAATGGAACAACAGAAGAAAAGAATTAACGAACTTGTTAGTCAATTAACCCTCAAGGAAAATGAAGAATAAAATTCTTCAACTAATTTTTTTTAATCTTATATAAATTGTTTTTAAAATATTTCTAAACTGATATTTCTACAAATAGTAATACATATACTCAAAATATTATGTAAAATAAGTCCAAAAAGTTATATTTTAATCATAAATGATTTTTCTACAAACATTAATAGTAAATAAATTACATATTATATATAGAATAAATTAATATTTTAATATAATTTTTCACAGGCTTTAAAACAAAGGAGGAGAAATAATGTTCCCAGGTGGCAAAATAAGTCCAAAACAATTAAAACAAATGGAAAAGAAAATGAAACAGATGGGTATGAATATGAAAGAACTTGAAGGAGTTGAACAAGTAGTCATTACCCTTAAAGATAAAGAAATTGTTATTAAAGATGCAGAAGTTAGTATCATGAAAGCTATGGGTACTGAAACATACCAAATTTCAGGTAATGCAGAAGAAAGAATCAAAGGTTCAGACACCGAAGATGCTGTTGAAGTTGAAATTTCAGAAGATGATATTGATTTAGTAGCTTCACAAACCGGAAAAACTAAAGAAGAAGCAGAAAATGCATTGAAAGAAGCTAATGGTGATTTAGCTGAAGCTATTATGAGATTATCATAATACTGTACTTAACCATATATTATATTAGTATTATTTAAAAAAAATAGGATTTAATTAGAAAAAATCAAGAAAACGATTAAGTAATAATATAAATAAAGATGATTATTTCTTAATATCTTTAAAACGGTGATAAATAAAGACAAATACAATATAACAGTAATTTTAAAATAAATAAATACTAAGAAAATTATATAATATATTAGAATTAAACGAACAGAGAATTAAAAAAATAAAAGAAATAAAAAGGTGATCTTTTGAAAATAATTGTTGACGGGTCAAATGTAGCTTACTACGGACAACAACCCGATGAAGAAACAGGTAAAGTAACACCAAGTCTTAAAACATTAAAAGTAGCTATAAGTACTCTTGAAAAATTAGGACACGAACCAATTGTATTATCAGATGCACCATTAAGACATGAAATTGATGATAAAGATGGCTTTAATGAAATGATTCAAAATGAAGAGGTATTCCCTGTACCTGCAGGTACAATAGCAGATCATTACATTTTAAATTTAGCATATGAAAAAGATGCAAAAATTTTATCAAATGACTTCTTTAGAGATTATCAAGATGAATTCCAGGATATAAATAGTAGAAGATTACCATATAGAGTTAAAAATGGTAGATTCCAAATAGGAAAACCAGCACCACCTAAAAAAGTAAAAAATTTACTACAAAAAATCTGTTCTAAATCTTTAAACGAATTTGAAACCAGAGGATTTGATGTATATAAATCCAAGAAAAACAGAAAATTTTCAGGATTAGCTGTAGCACAGGAAGCAATTAACAGAGTAAATAAAGAAGAAGACAATGCAATAGATTCAAAATTAGAAAACATATTCATGAAAGTTCCTATTTTGAATAAAATGGTTAGCTTTGTTGATGATGATGTTGAAGAAGCAGACTTTTTAATATTTGTATTAGTCAATCCTAAAGATTATAAAGAAGCTGTTAAAAATGCAGGAACAATTGCAGTAACTGTAAGAAATAAACTTAATTTAGATCATTCACCATTAGTAGCTGTAAGAAATGATTTATTTACTCGTCCAGGAACATTTGAATTAAACATAATTTACTCTGATGAAGTATTAGAAGAATCACCATTCAATTTAAATATTATAATTAACGATTCCGACTATTCATTCATCAAACATAATTCAAGGAATATTGCAAGTACTATGGCAGCCAGATTAGGAACATGGAAATTCCCAATTGTATCTGTTAAACCAAGTATGCTCATGGAAAAACCAGGACAGTTCGAAATATCTATAGAACGTGGAGGAAGAAGATAAAATGGCTTTTAATAATCTAATGAAAAGATTATTCAGTCAACTTCTTCATAAAAGAGTTATAAGTATAGGAACAAGTTATTTTGCAACAAATGAGTTAGAAACAGATTATGTTTCATTAATTAACCTTACTAAAACCATGCTAGTTGAAATTAAACCAGCAGAAATTAATAGTAAAACAATATTTGCAAACTTAGAACAGGAAATAGACCAACGAGATTTACCTCAAAACAGAAAATTCATTGAAATTAAACCAGCAGAGGATGAAGTAAATGAATTTGCATTATTAAGTAACATAATTATGGGTAATGATCGTTATTTATATGTTGAACTATTCAAACCTTCACCTATAATGGAAACATTTGCACAAATGATTCTTAAAGCAAATGGTGAAATTATAGAAAAAGGTAAAACCGAACTTGTTTCTAGAATGCCCTCCAAAAAAGAAGGAATTAGAGTTGCTATAAGATTAATTTCTTTAGGTATGCAACATGGGTGCAATGTTAGGGCTGCAGTTGGTATGACTGGTGCAGCATCCATTGAACGTGCTATTGACATGAATATGGAAATTGGACCAACAAGTGGAGTAGGATTCACAAAACTTGGTGGAGAATATGGAGTAATCTTTGAATCAGTACCAAAATTAGAAAAAGTAGATTTAACTCCGATGCAAATAGATAATTTCATGTATATTGATGCAAAGGATTCAACAGGATTTATTTCAAAATTTGGTAAAGATAAGCTAATTGAAATAATGAATGATATTAATGCATATATTGCAAATGAAAGTGAAGGAAAAATTGAAGGATATCGTGTAGGTGGCGATGATTTAATTATTAATTTCCCAAATAAAGAAATTGCTTTAAAAACAGGATTAGATTGTGCATGGTATGCTATGAATAATGGTTTAAATCTAAGGGTAGGTATAGGAAAAAGTAGAAGAGAAGCTGGAGAAAACGCACATTTAAGTGACCAATTAAAAATCTATGAGGACACTCCAGTTATCGTGTTTGACTTAGCAAATGGAAAGTATGGATATTACATACCTTCAGAATTCACTCGAAGTGCTTTGGACTTTATTACAAACAAAAGTTCATTACTGATAGGTGTCTTCTTATTTGTGTTCATTGTTACATTGATTGGATGGAATACTGGTAATGCATGGTTAGGATTTGTCGCCTTACTATTTGCATTATTAATAGTGACAATTGCTAGTTAAGGAGGAAAAAATATGAATGGTGAAACAAAATCAAAAATATTGTTAATATTAGTAGTAGGACTTGCTGCTTTAGCCTGTGGAACAATAGTATCAGCATTTGTACATGTAGACCTCCCTCAAGAAAGTTTACTTGATGATTTAGAAGAATTAGAAAACGATACAATACTATCCATTAATGATTCCAATATCTCACAGAATAATACTCAAACAAAAACTACAACCAAAAAGTATAATTCAAATTATAAAAAATCAAGTTACTCAAGTAGCAATACAAGTGAATCATCAAGTGATAGTAGCTCTGGAAGTTCATCCTCAGGAAGCTCAAGCGGAAGCGAATCTTCTTCAAGTGGAAGCGGATCTTCTTCAAGTGGAAGTGGTTCATATTCAAGTAGTAGTAGTGGTTCAAGAAGTTCATCCTCAGGAAGCTCAAGTGGAAGTAATTCAAACTAATACTCTGCTGGATAATGAACAAGCTAATTACAAACCAAATTTACATTGAAAGAATTAATCTCCTCTTTTAATTTTTTTTTTAAAATATTAATTTTTTATAGGAAATAATAACATGAAAATATTAGAAAATGGAATATGTTCAATTGATTCTCTTAAAGTTAGTGGTTACAGAGAAGGTAAATATGGTGTAACCATAATTTATCATGAAAACTCTACTGCAGCAGGTGTATATACCACAAACAAGGTTTATGCAGCACCAATTGACATTACAAGAAAACATATAGCAAACGGCAATATTTCAGCCATAATAGTTAATAGTGGGAATGCAAACTGTTATACCAAAGAAGATGGAATTAAAAAAGGACTTGAATTAGCACAACTAGCAGCTGATAAATTAGACATACCTGTTGAAGATGTAGCTGTAGCTAGTACTGGTGTTATAGGTAGACAAATGCCTATGGATATTTTAAAACCGATTGCTGAAAAATCATTGTCACAATTAGATAATAACAGAGAATCGGCAAACAATGCTGCTGATGCTATACTTACTACTGATACGGTACGTAAAGAATGTGCTGTTGAACATGAACTAAATGATGGCACTGTTTTTAAAGTAGCTGGTATTTGTAAAGGGTCAGGTATGATTGCACCAAATATGGGAACGATGTTAGGCTTTATTACAACAGATTTGAAAGTACCTCAAGACACCTTGCAAAAAGCATTGAATAAAAGTATTAAAAAGTCATTCAACATGGTAGTTGTTGACGGAGATGAAAGTACAAATGATACCGTTTTACTTTTAAGTACCAATGATATTGAAGGAGAAATTGATGAGAATTTCCAAGAAGCATTAGATTATGTTTGTACCAGCCTTGCAAAACAAATCGCTAGAGATGGTGAAGGTGCAGATAAGTTCATGGAAGTTACTGCTAGTGGAGCAAAATCTGAAGATGATGCAATTAGCTTATCAAAAAGTATTGTTTCATCAAGTCTTGTGAAAACTGCGTTAGCAGGTGCTGACCCTAACTGGGGAAGAATTATTAGTGCGATGGGTTACTCCGGTGTAGACTTTGATCCGGAAAAAGTATCAATTAGCATTGGAAACAATGACCATGATGTAATAATTGTTGACAGTGGCTATGTAACAACTTACGATAAACCTGAATTACTTGAAGAAGCAGAAAGCATAATGAAAGAAAAAACCGTTATTATTAAAGTAGATGTAAATAATGGAGATTTTAGTGCAACTGCATACGGTTGTGACTTAACTTGTGAATATGTACATATTAATGCAGATTATACAACATAGGAGGAATAAAAAATGGTAGATTATGAACCAATAGACATTAGTAATGTATTAATAGAAGCTTTACCTTATATTAAAAAATTTCATAATAAAAAGATAATGATTAAGTATGGCGGACATGCCATGATTGATCAAAATGCAATGAGTTCAACGGCTAGAGATACCGTCCTTTTAAAATATGTGGGAATGCAACCATTGGTTGTTCATGGAGGAGGTCCGGATATATCCAGAGCAATGGATAAAATGGGTAAAACTCCAAAATTCGTTGGTGGACTAAGAGTTACCGATTCTGAAACTATGGATATTGTTAAAATGGTTCTTATTGGTAAAATCAATATAGACATAGTATCAAAAATAGGTTTACATGGTGGAAAAAGCATAGGTATTTCTGGAAAAGACGATTTCCTAATAGAAGCTACAAAAAGAGATTTAACAAAAATTCAACAGGAAGATGGTGAAGTACTTGAAGTTGATTTGGGATATGTTGGAAAAATTAATAAAATCAATAGTAATCTAATTGACGTGTTAACTCAAGAAAATTATATACCTGTTATTGCACCATTAGGTACTGATGAATCAGGAAATACATTGAATCTTAATGCAGATACCGTTGCAGGTAGTCTTGCTTCCGATATTAATGCTGAAAAACTTGTTGTTTTAACAGATGTTCCAGGTATTTTAACAGACCCTGATGATCCTGAAAGTATTATTAGAAGAATACATGTTGATGAATTAAAAGAACTGGTTAAAGAGGGTATCATTACTGGTGGTATGATTCCTAAGGTTGAAACTTGTATTAATGCTGTTGAAAATGGTGTTAAAACTGCCCATATTCTTGATGGTAGAAGAGAACATTCCATATTATTAGAAATTTTCACAAAAGATGGTATTGGTACTATGGTACGTGAATAATTAATTCGCTTAACCTCCTTTTTTTATATTTAATTATTTTTTTTAGATTGATATGAAATCCGTAGAATTAACTGATAATGAAATTAATCGTTTTTTAAATTTAACAAGAGAATATAAACATGAAAAACCTCATCAATATGAACATACACGTATTAAAGATGGAAAAATTGTTTTTATTTTGTACAATTCAAAGAAGTTAGTTTATAATGACAATGTGGAATGTTATGATTTGTTAAGTAATATTCTTGAAGAAAAAGAATATGATGACAACGGCTATGATAAATATAATGAAAAAAACTATGAAAATTCAATAAGTATTCTGGAAAACTATGAATATACTATTGGTTCTGATGAAACTGGTAAGGGCGAATGGTATGGACCATTAGTTATTACTTCAGTATGTACATCACATGAAGAAAATCTGAAATTAAAAGAAATTGGTGTAACGGATAGCAAAAAATTATCCAGAAAACAAATAGGGAATTTATACAGAAAGATTGAAAAACTAAATATCAATCATGAAACCATAGTTTTAACTCCTTTTAGTTATAACAAGTTATATGCCAAATTTAAAAGTGAAGGTAAAAACTTAAATCATTTATTGGCTTATCTTCATTCAAAGGCAATAACAAATCTTTTAAGTCAAGTTAACACAAGCAATGTACTTGTAATCATTGATAAATTCGATTATAAAAAAATGAATGAATATCTTGATGTAAACGATTCGGTTAAAATTATTCAGGAAAACAATGGTGAAAAATTCATTCCGGTTGCAGCAAGTAGTATCATTGCCAAATATCATTATGAAAAAACATTAAAAGATATAGAAAAAAGATATAATATTAACCTAAGAAAAACTAAACCAAAAAATATTGATAAAAATATCATAGATAAAGTTGCAAAAGTACATTTTAAAAATGTTAAAAAATATTCACTTTAAATAAAAACATAGGAGAAATAAAAATTGAGTAAAATAGATGTAGCAATTATAGGAGCTAGTGGATACACCGGTGGAGAATTAATGAGATTACTTTCAAGACATAATAATGTTAACATTAAATACGTTACCAGTCGTAAAAATGAAGGTGAAGATGTTTGTGAACTTCATCCAAACCTTGAAACATTAGATCTTAAATTTTCCAACCCTGATCCAAAGGACATAGATGCAGATTTAGTGTTTAGTGCTCTTCCTCATGGTGCTTCAATGAAACTTGTACCAGAATACTTAAATAATGGTTCCAGAGTTATCGATTTAAGTGGAGACTTTAGATTTAAAGACATTAAAACCTATGAACAATGGTATCATATGGAACATTTACATCCTGAATTAGATGCAGTATTCGGTTCACCGGAAATTAATCGTGAATTGATTAAAGATGCTGACCTTATTGCAAATCCTGGCTGTTTTGTTACCGGAGCAATTCTTTCAAGTTTACCTATAGTTGAAAATGAATTAGTGGATAGAATTGTCTTAGATAGTAAAAGTGGAGTTAGTGGGGCAGGAGTTAATCCATCTGGCACAACACATTATCCTACTTGCAGTGACAATGTAAAACCATATTCCATTTCAAATCATAGACATACCCCCGAAATTAGGGAACAACTAAACAATTTCGGTTCAGGAAATGTTAAAATATCATTTACACCACACCTTGTACCGGTTATTCGTGGAATAATTACAACCAACCACAGTTTCCTTTTAAAGGATGATATTGGTCCTGAGGACGTTTACTCATTATATCGCGAGTACTACAAGGATGAACCATTTGTTCAAGTTCTTAAAGATAACAAAGTACCACTTCTTGCAAGTGTCCGTGGTTCAAATAACTGTCAAATTGGTGGTATATCCATAGATGACATGGATCATTTGGTTGTTGTATCAGCTATTGATAACCTTGTTAAAGGAGCTTCAGGACAAGCTGTTCAAAATATGAACATTATGTTTGGATTTGATGAAACTGAAGGATTGAAAGAAGTTGGATTATATCCATAGGATTTTTTAATATGGATTTAATTGTATATTACTCCAGAACCAATAATACAAAAGAAGTAGCAGAATTAATTGCCGAAGAAAAAAATGCGGAACTTTTAGAAATTAAAGATGAAAAAAGTAGATCTGGTCCAATAGGTTTTTTGGTAGGATGCGTCGATTCTTTTAGAGGTAAAAAAACTGGAATAGACTATGAAAAAAATGATTTAAGTCATTATGATACCATTTATATTGGTACTCCCGTTTGGGCTTCGAAACCTACCCCCGCAATAGTACGATTTATCGAGGAAAATGATTTCACCGGAACAAATGTTATTACATTTGCAACATTTATGGGAAGCGGTGGTGAAACTACCATTACATCTATGAACAACAGTATCAAAAGTAAAGGTGGAACTATCAAACGTTCCTTTGCTTTTAGAATGACTGGAAATGATAAGAAAAAGTTAGTTAAAGAAGCTTTGAATGACGAATAACCTCCCAATTATTTTTTTTAAAATTTTTTTAAAAATATATGTTCTAAAAACAAAGTTGATAAAGCCAAATTTATTAAAAATCAATTATATTTTATTTATAATTAAATAGATTTAAATAAATTCATTTTAATAGAATATATTAAGAAAATTTAAATCCAATAAAATAGTTGGTCATTATTATGAGAAGTTTAGTTGTTTTTTACACAAAATCAGGAAATACTGGATTGGTAGCGCATACCATTAAAAGAGAAATTAAAGCCCATGTCAAGGAAATAACTGATTATACAACACAAAGAACCGTTCTTGATTATATGTTTACCAGCGTGATTGATTCAGCCAGTATCAATCCCCGAAAAATAGAAATAGATTATTATGAAACAATATTTATTGGGACACCCATATGGCTGGGAAGTATTACACCTGCAATAAAAAAAATTATAGATAATACTGATTTCAAAAATAAGAATGTGGTACTGTTTAATACTATGAAAATTGGTCGTAGCCATAAGGCTATGGAAAAAATGGCTAAATTAGTACGTAAACATAATGGAAATGTAATTGGAGCATTTTCTGTTAGAACTAATTGTTCAGATTTGGAAATAATGAGTCGTACGAGAGAGGCTTTGAATGATTTAAACTTAAGTTAAATAGGCGAATAAAAATGACTTCCATAATAATATTCTCATCAAATAAAAAAACAAAATTAATATCAGAGATAATAAGAGAAAAAATTGATGCCGAAATAGTTGAAATTAAAGATTTAAATAAAAAAAGTGGTTTTATAGGAAATCTTAAAAACAATTATAATGCACTACGCTCAAATAATACAGATATTTTTCCTGAAACTATTGATTTAATTAGTTATGATTTAATTATAATTGGAAGTCCCTCAACTTTCGGTGGAATATCACCTTCAATATCTACATTCATCGAAAAAAATTCATTTGAAAATAAGAAAATAGTGATTTTTACCACTACAAATTCAAGAAAAGGATACGATGTTTTAAAGCATATGAAAAATAAAATTGAAACAAACGGTGGAACAATCTTAAACTCTTTTATTATGAGAGTTAATAATAAAAGTAATTCTGAAATAAAAATCAACACTTTAAAAATTATTAAAGAAATGGATTTAGATTTATATGCTTAATTTTCTTTAATTTTTATTTTTAAATCATTATTTTAAAAAAAACACTTTTCTGATTTTTTAAATTTTTCTATTTTTTACAAAATTAATTATTATAAAATTTTAGGAAAAATTACTTTAATATTAAATATCCTAAAAAATATAAATAAAATCATAATAAATTAAAATTTTTTAAATGACAATTTATCTATAATGATTTTTTTCAGTAGATAACATAGGAGAACATGAGATGGTAGATGTAATCACATATATTACAAGAAAATCTCATAAGCCTTTAATACTAATTCCAGTGTTACTTATGATTCTATCATTATTATACCTTGGAATCTTCGGATTAAACGAGGGTATAGATTTGAAAGGTGGAACATTAGCAACTCTAGAACTAAAAGAACCTATGTCTGAAGTTGAAGTAAATAATATAATTTCTGGAGAATTAGGAATTCATGATGTGAAAACATCAATATCTGGAAATACTGCAATAGTAACTATATCCGGAGATGTTGATCAAGCCTTATTTACACAGAAATTTTCAGATAAATTCAACATACTGAGCTTTAGAAGTGTAGGAGCATTACTAAGTGATGCAGCTATGGAACAAATTGTATATGCTTTGTTGTTTGCATTTGTTTTCATGGCAATAACGGTATTCTATGTATTTAGAGATCCAGTACCATCATTAGCTATTATACTTTCTGCAGTATGTAACCTATCCATTGCAGTAGGTAGTATGTCCCTATTTGGAATACCATTATCTGTTGCAAGTGTAGGTGCATTACTGATGCTTATTGGGTATGGAGTAGACACAGATATTCTCTTAACAACACGTTTACTTAAACGTACCGATGGAGATCTTGATGATAGAGCAGAAGGTGCTTGTAAAACAGGGGTCACCCTTACAATTTCAGCACTTGCCTCAATGATCGTGTTATTTATAGTAGTTAAACTATTCATCCCATCAGCTCAAGTATTAGAAGACATATCCGCAGTTCTTATAATGGGATTACTCTCAGATTTATTATCCACATGGCTTATGAACTTAGGAATTCTTAAATGGCACATGGAAAGGGGTGGTCACAATTAATCAAGCCACCAAACAATTTATAAAACGACCTAGAACAATATTACTTGTTATATTATTATTAGTTAGTATAATATCAATAGGAATATTTGGTCTCCAAGAAGGTCTTGACTTAGCTGGAGGTTCAATGATACAATTACACCTCGAAGAATCAGTAGATCAAGACACTATGAACACTGTAACTGCAGTTCTTGACAAAAGGTTAAACGCATTTGGTATAAGTGACGTTCAAGTAAGACAAAGTGGTAGTCAAGACGTAATAGTTGAAATAGCAGGAGTACAACCAGAGGAAGTAGAACGAATTATCAGTACACCCGGTAAGTTTGAAGCAAAAATTAACAATCAAACAGCATTGACTGGTTCAGATATTACCACGGTTTCAGCTGCAGAAGTTACAGGAACAAGATGGAAAGTACCATTCAGTGTCTCCACAGAAGCTGCAAATAAATTTGCAGATGTAGCTAAAGGTCAAGCTGGTGCAGAAGTACAAATGTACCTTGATGACAAATTGATTTCTTCACCACAACTTGATGCCGGATTAGCAAATGGAGTCGGATCTACAGATATAGAAGTATCTGGAGGAGAGCAAACTAAAGAACAAGCACAAACCCAAGCAACTGAAATTCACACTGTATTAGAATCAGGTGCTTTACCTGTAAAACTCGCAATTAGTGGAGTAAATAGTGTATCTGCAGAATTAGGTTCACAATTTGAAACTGGTTCATTAATAGCTGGTTTCTTAGCATTAATTGCAATAGTGATAATTGTATCAGTTAAATACAAATCACCATCACTTGTACTTCCAATTGTTGTAACCTGTTTATCAGAACTGTTACTAATCCTCGGATTTGCTTCATTAATCCACTGGAATTTAGATTTATCTGCTATTGCAGGTATGATTGCAACAATAGGTACGGGTGTAGACGACCAAATCGTTATGACTGATGAAGTATTAGCTAGACGTGATATAAGTAACCGAAAAAATATTGTTAAAACAAGAATTAAAGATGCATTCTTTATAGTATATGCATCTGCAGGAACTCTTATCGCAGCAATGCTTCCATTAGCATATATTGGATTTGCTAGAGGTGCAACAGGTATAGGTATGCTTACTGGTTTTGCAGTAACTACTGTAGTTGGAGTACTTATTGGTATATTCATTACTAGACCAGTATTTGCTGATTACATGGAAACATTCCTTGTAAGAAACCCAAGAGAAGAAATTAATATAAGCAAATCCTCAACTTCAAAACCTAAAAAGAACAAAAAGAAAGGAAGAAAAACAATCGCTCGTGAAGAAGCTGAAAAAGCTAAAAAAAGACGATGATTCCTCTTTTAACTTTTTTTTATTACAATTTTTTTAATTATCATATATTGTTATTAACAAATCTCTCAAAAAAATAAATAGTAAAAAATACTAATTTTATATTATGATAAACAAAGATCATCCAAGATATCAATCATTACTTTATAGAGAAAAAATTGTAGAAGCTCATAAAAATGGTATACTAGCCGATTCAGGTATGATAGCACATGGTAGAGGTGAAACATTTGATTATCTTATTGGAGAAAAGACCACAGATAATTCTAAAAATACCATTAAAGTTGCTGCTTGTTACTTTTTAACTAGAAAAAGACCCGTATTATCTGTAAATGGAAATACAACTGCATTAGTTTCAGAAGATATTGCTGAATTATCTAAAATACTTGACATACCTGTTGAAATAAACCTTTATTATAGAACACCTGAAAGAATTAAAAATATAGAAGCTGTTTATAAAAAATTAGGTGTTAAAGAAATATTAGGTACGGATGATGATGATTTTATTGATACACCGGATTTAAATGGTCCAAGAAGTCCAGTCAGTATTGAAGGTATTAATAAGGCCGATTTAATTTTTATACCTTTAGAAGATGGGGATAGAGCAGAAAAATTAGCTGCATTAAAAAAGGATATTGTTAATGTAGACTTAAATCCATTATCACGAACCGCAATTACTTCAACTGTCACAATTGTAGATAACATAGTTAGAGTAATGCCTCTTTTACTTGAATATGTTAAGAAATATTCTAACTGTGATAATGATATCCTTCTGGACAAAATAGACAATTTCGATAACAAAAATAATTTAGATGTGGCCATACACGATATTATAAAAAGATTTGAATAAATTAAACACATAAATATAGTATATAATAAAATATTGAGGGGTTAATAATTTGAAAGTTTTTGGTGTCACAGGCTTACCCGGTTCAGGAAAAAGCATTATTTCCAGAATTGCTGAAAAAGAAGGAATTTATACTGTGAGTATGGGTGACGTTATTCGTAAAGAAGCTGAAAAACAGAACTGTACAACGGGGGAAGCTGCTGTAAATCTTCGAAAACGTTATGGAAATAATGTTGTGGCAGACAGATGTATTCAAGAAATATTTAACCATTCACGAAGTAGACACAATAACAAGCACATGGTTAAAAAGATTTACAAATCAAACAGCAGATACCAACAACCAAAAAAATATAAGAAAATTGAACAGGATGTTTATATAATTGAAGGAATTAGAAGCCCCTATGAAGTTCAATATTTTAGAAAACGTTTTAAGAACTTTAAAATTATAGCAATTCATTCAAATCCAAAAGAAAGATTTAATCGCCTTATAAGACGTAAAAGAGATGATGATTCAACCGATTATAACATATTTAGGCAACGAGATGAAAGAGAACTTAAATTTGGTATAGGAAATGTTATTGCACAAGCAGATTATATGCTGATTAATGAAGGTCATATACAAAAATTTAAAAATAGTGTGCGAGTACTGATTCAAAATGAAATCAAACCACGAAAAAATATTAAAAAACACCCAAATAAAATTAAAAGTAAAACTAAACCCAACAGAAGAACAAATAAAGGTAGAAAACAGTATACGAAATATAATGGGCGAAAAGATTACAATAAAAAAAAGCGAAAATGATTATTTGATAGTTGAAGATGACTTATCATCATTATATCTGATAAATAAGTTAATAATCAAAAACGAATTTGATGAACTATCAAAGAATATCTTAGAAAAAAACAAAACTGATACTGAAATTAAATTTTTTGTAAATAAACAAGCAGCTTACAACAAAAACTTCCACATAATTGATGAAAATATGTCCCCTCTTGGTGATATTGAAATAACCATTGAAACTGATAATTCTGAAGAAGTAATTGAATGGATTACTTCTTAAATTTTATTCATCCAAACTGTAATCATATTTTTCTTCAAGGTGCGCTTTTTTAATGTCGTATATTCCATTATCAAAATTCCAGTTTATAACAGCTTCATCAATAACTATTTTTCTATCATAAAATGGAGCATCCAATACTAATGTTTCTGCTTCTCCGCCCTCAAATGCCGGATGGATACCATATTTTTCATTTAGCTTGATTAGCTCATCTATACTTTCATAAGTTATCGTTTTTCCTAACCATTTTTCATCAAGCCCATATGCTGAAACACTTGTTAATATTACTTCAAAACCCAAATCAACTATCTGTCTCATATATTCTATTGGATTTCTATGCCATAATGGAGATATGGATTTTAAACCTAATTTTTCACAGATTTTATCTATTCTGGATTTTTGATAAACTGATTCTAATGCTCCGGAATAAACTGCTTCAACACCTTTATCCTTAAGTCTTGCTAACACATGTTCAAGATCCATTAATTCTTCTTCTTTAATTCCATCAGTCAATACATCTATTGAAGGAATTTCCATAGCTGCAGAACAGTAATCCACCATATGTATATCTGGAACATGAAACATGTAAGACTCATTATTACGTGAATGCATAGCTAGCAATGCATAAATATCATCACCATTTTTTAAAGATTCATAAACAGCCATAGTACTGTCTTTACCACCAGAATATAATATTACTGATTTCATAAAATTAACTCCTAAAAAAATAAATTTGTTAAAAAAAAATATTAGAAAGTGGATTCGAAAATATTAATCTCTACGCTTAGGTCTAAATCTAGGAGTTCCACGTTTTTTAGACTTTTTATTTTCTGTCCTACTTTCTTTTTTCTGTTTTGGTTTTGTATCTGATTTTGATGAACGATTAAATAATGAAAATCTTTTTTTAGATTCTTCTTTTTTAGTATTATTAATCTCATCCTCTGATTTGAAGTCATCAACAGTCAATTGTTTGAAACGTTTATTAGAACCTATGTTCTGCTTTGGACTTTCATCAAAGGATTCATCAAATATATCAATTGAATTTGATTTCCGTCTCCTATTTCTTCTAGGGGATCCTTTAGTATCAGTTCCCGGAACGACTTTTCTTTTGATTTTTTCTCGTTCTGTAGGCTTTTTCTTCCGTTTCTTTCTGAAATTATTTACGAATGTTATTAAAGAATCTACAAAGAATCCTGCAATTGCAACAATTATTCCTAATACTCCAGAAGCTAATATAATATTAGTTCCACTTGGCATAAATTGACTGAAAAATGCATTTTGTGTCTCAGTAGGACCTGTAACATTTAATACTACTACTTCATTTTCAGAGATGGCATTCAATATTTTTGTAACATTATTTGCCTGAACTGTCGCATTAGCATTCATTGAAGTATATCTGAGATGAGTATAAGTTGAATAACTAAATGTATTATAAATACTGTTTAAAACCCCTTGTGGATCTCCACCTTCAGCAATTTCTACAAGGAATGTTTTATCACCCAAGTCAATGACATTAGATATATCTTCATTACTACTATTTATTGCTTGTGTAATCAGCCGCTTTTCAGTATCCGAATCAAAATCTTCATCTATCTTTATAGTTATTCCCTTATAATCTACACTTTCAACCCCAGAAATTGAGGATATATTTTCAATTATTTGTGTTAAATTTCCATTTGTCGATAAATCTAGCTCTATTACATCAGAACCATCAACACTTTCTTCTACTATTGTCCTAGTAAAATCAGGTATGTCATCCATAATTGGTGTGAGTAAAAAGGCTCCAGCAGCCAAACCCACTATCAAACCCAATACAATGACCGAAATTAAATTCTTTTTACCTATGTATGGTGTTAATAATGCTGTTGAAAATACAAATAACATAGCTAGAATAAATAAAACCATCATTATAATGATTGTTAATGCATCCATATTTAATCCACTCTCTAATGAATGATTTCAAAATGAAACCATACTATGTTAAATTTTTCAATATTATAATATATTTTGTTAACAATCCTATTAGTATTTAATTATTATACCCGATTGTGATAATACTTAACAAAAGTTATTATAAAAGATGTTATAAACTAGAATATAAGAAACCAAAATTTAAAAACACAGAGGTTTTACAATGAAAGATTTATTAAAAAGATTATCAGAAGCATGTGGTATCTCCGGATTTGAAGATGAAATACGTGAAATACTTAAAGAAGAATTAAAAGACTGCGTTGACGAAATGGAAACTGATATAATGGGTAACCTCATTACCACACACCAAGGTAAAGAAGGTAAGCCTAGCGTAATGTTAGCTTCCCACATGGATGAAATCGGATTAATGGTAAGTTTCATTGATGACGATGGATTTTTAAGATTTGTAAAAATTGGTGGAATAAACGATCAAATGTTATTAAACCAAAAAGTGTATGTACAAACAGAAAATGGTGAAGTACCTGGGATAATTGGTTCAAAACCACCTCACATAACCAGTGCTGAAGAAGCAAAAAAAATCATTACATACAAAGACATGTTTATTGACATCGGTGCAAAAGATAAAGAACAAGCAGAAACTCTAGTTTCAATAGGGGATGCAATCGTATTCCACACAGACTTCGAAGAATGTTTAAACGACCTGGTTATGGGTAAAGCACTAGATAACCGTGTAGGTTGTGCAATAATGACAAAAGTTATGCAACAATTAGACACAGATGCAACAGTTTACGGTGTAGGAACTGTACAAGAAGAAGTTGGACTCAAAGGAGCAAAAACCTCAGCATTCAAACTTAACCCTGATATGGCAATTGCACTGGATGTAACAATTGCCGGTGACCATCCCGGTGTAAAACCAGAAGATGCACCAGTAAAAGCAGGATCAGGACCAGTAATCTCATTTGCTGATGCTAGTGGAAGAGGTTTAATTACACATCCTATGATGAAAAAATTATTACTTGAAGCTGCAGAAGCTGCAGGAATTGAATGCCAATTAGAAGTTGGTGATGGTGGAACAACCGATGCAACAGCAATCCACTTAACCCGTGAAGGAATTGCAACAGCAACTTTATCTGCAGGTTCAAGATACATACACACTCCTATAAGTGTTGTAAACATCAAAGATATGGAAGATACCGTAAAACTTATCTTAGAATTCCTAAAACGTTTATAAGTGATTTTTCACTTATATCTTTTTTTAATCACCCAATAAAAAAAAAACTTTTTTTTAACAAAATAATAACTAAAAATAGTAAAAGAAAAAAATAAAAAAAATTAGTTGGAGAATGATTGAGTATTAACTCCACCGAGTCTAATATTATTGTTTACGATTAATTTATTGTCAGATGAATCAAATTCATTTCCTTTATATTCAACATCAGATATTTTTTGATAATCACCAGAATTAATTCCTCCGACATCAATATTTGAGAAAATGTCTGCTATAGGTCTGCCTAATTGTAGGTTTAAACCTCCAATTTGAATTTCAGAGTTAATTGTAGTTACACCACTTGGCTCTCCAATAATGTTTAATCCACCAGTAGTGATTATGGTGTTTAATGTGTTAAGACTTCCACCATTAAATCTAATGTTTACTCCACCCAGTGTTGCATTGATGTTCATCTGATCAACTGTTGCATTATTGTTTAAATTTGCATCAAATCCACCTGCAATAAAGTTACCACTGATATTATAAGTGTATTTGTTACTTAAGAATATTGTATTGTCTGATGAATTTGAATGAATAACAACATCTAGATGATCTCCAGTCTGATTGGTAGTCACGTTTGTCGTGTCATTTTCATTTTCCTTGGATGTGATATTATAAACTGTAGTCATATTGTCAACAAATTCTATATTGGCTCCACCAGTTTTTTGGTCTATTACTAGGTTAACTGTTGATACGGAATCGTCAGTTGTATTATTTAAATCTGCTTCGTCAAGAATTGTTTGGGTTTCAACAATACCCTCCTCTTCAGTTTCAGTAACTTTGTTAAATGCACTATATCCAACTACACCTATAGATAATATCAAAGCCATGATAATTAAAATACCTAAAATTTTACTACTGTCCATTTATACCAACCCTCCAATTAACACTATTATAATTAAGATTATTAATGGGATACCCATTGTTGATAAAAATGATTTTGCATATCCTAAATTGTGTTCTTCACTAACAGCTACAATTTCTATAACTATTTTCCATAAGAATACCAAGAACAATATTGGAATAACTACCGCAAAACCCAAAGTAGCTAATGCAATCCCAATGATTACTAATACATTTAACACACTTGAATAACTCATTAGATTAAATGTATTAACAAATGAACCGGAACCACCCAAAAGTCTTGCAAATATATATGCAAAAAGGGAGTGTATTACTTTACATACTAATGGTACAATAAAGGATACAAGTAAAAGTATTCCAGTTACCACAATATCTCCAGTTGCTATTCCTATCACTAATCCTAACATAAGACTATAAAATATTAATGAAATAATTCCATTAGTATCTTTACCTTCAGTTTTAAGGTAAAACAAGTCATCAGGATTAGTAAAAACTTGTGCACTTTCAGTGAAGAACTCTATAATATTTGTCTTCATAAATAAAAATTTGATATATATACTATAAATAATTAATTTTTATATAAACTAGAATAACAATTTAAAGTTGTGAAACTATGAAAGCCGTTTCAGTTATTGCCAGCCCAAGAAAAAATGGAAATTGTAGTCAAATAGTAAATTATATCTCCGAAGGATTAAAAGAAAAAGATGTTACAAATCAAATATATTTCATTGATGATTTGAATATAAACACTTGTAAAGCTTGTAAAACATGCAAAAATATGGAAATACCTACAAAATGTGTTATAAAAGATGATTTTTTAAAAATTATGGATGAAATTGAAGAGTCAGATATATTTATATTTGCAGCCCCAAATTATTTCGGAGAAATAAATGCTCAAGGACACCTTTTCATAAATAGATTTTATTCCATGACAAAAACTACACTTAATCAATTAAAAAATAATCCAAAATGTGTTATAATCCACACATATGGTGCCAGTGACGGACATTATGATGAATATATCAGAAAAAGATCAAGAGTTTTTGAATCAATCGGTTGTAATTTGGTTGAAATATTAAGTATAGGAAAAAATAAACCGAATAGTGGGAATTGTGAGAGTTTAATAGAATATACAAAGGAATTGGGTAGAAAATTGGGTGAAAAACTAGAATAATTTTTAAACATGTTTTAATTAATTTGATAATGTTACTGAAATAGACTGTCACTCTATTTCCAATAATTCTTTGTATCCTGTTTTCATTCTACTTTGAAAATCATCTATTTTCTCATAATCACAATTTAATACATCAATTCCAAATAAAACCATATCATATATTATGACATTTAATTTTTTAGCTTTTTCTGTCAAATAATATTCAGTATTGCTCCTTACATGACCGTCAAAAACTTTTTTTTGAATTAAATCATTTTTTTCCATGAATTTAAGTGTATCTGAAAGAACCGAATTGGTTAAGTTTGGTTTGTTCTTTTTAAATTCATTGAAATGTTTTTTACCTAAAAACATGTCTCTAATAATTGCAATTACCCACTTTCGACCTATTAATTCCAATGTTGAATCGATTGGACAACCAGAGCCTCCCCAAACATTAAAAATTTCATCATCTTTTTCCATATAATTAAATTTGTTTGACTATGTAGAAATATTAAAGGTTTGTTAGAACATACCCATGATTTAAAATAGAATAAAATACTTAAATTAAAACAAATAAGTTTTACTTAAATAAATAAATTCATGGAGGAATTAATATTACAAAAAATCCAGATGATGTACTTCAAGAAGTTTTAGATACACTCACCCCATTAAGAGGAGTTCAAAGTGTAGGAGTATTAAATGATGATGTACGTAAACACATATTGGAAATTGAAATGGAAAAAACTGGTGAACTTATACCGGTAATTAATGTTGGCGTACATGAATGTTTAAATAGGGAATATACTGTTGCAATAATTAAAACGGCAACATTCAGACCACCTCCAACAGCTACAGTACAATTAGTGGACAACAAAGGAAATATTCTCGGTGAAGAAATTGTTAGCGTTGAACAAAAGAAAAAACATGAAGCAAATGAAAATGCAACTTTTGTAGCTCCAGATTTTGTCTTAACCGTGGATCCTAATGAAATACAACAAACATTAACAACTGATTATTTAGAAAAAAATAAAGCAAAACAAGCATTTATTTTACCACCAGTTCAATTTATTGAAGTTGAAGAATTAGAAGATACTTGTGATGTTGTATCCAGTAGTCCCGACCCGTTAGCAGATTTGTATATTAAAGAATACTTTGAATTTGAAGATGATCCAAAGTTAGCATCAATTTTAGTTGGATTTAATGTTAAAAAAGATTAACTCCAACATCTCTTTTTAAGGTGATATTATGAGTATTGAATCAGAGATTATTGAGTTACTGGAAACAGATGAATCAGTAATGCTTGCCGCACCGATGTCCGATGAAATGAAAAAACAAGTACTGAAACTAGAAATGAAAAGACTCGAAGAATTAGTTCCTTTCATAAACGAAGGAATGGAAGAAGCTTTTGAAGAAGAAGAAGCAATTGTAGTAATTTTAGATAATACCATTAAAAATGATAAAATTGAAAATTCTTATGATGAACAAGACAGCAGTTTTACTCTCAGAACAGAATCCGGACAAATTATTGGTGAAACAATAATGGATGAAGAGGAACTTGAAGAATTAAGAGATGACCCAAACGTTTTCTTTTTATCAGAAAATTTCGTTACATATAATAATCTTGCAAAACCTGGAGAAAAACAATTCTTTGTAATGAGTTCTACAAAAAGTTCATTTTTCACGGACACAAATCCCGAAAAACTTGTAAGTAGTTTAACTGTCGCAATCCCATCTACAGAAACAGACCACTATATTAAAGATTGTTTTGACTTACCTCATGATGAACCTATTGGAACTATGATTGTTGGCTATACCGAGTAGGCGAGAACAATGACCATTGTAGAATATATTGACTCTCTATCTGATGTCTTTGGTATTGCAGACTTTTCAATTCAAAAGGAAGAATTAATCGACACATATGGTGAAGATATCTGTAAGTATCCATATGCTATAGCAATCGGCCATAAGATGATAGAAGAAATCATAGAAAAAATACCTTTAACGTACAATGACGATGACCTTGCAAAGGAATACCTTGATGAATATTTCAATTCTTTCCAAAGAGTTTCTAAAATTGCCAATAAAATTGTGGATTATATAAAAAATGAGGGTTTTAATGCTATCGTATTGGATGTTTCGGGTACAAATCCTGAATTGAATCTTAAAAAACCATTCAGCAATAAGGCCAGCGCAAATCTTTCAGGAATTGGTTGGTTAGGAAAAAACAATCTATTGACTACAAAAGAGTTTGGCCCACGACTTACTTGGGCAACCATTTTAACTGATGCACCTTTGGGAGAATATTCTGGAAGACCTATTGAATCATTATGTGGTGATTGTCAGATGTGCGTTAAAGCATGCCCCGGCAAAGCTATTGTTGATTTACCAGATCCAAAAAAATCATATAGCCCTGAAAAATGTGGGGAATTTTTAATGAAACGTAAAGAAAGTGGTCATCAAGTAGCTTGCGGAATGTGTCTTTATATTTGTCCTTACGGAAACAAAAAATCTAAAGAATTACTTGGTTGGTAAAAAAAAATGAGGTGAATTAATATGAAAGCAGTAACTTTAATAACTTCTCCAAGAAAGAATGGGTTCACAAAAACTATTGTAGACAGACTTACAATAGGCATTAAAGATAATGGCGGAACAAACGAAGTTTTATTCATGGATGATTATGATATCCAACACTGTACCGCTTGTAGAGCTTGTGAAAAAGGTGGTGGCTGTGTATTGGATGATGATTTCAATACCATCATAGATAAAATCAGAGAATCAGATTACTTTATTTTCACAGCTCCTGTTTACTATAATGATATTGCAGGATATTCAAAAATGTTCCTGGATAGGTTAGGATCCTGTAACTATGATCCTGAATTAACAATTCCAGAAACAAAAGCTTTGTTAATGATTACACATATGTCAACCAATATAAATCCATTTGTTATTGAAAATACTCATAGATGCTTAGCAACTGGTAATTTCCAAGTCAATAAAATTTTAGATATCGGAAACCTAATAATTGATAAAAAACTTGAAGAATTTGAATTAGAGGATTATGAAGATATTGGTTATGAATTAGAAGAGTATGAAGTCATACCATATAAACTGGATTTAGAATCTGCAACTCTCTAATTTCCACTTTTTTTATTATTTTTATCATTTTCCAGTGTTTCATAGATTGTCTGCGCTAATTTTTTATTTATTCCATCAACATTTTCTATTTCTTCAAGACTTGCATCATATATTGCATCAAGATTTTCAAAATGAGCAAATAATGCTTGTTTTCTTTTTTTGCCAACACCAGGAATTTCATCAAGTATTGATTTGGTAAATGCTTTTCCTCTAATTTGTCTGTGGAATGTAATTGCAAATCTATGGGATTCGTCCCTCACATATTGTAAAAGATGTAATGCTGTGGATTTTCTAGGCAATATAATTGGATTGCTTCGTCCCGGAACATATAACTCTTCAAATTTCTTGGCTAATCCTACCAGTGGCACATCAGTAATATTTAACTCATTGAATACTTTCACTGCCATACCTAATTGTCCTTTACCACCATCAATCAACACCAAATCAGGTTTAATAAACATTGAATCGTTGGGATTTTTTTCTTTATCATAATTTGGTGATATTCTTGAGTATCTTCTTGTTAAAACCTCTTTCATCATTGCAAAATCGTTTGGACCTGGTGTTGCCATTTTAAATTTACGGTACATTTTTTTTGCAGGTTTTGCGTTTTCAAATACGACCATTGATGCTACTGCATGTATTCCAGAAATATTTGAAATATCAAAAGCTTCTATATGATATGGCAATTTTGGAAGATTCAAGTATTGTTCCAATGTTAATAATGGATTTTCTTCCTCTTTTGTGTTTTCCGTTAAACTTATATGCGCATTTTTCTTAGCTATTTTGATGAGTGTTAAGTAATGTCCATCTTCAGCAACTTTTATCTTTATTTTGTGTCCCTGTTTTTCTTCCAACCATTCTTTAATGATTTCTTCATCTTCAATATTATCTTCCAATATTATTTCATCAGGTGCTGGTGCTGTTGAATAGTATTGTTTAATAAATTCCGTAAGTATTTCAGTATCTGTAAATCCTTCAATTTGTTTAAGAACCAAATCATCTTTTTTATTTGTTTTACCGTTTCTTACTGATATTATTACTACTGCTGCTTCTGAATCATTATGATCTATTCCAATAATATCCTGATTAACTTCTTTGGTTGGTTGAATACTCTGTTTTTCAAGTGTAATTTTGATTGTTTCAATTTGATCTCTCCGGATTGCTGCCTTTTCAAATTCCATATTCTTAGAATATTTTTTCATATCCTTTTCCAATTGTTTAATAATAGTCTTATATTTTCCTTGCAACAAGAGTTTTGCTCGTCTGATGTTTTTATTATAATCCTCTTGTGAAATGTTGTTAATACATGGAGCATCACATTGCTTTATCTGATAATTAAGGCAAGGTCCATCCATATGTTTACAAGTTCTAATTTTAAAATTCTTGTTTAAGAAGTCTATGAAACCTCTTGCATTAGTTGCATCAGTATATGGTCCATAATAAGATGCGCCATCACTTTTTAAACTACGGGTGATGTGGATTCTCGGATATTCCTCATTAGTTATCTTGATATAAGGATACTGTTTTCCATCCTTTAGACTTATGTTATAATGAGGTTTATGTTTTTTAATGAGATTGGCTTCTAAAATCAATGCTTCCTTTTCTGTGTTAGTTAATATGTATTCCAGATATGCAAAATGTTTCATTAAAACCTGTGTTTTTGGTCTATCCAGTTTATCTTCTTCTCTAAAATAACTTTGAACCCTATTTTTAAGTTTTTTAGCCTTTCCAACATATATTATTTCATCATCACTGTTGTGCATGATGTAAACACCAGGTTTTTGTGGTAAATCTGAAGGATCAGTTATCATCATAGACATTATTTGCACCTTGTCATTATATTATATATTAAAAAGCTTATCTTCTAATTAATTCTTTCCAAAAGGGATATTTCTTTACGAACTCTTCAACTTCTTTCATCATAAAATCATAGTATTCATCCAATCCGTTGTTATGGGCTTTTTGTCTTTTTGCCCTTTGTTTCATTCTCTGAGGCAACAACTTCTCAGATATTTCTTCTTCTTTTTTAGGAGAATATAATACTTTATAACGTGCATTTATCCCATTTGATGTGTAAAACATGATATCATTAAAAATATCTGGAAGCAATACTTCTTCATTCATTGTCATAGTATATATCTCTTCAAAATGTCTACAGAAATATATCAAATTTACACTTGGATGAAGTATCTCCTTATAATGTTTATCCATCATAGTAATATTTTTAACATCCCAATCAATCATATTCTCACATCAAACAACTCTATATACATTTTGGTTTTTGAATTTAATAATAACTTTTTATTTTAAAATAAAATTTAATGGATAAATGATTTAATTTTTTTAATTGAAAAAATTTGATAAATAATATTATCAATTACTTTTTAGAAATATATTGTTATTATGTCAAAATTCAATTTACATTCTGATTATAAACCCTTTGGTGACCAGCCTAAAGCTATTAAATCTCTTGTGGAGCATTTTAAAAATGGAGACAAGGAACAAACATTAGAGGGAGTAACCGGTTCAGGTAAAACTTTTACAATGGCAAATGTTATTGAACAACTAGATAAACCAACACTTGTTATGAGCCATAACAAAACATTAGCATCACAACTGTTTGAAGAATTTAAGGAATTTTTCCCAGACAATGCAGTTGAATATTTTGTTAGTTATTATGATTTTTATCAACCGGAAGCATATGTTGCTCAAACCGATACCTTCATTGACAAGGAATCTTCAGTAAATGAAGAAATTGACAGATTAAGACACTCCACTACACAATCATTACTTACACGAGATGACGTAATTGTAGTAAGTAGTGTTTCCTGTATTTACGGTATTGGTTCACCAGAAGATTATGCGGAATTTACATTACAATTGGAAGTTGAACAAGAAATTTCAAGAGAGGAAATACTTGCAAGTCTTGTAGAAATGCAATATTCACGTAATGACATTGAATTTGACAGAGGTAAATTCAGAGTGCATGGGGATGTTATAGAAATATTCCCTATAAATGCCAATTATTCACTTCGTATTGAAATGTGGGGAGATGAAATAGACTGTATCTACAAAACAGATCCCTTAACAAACAATATTGAAGAGGAAATTCGCAAAGTAATTATTTTCCCTGCAAAGCATTTTGTTATTGCCCGTGAAAAGCAAGACGTTGCTATTAAAAATATTCGAAAAGAATTAGCAGAACGTGTGGCAACTTTTCAAGCTACCGGAAAGTATGTTGAAGCTCAACGTATTGAACAAAGAACAAACTTTGATTTGGAAATGATTCAGGAGATAGGTTATTGTTCAGGTATAGAAAATTATTCAATGCATATGAACGGTAGAAAATGGGGAGAAACACCTTACTCCCTACTAAAGTATTTCCCAGAAGATTATCTTACTATTATTGATGAATCTCACGTAACTGTTCCACAGATTAGAGGAATGTATGAAGGAGACAGGGCACGTAAAGAAACTTTGGTACAATATGGTTTCAGGCTTCCAAGCGCTAAGGAAAACCGTCCTTTAAGATTTGATGAATTTTTAAAAGCTCAAAACCAGGTTTTGTATGTTTCAGCTACTCCTGCAGCTTTTGAATTGGGAAGAAGTAAAAATAAAGTTGAACAGATTATTCGTCCAACAGGACTTGTAGATCCAAAACCAATAATTAGGCCAGTTAAAAATCAGGTTGACGATCTTCTTGGAGAAATTAGAAAACGTGTTGCAAAAGATCAAAGAATACTTGTTACTGCACTTACTAAAAAAATGGCTGAAGATTTAACTGATTACTATATCAAAATGGATGTGAAATGCAGGTATCTTCACTCTGAAATAACGACTCTTGAAAGGACAGAAATTATTGATGATTTAAGAAGAGGAGAATTTGATTGTCTTGTTGGTGTAAACCTTTTAAGGGAAGGTCTTGATTTACCGGAAGTTTCATTGGTTGCTATATTGGATGCTGATAAAGAAGGGTTCCTTCGTTCTCAAACTTCACTCATTCAGACTATTGGTAGAGCTGCACGTAATGTTGACGGTGAAGTAATTTTATATGCAGACAATATTACGGACTCCGTAAGAAATGCTGTAAACATTACTGAACGTAGAAGGAAAATACAGATTGCATACAACAAGGATCATAATATTACACCAAGAAGTGTTGTACGTAAACTTAAGGAGAAAAAAATCGAAAGCAAAGTGGATGATATACAAGAAATTGACAATATTACAATTGAAGAAGTAGATATGTTAATAGAAGAACTTGAAATTGAAATGAAAGAAGCCGCACAGAAATTAGACTTTGAAAGAGCTGCTAAATTAAGAGACAGAATTATGGAATTAAAAGAGGAATAAATATGGAAAGCAAAGAAGAAATAAGAAATAGAGCTATCCAAGATAGAAAGATTATTATTAAAGGAGCAAGAGAACACAACCTCCAAAATATTGATGTAACTCTTCCACGTGACCAATTTATTGTAATAACCGGACTTAGTGGTTCTGGAAAGTCTTCTTTAGCATTCGATACAATTTATGCTGAAGGTCAAAGAAGATATGTTGAATCATTATCTGCTTATGCCAGACAGTTTTTAGGTCAGATGGAAAAACCAGAGGTTGATTACATTGAAGGATTATCCCCAGCAATATCCATTGACCAAAAAACAACAAGAGTCAACCCACGTTCTACTGTCGGAACTGTTACGGAAATTTATGATTATCTTAGATTGTTATATGCAAGAATTGGTATTGCTCATTGTTATAACTGTGGAAAAGAGATATCACAACAAACCCCCGGTCAGATTGCAGAATCTATTATTGATGAAAATGAACATGAAAAAATATTAATTTTAGCTCCAGTAATTAAAGGTAGAAAAGGTCAACATTTAAAAGTTTTCGAAACATACAAAGAAAAAGGATTTGTTCGCGTAAGAGTTGATGGTGAAATATTATCCCTTGATGATGAAATAAATCTAAATAAAAATAACAAGCACAGTATTGAAATTGTTGTTGATAGACTTAAAGTTGCAAATAACGAAAATTTTAGAAAAAGACTTGTTGAATCTGTTGAAACCGCATTGGAAATTGGGGAAGGACTTGTTACCGTAGCAAACAATAATCCGGAAATAGCAGATCAATATTACAGTGAAGCACTTGCATGTCCGGACTGTGGAATTAACTTTACAGAAATAAGCCCTAGAATGTTTTCTTTTAACAATCCCCAAGCAGCATGCCCTAGATGTAACGGTATTGGAAGTACACTTGAAGCTGATCCTGATTTAATTGTACCCGATAAAACATTATCCTTAAATCAGGGAGCTATAAAACCTTGGAGCAATTCACAAAAAACTGACAATTATTATAACAAAATGTTAGATGGTGTTGCTAAACATTATGGAATTGATATAGATGCTCCATTTAATACAATTGCCAAGGAACATCAGGATATAATACTCTATGGTAGTGGAAACGAAAAGATTGAATTCACTTTTGGAAATGGCAGAACAAAAAGGGAAGTTAACAAACCTTTTGAAGGTGTCATACCCTACATGAAAAGACTGTTCATTGAAACTAGTTCAAGATATAGAAGAAAGGCTGCACGTACATACATGACATTAAATGATTGTCCAAAATGTCATGGAGATAGATTGAAACCTGAAATGTTAGCTGTTACCGTTGGTGACTTAAATATTGCTGATTTAACAAAATTATCCCTTAGTCAAAGCAGGCAATTCTTTGAAGAACTAAAACTTACTTCAAGACAAGAATTTATTGGAAAAGAAATTTTAAAAGAAATTAAAGAACGATTAGAATTCTTGAACGATGTGGGACTGGATTATCTAACTTTAGCTCGTTCATCCGGTACTTTATCCGGAGGAGAAGCCCAAAGAATAAGGCTTGCAACTCAGATTGGTAGTAGACTTGTTGGAGTTTTATATGTATTGGACGAACCAAGTATTGGTTTACATCAAAGAGACAATATGAAACTTATTGAAACACTAAAACACTTACGTGACATTGGAAATACATTAATTGTTGTAGAACATGACGAAGAAACTATAATCGAAGCTGACCATGTAATTGACATAGGACCAGGTGCTGGAGAACATGGGGGAATGTTAACTGCTCAAGGAACACCTGAAGACATCAAAAACAATTCTGATTCTCTTACCGGACAATATTTATCCGGAATTAAAGAGATTCCTGTTCCTAAAGAAAGACATGAAGGTAACGGCAAATACATTACAGTTTATGGAGCTCAAGAAAACAATCTTAAGAATATTGATGTGACGTTCCCATTAGGTAAATTTATTTGTGTAACCGGTGTATCCGGTTCTGGAAAAAGTACGCTAGTAAATGAAATTCTTTACCACGGAATTGATGAGTTATTAACAAACAAACATAAGAATAAAATAGGAAAACATAAATCAATTACTGGTGTTGAAAATATTGATAAAATTATCGTAATTGACCAATCACCTATTGGAAGAACTCCAAGATCCAATCCTGCAACGTATATAGGACTATTCACATATATCAGAGAATTATTTTCACAAACAGCTGAATCCAAACAACGAGGATATAAACCTGGACGATTTAGTTTCAATGTAAAGGGTGGAAGATGTGAAGCATGTAGTGGAGATGGAATAGTTCAGATTGAAATGCACTTTTTAGCAGACGTTTATGTTCCTTGTGAAGTCTGTGAAGGAAAACGATACAACCGAGAAACATTGGATATTCGTTATAAAGGAAAGAATATTAACGATATTTTAGAAATGACTAGTGAAGAAGCTTTAGAATTCTTTGAAAATATTCCAAAAATCAAAAGAAAACTCCAAACTCTTGTTGACGTAGGTCTTGGATATGTAAAACTTGGTCAGCCAGCGACAACTTTATCCGGTGGAGAAGCACAGAGAGTGAAATTAGCTAAAGAATTAAGTAAACAAAGCACATCCAACACATTATACATCTTAGATGAGCCTACAACAGGACTTCATTTTGAAGATATCAACAGATTATTACAAGTATTGCTTAAATTAAGAGACCAAGGTAATACTTTAGTTATTATTGAACATAACCTTGATGTGATTAAAACGGCAGACCACATCATTGATTTGGGACCCGAAGGTGGAGATAATGGTGGAAAAATAGTTGCTGAAGGAACTCCTGAAGAAGTATCCGAAACTGATTCATATACTGGAATTTACTTAAAACATATGCTGAAATAACACTTTTAAAAATATTAATAAGGGATATTTCATCAATACTTAAACGGTACATATAATCCTAAAATTATGTATTACTTTATTAAATATAGGAAAATATATATACTTATCTTGGTAAATAAACACATAGATAATATTTTTTAATAATATTATCATCTCAAAAATTTGTAGGAGATATGATGAAATTACAATTTTTGGGAACCGGCGGCGGTCGTTTTGCAACTATCAGCCAAAAAAGAATGACTGGTGGTTTTAGAATAGACGATATTGATGGTAAGAATATCCATGTAGACCCTGGACCAGGTGCTTTAGTAAGAAGCCATCAATTCGGTTTAAACCCAAGAAAGATTAACATGTTACTTGTTAGTCATTGTCATACGGATCATTATAATGACGCCGAAATTATGATTGAAGCTATGACTCAAGGAATGACAAAAAGAACGGGACATGTTATTGGAAGTGAAAGTGTAATTAATGGATATGGGGAAATAGGTCCCGGTATATCAAAATATCATCAAACAAAATCAGATATTTCTGTTATGCATCCAGAAGATATTATTAAGGAAGATGAAATAACAATTAGAGGTACTGCTACCCATCATGGAGATCCAACATGCATAGGATTTAACATTAATTATGATGGATTAAATATTAATTACACAGCAGACACTGAATACTTCCCAGAATTATCTAAGGAACATAAAGGTGCCGATGTATTGATTGGTTGTGTAATTAAAGAAGGAGAACGAAAAATTAAAGGTCATATGCGAACCATGGACTTTGAAAAATTAGTTGATGAAGTTCAACCACAAATCGCAATAATGACTCATTTAGGCGTTAATTTAATTATGAACAATCCGTTCCAAAACACTAGAGTAATAACAAATAATACTGGTGTTAGAACGATTGCTGCAACTGACGGATTAACTATGACTTTAGACCAATTCATGTGATGTTATTTTAATAACAACAACTAAATACTAAAAAAGACATAGTAAATTTGTTAGTTACTTTTTTTTTATTTGCCCTGATGGCTCAGCCCGGCACAGTACCTGACTCGTAATCAGGGGATCGGGGGTTCAAATCCCCCTCGGGGCTTTGATAATTAATTTATATTTTATCCGGATGAATAAATCCTGCTCTTATCATATGATCAACAATAACAATACTACATGCTGATTCTGCCACGGTAGTTACTCTAGGACAGATACATGGATCATGACGACCTTCTATTTCAATTGTTGAATTTTCATTTTTTTCTAAATTGACCGTTTTTTGAATTCCACTTACTGATGGTGTAGGTTTAACAGCTATTCTAAGAACTATTGGCATTCCATTCGACATACCACCCAAAATTCCACCAGCATTATTTGTTTTTGTCATTATTTTATCGTTTTCCACATAATACGGGTCATTGAATTCCTTTCCTGTTAACAATGCACTTTCAAAACCTAATCCAATTTCCACACCCTTTACTGCACCAATATTCATTAATGCTTTTGCTAAATCCCCATCCAATTTATCAAATACTGGTTGACCAAGACCTATCGGAAGATTATTTATTATAATTTCAACAATTCCTCCAACCGAATTTCCTTCGTTTTTTGCTTTGAGAATTACTTCTTCCATTTCTTTGGCTTTTTCTAAATCAGCACATCTAACATTGTTTTTTGTAATGTTCTCTTTAATCTGATCCAAGGAATACTTCTGATTGGTTTTAATATCGTGTATTGAGATTACATGAGCGGTTACTGTTATGTCATATATGGATAAAAGTTTTTTACTTACTGCACCTCCAATTACATGACCGATTGTGATTCTTCCACTTCCTCTTCCACCACCACGATAATCATAATTTTCAAATTTTTTTTGCCAGCATAAGTCACCGTGTCCTGGACGTGGATTATTCTTTAAATTATCATAATTTTTACTTCTTTGGTCTTTGTTTCTTATGATAGCAGTAATTGGTGTTCCATCAGTTTTTCCATTAAATATCCCTGATAATATTTCAACAGAGTCTTTTTCATCACGTGATGTTGTTAAATTACTTGTTCCTGGTCGTCTTTTGTTTAATTCTTCCTGTATATCTTCACGTGTTAATTCTAAACCTGCAGGACAACCATCAATTGTAGCCCCTAGTGCAGTTCCATGACTTGCACCAAAAGTTGTTACTTTAAAAATTTCTCCCATTGTATTTGATGCCATAATATTTACTCCTGTTTTTGATTATTCTCTTCCAGATAATTTACTGATTGTATTATTGATTCCTGTACATTTGGTATGTGTTTTTCCAGGAAGTCTATTATTTCATTACTGGTCGTACGTTTAATATCCCTTTTTGAAGAATAAGTTATGTTTGAACTATCCATCCAATCGAGCATCCATTGATATTTAACGTGTTTTAGTGGATAAATTGTGTTTTTTTGTAGATTATTTTCTATTTTTTCTCCTTTGGTCATTAAATTTAAATAATTCATACAAAAATCATCTTGACAACAGTTACTTACAACTGTCGTGTATTCACTTTTTTGGTCGACAATTTTAATCCCATACTTTCTTTTGTAGGGTTCTAGAACGATATATAATAAAATGTTTTCAAGACTATCGTTGTTTTCTATATATAATTCACTTTGGGGTTTAATCTGATTTTTCACAGTTCTTGATACTTTAATACATATCTTTTGGAAAAGTTTTGAACGAACTACTTCCATATCTGGATATTGCTTTCTAAAATCATCTTCCTTCTTTCTAGAGAATTTTGAAAACTTGAGGTTGTTAATGTAAATATCATTATTATACAAACTAATAAACCTGGTATCGACACCCAGTTTATTCAAAGATTTGATAATTGTTTTTTCTTCGGTATTCATGTTAAATCAGTTTTTTAGTTTTTTTATCATTTCACTTGTTGTTCTAATATCCAATTGACCAGGTGCAGATTCGTTATTTATTGCTGCATAAGTTACGGGAGCTCCCATTACAGGCCCTATCACTCTCGTGTATGAACCTAATTTATCCATACTTATGGCAATTATTCCTTGATTTTTAATAAGTAATTCTAAAATGGTATAAGTATCTTCCATTTTGTTAGGTTTTACGGCTATTTTAGGTATATCCCCTATCTTAAATGAACAGTCAATAATTTCCTGCAAACGGTCCTTGCCTGGTGTTTCCTGAAAGTTATGATAAGAGATAATCGTTTTATTGGCATTGTCAATAACTCTTTGTCTAAGTTCTTCATCAGTACTTAATTCTATGTCAGTTATTTCAACCAGATGTGCATTATCTGAAAGTATCTTTATACGTTCTTCCTCAGTTTTTTCAAAAAAGCCACCCTCTTTCTTTGTTCTGTTTGTTAGTATTATTGGTTTTTGGGTGATTTCTTTGATAGATTTTATTATTTCATTTGCTTTACTGCTAGTTATATCCGGTATTACATCCAATCTTAATTCCAAATAATCAATATCCTCATTAGATAACTTTTGAACTAAATTGATAATGCTTTCCTTATCCTCTTCTATTATAGAAGCACATACCCCTGTGTTTATTTTAATCTACCCCAATCATTTCTATTATATATCTATATACATTTTAGTAAAAATAATTTTAAAAAATATTAAAATTGAAGAATATATATTATTAATATAAAATATTCAATGAGGAATTTAATATGAAAATGTTATGCCATGGAATTGACATTTCAAATAACGATGTTTCTTGTAGTGATTCATTAATACAAAATGTTGAAAAAAGTTTATACAAAATTAAGGAAGCCGGTGCATCTCAGGCATTGCTTTCCAATATTACTGGTGATGATATCGTAATTACTGCAGTGATTGAAGATGATGACCTTGTTGAAATAGTCAATAAGAGCATTTTTGATGTTTTTAAGGATAATGCCTTGGGATTTGATGATTTAAATGGTGTTGGCCTTAAAAGAGAAGATGCTGGAGAAGGCATATCTTATGTTGAACTTGAATTGAATCCTGATTTTTATCCGGATGCCGTTGTCATAAGCTTCGATACCTATTGTGGTGAATATTTCGTTGAAAACGTTGCCAAAAGTGCAGTTCAGGCTGCCAGCAATATGGATGATGTTTACAATGTTGAATCCAGCATAACTGATGGAATAAAACATATTCCGGGTGTTGGTTATGTTTCCAATCAAACTGATGACCCTGTTATTGTAGCAAATGTTACAGATGTTGAACAAGTTGGTGTTGTTGCCGGAGCAATGATTGGTGCAATTTTAGGAAATAAAAATACTTATCTTGTCAAAAGACACACACCAATAAATGTTATTCCAGGCAGTGTTATATTTTCGGCAACTGCAATTATGAACGGAAATCTCATTGATTTAGCAGAGTATTTTTCATTTAGAAGCCAAATTTTAAGCAAATGAATCCATCATTAACTCCTCAATAATTTCTATTTTTTTATTATATTTTTTTGAAATAATTAATGTGAAAGCTTAGAATGTTATAAATTAATCATTTTTCTTTATAATAATCATTCTTTTATAATTTTTAAAAATAAAGTTTTTATATTACAAAAAACAGATAAAATAGTGATAAAGTCTAAAAATGATAATAATAATTGTATTTTTGTTATTATGAGTAGATTAAATGATTTTATTAATATTTAACTAATTTAAGGAGAAGGTTTAATTGATTTTATTAGATGAAAATACCAAAGCAATTGTACAAGGAATTACAGGAAAACAAGGAAGATTTCATACAAAAGAAATGTTAAAATACGGAACTAATATTGTAGCAGGTACAAGTCCTGGTAAAGCTGGTGAAACAGTTGAAGGAGTTCCAGTATACAATTCCATAGAAGAAATTAAAAAGTATCATCCAGATATCAATGCCAGTATAATCTTCATCCCAGCACCATTCGTAAAAGATGCTGCATTTGAAGCAATCACTGAAGTGGATTTAGTAATCATCATTACCGAACACATCCCTATACACGACACTATGGAAATCGTTAAATACGCACAAGAACATAATACAACAGTCATAGGACCTAATACTCCAGGTATTATCACTCCCGGTGTTGGAAAATTAGGAATTATGCCTACCCACATATTTAACAAAGGAAATATCGGTTTAGTTTCCAGAAGTGGAACATTAACCTACGAAATTGCAAGTCAGATTACTGATGCAGGATACGGTCAAAGTACCTGTCTTGGTATTGGTGGAGACCCAGTAACAGGTATTGACTTTATTTCAGCACTACAAAAATTCGAAGAAGATCCTGAAACTGAAAAAATCGTTTTATTAGGTGAAATTGGTGGTATTGCAGAAGTTAAAGCTGCAGAATATGCTAAAGAACACTTAACAAAGCCAATCATATCATTCATTGCAGGAGTATCTGCTCCATTAGGTAAACGTATGGGACATGCAGGAGCTATTATTGAAGGTACTGATGGTACAGCCCAAAACAAAAAAGAATTATTAGCAAAACTCGGTGTTAAAGTGGCAGATGTGCCAAGTGACATTGTAGATTTAATCAAAGAATAAACCCATACCCATTAATAAAATCATTTTATCTGTATAGTGTTACTACTATACCTCTTAACTCTTTTTTTTAAAACATATTAATAATAAAATTACAAATATTAGATTAACAAATTTTTAAAATTTTAAGGATGCATTAAAATGGATTTAAACTGTAATGAAATAATTGAGAAATTAGATTCTGGCGATATTAAAATTCATCAAATTGAACAATATGCTGAAGATGCAAACCAAGCAACAGATATTAGGCGTAAATTCATTGAAAATAAAACAAACACTTCACTCGAACATATCGGAAAATACTCTATTGATATGACAGAAACCGCAAAAAAGAATATTGAAAACCAAATAGGAACAATTCAAGTACCAGTTGGAGTAGTGGGTCCTGTAAAAATCAATACTGAAGACGAGGAAGTAATTGAAACCTATGCTCCAATGGCAACAACAGAAGGAGCATTACTTGCCAGTGTAAACAGAGGTTGCTCAGTTATTAGACGTTCAAATGGTTGTTCAGTATCAATACTTAAAAACCAAATGACAAGAGCACCCGTTATAAAAACCAAAAATGTTCATCAAGCCAGTAAAATTAAACAATGGATTGAAGAGCATTTCGATGAAATTAAGGAAGTTGCAGAAAGTACAACCCGTCACGGAAAACTTATAAAAATAGATCCTGTTGCAATTGTTGGTCGTTTTGTATACCCTCGTTTTGTATATGAAACAGGTGACAGTATGGGAATGAATATGGTTACAATTGCAACACAGGAAGCAATGAATTTTATTGAAAGTAATAACGACATTCATGTCATTGCACTTAGTTCAAACTTCTGTGTTGACAAAAAACCGTCTGCACTTAACATGATTGAAGGTCGTGGGAAAAGTATAGTTGCTGAAGTAACTGTTCCTAAGGAAATCGTTGAGAAAACGTTGAAAACTACTCCAGAAGCTGTTGTTGAAGTTAATTATGCTAAAAACCTAATTGGTTCAGCAATCGCAGGCAGTTACGGTTACAATGCTCATTTTGCAAATATGGTTGCCGCAATATTTTTAGCATGTGGTCAGGATCCTGCTCATGTAGTGGAAGGCAGTATTGGTATAACAAGTGCCGAAAATGTTGATGGAGACTTATACTTCAGCGTTACAATTCCTGACTTGCCAGTGGCAACTGTTGGTGGTGGAACAAGACTTGAAACTGCTACCGAATCATTGAACATCATGAATGTTAAAGGAAGTGGAAACGTTAACAAGTTTGCATCCATTGTGGCCAGTTTGGTACTAGCAGGTGAATTATCATTAGCTGGTGCTTTGGCAGCAGGTCATTTAGCAAGAGCCCATAAAGAGCTGGGCCGATAAATAAATTGAGAGTCAGATGAAATATGAAGATAACTTTAAAGAAAATTATTAAGGATTATATTGCTTTAAGTAGGTATGTTGCATTGGGTTCACTGGATGGTATTCTTACCGTTTTAAGTATTTCCTTAACTGCTGCTCTAATGGGTATTTCCACCGGTGGAAATGTAAATCCATGGACTGTCGGTTTAACTGGATTGAGTGGTGGTATTGCTATTGCATTATCTAACGGTTTCGGTTCATATGTGGGTGAACATGCGGAAGAAGGAAAGATTATTCGTGACCTTGAAAGTCAGATGATTCTTAAGGAAAGGAAACTTGATGATACTGTTATCCATGAACAAGCAAAATACAGAGTTTTCATGAGTATGCTAACACATGGTTCTGCTAGTTTCCTTGGTTCATTCATTCCATCTATCCCTTTTTTCTTGTTAGGGGACATATATTCAGCAATTACTGCGACTTTAATAGTTTGTTTTGTTATGTTGACCGTTCTTGGTTGTTATCTTGGAAAAATTGCTAAAGAAAGCATGAGTAAAAGTGCTATCCAAATTATTGGTGTAGGAGTTTTAATCGTCATTATCAGTTTCTTGATGGGTGGAGGACACGGATAATTCCTCCCACAAATTCTTTTTTTATAATATATCATTAAATTTTATCAAAATTTTAAAATTACTTTAACAATACATTTATTAACTAACAATATCAAAGTAATACTGTGAGGGTTTGATGTTAGTACACAAATTTATACAGATAAAAATCAATTTTAATTACCACTTGAATTGTTAAAATATACTACATCAAAATCCTACACACATCTAAAACTATTTTTAAAAACTTTAAGAAAAACAATTTTATTATACCTTAAACAAATATTATAATATTATAAACTGTGTAACAATACACAAGATTATTGTAGATTAATTTTTAAAGGAGAATCATAATGATAAGATGTATTTCATGTGGAGCAGAATATGACGATGATGAAATAATTTATACTTGCGAATGTGGATCAATTCTTGAAGTAGTAACTGAAGTGGACAACATTCCAAAAGAAACATTTGATAACAGAAGAGACAACATCTGGAAATATAAAGAATTCTTACCAGTAAATGCAGAAAACAGAATTAGCCTTGATGAAGGTGGAACACCATTTTGTAAATGTGATAAAATAGGTGAAGAATTAGGTATAGAATTATTCGTAAAAGTGGAAGGATCAAACCCTACAGGTAGTTTCAAAGACAGAGGAATGAGTGTAGGAACAACAAAAGCAGTTGATCTTGGAGTAAATATGGTTGGTTGTGCTTCAACAGGAAACACTTCTGCATCATTATCAGCATATGCAGCACGTGCAGGACTTAAATGTGCAGTATTATTACCGGCAGGAAAAGTTGCATTAGGAAAACTAGCACAGGCAATGTTCCATGGAGCTAAAGTATTTGGAGTAGACGGTAACTTTGACGATGCATTAGAAACAATTACCGAATTAGCATTAAACGGAGAATTATACTTATTAAATTCAATCAACCCATACCGTCTTGAAGGACAAAAAACAATAGGAATGGAAGTTGTTCATGACCTTGGTTGGAAATCTCCAGACAGAATTGTTTTACCAGTAGGTAATGCAGGAAACATTTCCGCAATATGGAAAGGTATTACTGAATTTCAGGATGCAGGATACATTAAAGATACTCCTATGATGACTGGAATTCAAGCAGTTAACAGTGCTCCTATAGCAAATGCCGTTAAAGCAGGAACAGATGAAGTAACCCCTGTTGAAAACCCTGAAACCATTGCAACTGCAATCAGAATTGGTGCTCCAGTAAGTAGCGTTAAAGCAATGCGAGCAATCAAAGAATCAAATGGTACTGCAGATACCGTTACAGATGATGAAATTCTTGATGCTCAAAAATACCTAGCAAGAACCGAAGGTATTGGTGTAGAACCAGCAAGTGCTGCTTCCATAGCAGGTTTAAGAAAATTGGTTGAAAACGGTGAAATAGACCAGGGTGAACGTGTTGTATGTATCGTAACAGGACACGTACTTAAAGATCCTAACGTAGCTATTGAAGCTTGTGAAGAGCCAACACAAGTATCATCAGATCCAAATGAAATTAGAAAAGTATTACAAACCATGTAAATACTCATCTAACCTTAAACTCCTTTTTAATAAAATGTTGGATTATAATTATGACATTAAACATAACAGAAATATTTGGTAAAAGATATTTAAAGGAATATTTTTCTAGAAATAAAGTTTATATCCTAATATCCGTATTTATTTTAATTGCCTCTGCAGTTTTAGGTGTTATTTTTAGTGATATTATCAAAGAATTTGTGATAGAAATTTTAGAAAATATTGTATTGTCAATGCCAGAAAATCCTACAGTATACAATGAAGCAACATTTCTTTTCCAAAATAATATACGTGCAAACATTATCATAATGCTTGGTGGATTATTTTTCTCAATATTTTCTATTTTAGCAATTATAATGAATGGTTTAATTATTGGATTTACATATACTATTGTAACTCCATTACAATTTATTGTAGGAATACTTCCCCACGGAATATTCGAATTACCTGCAACTGTTTTATCACTTGTAGGTGCATTCCTCATAACAAAATTGGAAATAAACCTATTGGATGCCTTGTTTAAAAAACAGTTAAAGGAAGAAATAGGCAAATCAAATGAAATAATCAAGGATATTGTTTTAACATTTATAATAATCCTGATTTTATTGATTATTGCAGCCATAATCGAAGCGGGAGTAACTCCAGTACTCTTAAGTATGGTTTCTTAAACCTATTTCCTTTTAATATATTCTATTTTTATATACGATTAAGAGATTGATATTATGATGATAATTATTACAGGAACACCGGGAACAGGAAAGACTTCAGTCACAGAATCATTAAAGGAAGATTTTGATGCCCAATACATCAGTATAAATTCATTACTTGAAGACTATGACTTGAACCTTGGAATTGATGAAACAAGAGGCTACAAAATAGTTGATACAGAAAAAATGATTCCAATAGTCGATACAATAAAGGAAGAATCTAAAAAGAATATTATAATATTTGAAGGCCATCTGGCACAGGACTATCCCAATGCCGATTTGGTGATTGTTCTAAGATGTAATCCTGATGTGTTAAAGGAACGATTGAGCACCAGAAATTGGAAAGAAGCAAAGATTCATGAAAACGTTTCAGCAGAAATCCTTGGAATATGTACAGATGAAAGTTATGAAATATATGGAGATAATGTTCAGGAATTAGACAGTAGTGACAGAAGTGTTAATGAATTAAAAAATGAAATAATTAAGATAATCAATCATGAAGTCACATATCCTGTTGGTGAAATTGACTATTTAAGTGAATATTTCAGTTATTTGTAATTTAATTCAAAACCCATAATAGAACGATTATTATAAAAAATTTACAATACTTTTTTTTGGAAATGCTCCTTTATTATAACCAATAGTTATAACTAATTTAAAATACTAAAGTATTATTTAAGTAATTTAGGAATTATTTAATTATGTGGGGGTATTTGGTATTAATTGTAAAAAGTTAGTTTTTTTCTTGTTTGTTTTTTTCTTGTCTTTTTCTTTGGTTTGTGCTGAAGATGTTTCTAATGATACTTTAATTTCTGAGTATCAGAATTGTGGTGATGTTTCTGTTGAGGATAATGTCATGAATGATGTAAAATTATCATCTGAAAATGAAGATATTTCTCTTGATGATTATTATAGTGCTGAATCAGATTCTAGTGTTGATGCTTCTAAGAATGATGATTTTTTTTGTTGATGATTCTGTTGGTAGTTTTAATCAGGGTTATGGTGAGTTGTTTGATGAGGATATGGGTGTTGTTTATTTTGATGAAAATTTTGTGAATTATTCTTTGATTGATGATAATAGTAAGTTTATTTCTTCTAGAAATAGGAATTCACCAATATCTTTTAGTGTTGGTGATATTGGTCGTGCTGCTCAGTCTGTGTTGTCTTATGTTAATGCTAATCAGAGACTTTCCGGTACTGTTAGTGTAGCTGGTGTTCGTGTTAATATGAATGACTTTTTGTATTTGTTGTGTAAATCACTAAATACAACTGAAAATATCACTTATATTAATTATAATCATGTTTCTAGTATTAGTGGTACTAACAAGCCAGGTTTGTTTATCAGTAAAAATGTGTATAAATCAATCGCTGCTTCTATTGTTCAATGTTATGAAATTAATGGGCGTAATCCTTTAAATTTGCATTATAATAATATTACGATTAGTTTTGAAGATACTGTTTATTTATATACTCGCATAGTTCGTTATAATTATGCTCATGGAAGATATTCCAGTACTGCAGGTATAAAAGCATTGAGTAATTATGATTATTCTACAGAATCAGAGGCACTTGCTTCTAATACAAGTCAGGCATTTACGATTACTGCCAATTGTGTGAGTAATGGGGATGGGACTTATAATCTTACTTTGACTCCTTCTCAAAATGCTGTTGTATATTATACTAGGAATGGTACTTTGCCAACTACTCAAAGTAAGGTATATAATGGAACTTTAAGAATTTACAACAATACATGGGTCCGCTTTTTTGGAATAAATAATAATGGTCAAACACCAATATTATCTTATGGAGTTTATCGGGCTAGTTTCCCTTATTTTACTCGTAAACCAGTATTTCAATCTAATGGTTATAATTATAAGGTGTATCTTAGTACTTCGCAGCAGGCAATTATATATTATACACTTAATGGTTCAAAGCCTACTACTCAAAGTCTGGTATATAATGGTTCCATAACAGTTCATAATTATACGTTGCTGCAATATTTTGCAAAAACAATATGCAACAACAAAGAAAGTAACATTTATTATTATCGTTTAAACAATCCTACACCGTATGTTACCATTTTGAACTTGACTGATGTGAGGGACAATCATCAAAACGTTACAATTATAGCAAACAAACCAGGAACTATATATTACACAAGAAATGGCAGTACACCTACAGTAAACAGTAACGTTTACACATCTGGTAGAGTAATGGATCTATCCATCCCCACACAATTAAGAGCAATACTAGTAGATACAAACAATCAAACGTCACAGGTAGTATTTTATCAGGCACCACAGATAATAACACCTAGTAAAGCAATAATATCTGCATTATGGGATATCAGTGAAAATAGTCAAATTATTACGTTTAATTTTAATAAAATTACTAAAAAAATATATTTTACTACAGATAACTCAAATCCCAAAAATAGTACTACTAGTACTTTAATTACAGTAAATTCAAATTGGTATCAATCAATTAATGTACCTGCGGGTAAAACATTGAAATATTACACCATATCCGATGAAGGATATACATCTGACGTTTATTCTTATAAAGTACCATTATCCCAAAATGCAATAGCAAACGTGAAAATAATCAATTTTACTAATATATACAATGATGGTACTCAAAAAATAGGAATTCAAATGGATCAATCAGGTCAAAAAACTGCAACTATTAACAATGAATATCATTTCTTAGGTGCTTGTTATGAAATAACCACAACGAATGATACAAAAATTGAAATAGAAATATTAAATAACCATTCCAATAGGAGAGATACATATGTTTATACAAGAGAAACTGGATTAAGATACAGAATGCATTTTATTTACACTATGAATATTCCTTATCAAGAATTACAAATATGTGTAAATTCAAGTAATATTATTAATCTTCAAAATACAAGTGTGATTAATAATTTAAATAATAATCGTTCATATTTCTATAATTATACTACAAAAACATATAACGTGACAACTTCAAAATACATAAATTATCCT
This sequence comes from Methanosphaera stadtmanae, assembly GCA_015062805.1. GTDB lineage: Archaea > Methanobacteriota > Methanobacteria > Methanobacteriales > Methanobacteriaceae > Methanosphaera > Methanosphaera stadtmanae_C. The sequence goes on from SUTQ01000003.1 coordinate 160,921, forward strand.
GGAATGCTAATATATAAATCAGGAAACAATATAACAATCGATTTCTACAATTATACATATGGAAATACAAATCAAGTAAGCATAATAAAAGAATTAATTGGGACAAAACTTATCAAAGTTTCGATGATTAACAACGCAATCAAAACAGAAATAGCAACAATATATTTACCCGAACTAAATTACATTGATTGTTATTTTAAAAGTAATGATTTTTACAAAAAAGATTATATTAAAGATTTCTTAAGTAGTTCTGAAATAAATGGAAAAACATTAGAAACCGTGCAAACATATGTCTTATCAAATCAAAAAATCGATTATAGAATTATAAACAAAACATTGCAAAAATATAATTTATATAATCAATCAGTTTTCAAATCTGCTTATGGAACTTACTTAACTGGTTTAACACATATGTATCTATTCAATTCAATTACCACATTTTTTTCTTGTAAATTAAATGTTACAACATATAATTTTAAAGATACTCAAATGAGAGTAAATATTGATATTAATGGAAGAACTTACGTAGATATTGATGATGAAAATTATGGAACACGACTAATTAGTGATAATGAAACAAATGCAAAAATATATAATATATTGGGTGGATTTTATGGTTCATATTTGGAAGGTTTAGTGTTAAATCTTGCAGGAGACAATAATTCATATTCTGCTATCAAATATTTTACTGAAGATTTATTAAGCAATAACTTATTAAATTTTTCTTATAATAATCAAACAAATAAGTTAACAATTACAACATTAAATAATAATGATTATTATATCTACATTAACGAGGATGGATCATACAGTTTCACCATATTAAATAATAGATATGAAAATTTAAGAAATATTAATTCAGGCAATTCTAATGATACTGAAGAAAACGTTACTGACATTAATGGCTTACTTGGTGGAGGAGGTTCTTCTGGTTACGGTTGGAACTATGAAGAAATAGCTACTGAAAATATAATGAATTTCTTAATTGAAGATTTAAATATTAAAATTACCTATGCTACAAATTGGTTTAATCAGTTACCTCAAAATGAACAAGAATTATTTTGGGAAGGTTTTAATTTAGGAGAGGATATGGTTGGTAGTATACATATTGCAACAGCAGTTACTACATATGCTCTTTCAGCTCCAATTAGTGTTACTATAACTTGTGCTTGTGTTGGAGTAGCTCTTTGTTTCCTTGCAACGGGAGTTAATAGTTTAGATGATTTAAATAATGAGTATTATTATTTAGCCGCACTTCCAAGCATCGCATTATCAACAACAGGTGTTGGAACTATTCCTGCAAAAGTATCTACTTTACTTGGAAAAGATGTTCTTAAAAAAGTTGTTTGGTCTTTTGGTAATGCAATATATAGAAAAACAGAACAACTATCCGCAATAGATTTTGTGGAAGAAACTATACAAGATTTATTTAATGAATATACTTATAATACATTTTTAAATAGTGTTGGATTACATGAAAATAGGGGGTGTAATTAATGGAAAGTGATCTGGTATTATTCTTAATTTTATTATGTGCAGGAGGAATTATTTCAAATGTTATTTTTTCTTTGATTTATAAGCCAATATACAGATATCTTGATAGTAATTTTGAATTTATTACTTATGATGATAAATCACATCCTTTGGGAGATAATAACATTTTAGGAAAAGGATGGGGTACTGTAATTAATAATCTGATTCCTATGAGTATTTGGATGATAATTTCATTCATTCTCCCCTCTTTAGTGTTAGGTAAAACTGAATTCTTATTGGGATTGAGAATATTTATTCCAATTTTAATTGCAACATTTATACTCTATTTAAGATATGACGTGTTTAAAACCATATATGAATTAAACGAAAATAAAAATTGTTTCAACAACAATAAACCCGCTTACGACGTGGGATATGCATCTTTCTTTACATTAGTAATAATGTTTTGCTTTGCAATGTTCGGAATTGAAAATTTCATTAAAAATCCCTTGATGAAATATTTAATATTAGCTATAATTTGTTTAATAGCAGAATTTCTATTAATATTTACAGACAAAATTAACAAGTATCTTCCATATAAAATATTAACAGCAGAAGAACATAAAAAATTTTCATATATTTTAATGATGATAATTATTGGAATATCATTTCTAATATCCTATAAACATCCATAGTTACTCATTTATCAACGGATATCATTTAATTCAATATAATATCAGTTACTAAGTTGAATATTGATTTAATCCGTTGAAAACATTCATGATAATTATTTGATTATGATAAAGAGGAAATTATTCTGAATATGCTTTACATTGTTCTGAGCATAGATGTTGCTTTATACTACTGCATAATATCTTAAATATATAGACATATAACAATTTTGTTTCTGGATTTCATCAATAATTAGTTTGAAGAATTAAGATCAAAAGGTATTTATTCATTTTATTTGTTGAATTCCATAATCATAATTCCTTTATATTATATCTTAATATCAGCACTGTAATCTTTTCATTTAATTATAAATATTCAGAAGATGTTCTATCACAATCATTTTTTAATTTTATTAAAAGAGTCCACTATATATACTTTTCCGATTTATCTTCATTTTATTAAATTTTCTTTTAAAGAACATTTTAAAAATCTCCCCCAAACATTACTTTGATACTTTTTTAAGCAGATTAATCTTTGTTTAACATAACATATTTAAGTAAGGGATTACATAAATTATATTATTATTCTTAAGTTTACTATCTAGATTTTATGTATTTTTCATAATTTCATTCCTTGCACTTAAGAAGAATATTCTATATTTTTTAGAGGATTAGATATTTTTGAGTAGAAGAAAACGACCTAATTATGTTAATAAAATAGCATTGGAAAGAATTCAGATTCTTTTTAATCAAGCAGAAAAGGAGTTTTCCAAACACCCAGAACGTTCTGATCGTTATGTTAAGTTAACTCGTAATATCTCTACTAAATATAATATCACATTACCTGATTATTGGCGAGGAAGGTTTTGTAAAAATTGTAACAAATTCCTTAAACCAGGGGCTAACTTAAGAGTAAGACTTTCCGGTAATACAATTACCAGAAAATGTCTTGAATGTGGACATTTAACTAAAGTTCCTTACACTCATAAGAAAAACTAGGTTTTAATAAAAACATTAATGGAGTATGATAATTTGAGCAAAAGCCAGAGTAGAAAAGAAATAATGAGAAATTCTTTAAATGCAATTGAAATTAATATTGGAAAAAACGGTATTAATGAAAATGTTATTGAAGAAATCAAACGTCAATTAAAAAACAACGAAATTGTTAAAATCAGATTTTCCAGAAATATAGCATCAAATAAAGATGAATTTTTGGAAGAAATCGTTTCTAACACCAAAAGTAAATTAATTGATGTTCGTGGTAATGTTGCAGTATTATATAAGAGAAAATAAATATCTCTTTGAAATATAGGCAATTTTAAACAAACATATAATTTAATAGGAGGCTAATTAAACAATGACAACAGCATTCGATGTACCTGCTGAAAGTTTAATCAGCGCATTAAGTGAAGATTTTAAAGAAAATGATAAAATAAACGCACCAGCATGGGCTAGATTTGTTAAAACAGGTGTTCACAAAGAACGCAGACCTGAAAACCCAGATTGGTGGTATGTAAGAACCGCAGCATTATTAAGAAGAGTATACGTAGATGGTCCAGTAGGACTTAGCAGATTACAAACCAAATACGGTGGTAACAAAGATAGAGGAACCAGTCCTGAAAAATTCAGAAAAGGAAGTGGATCTATCATAAGAACTGCATTACAACAACTTGAAGAAGCAGGTTACGTACAAAAAACAGAAGAAGGTAGAATTGTATCTCCTGCAGGTCAATCTTACTTAGATAAAAAAGCTGCTGAAATCATTAAAGATATCCCTGAATTATCAAAATACTAATTTGTATTAATTTTGATATGATTAAAAATTAAAGGAGTTGTGTTAAATGAGTGAACTTGACGAAATTAGACGTAGAAGAATGGAACAACTTCAACAACAACAGTTAGCTGCTCAACAACAACAAAGTGCAAATTACCAACAACTACAACAAGAAGAGCAAATGAGACAACAATACGAAGAACAGAAAAAAAATGCACTTAGACAAATATTAACACCAGAAGCACGTCAAAGACTCGCAAACTTAAGATTAACAAAAGCTGAACTTGTTAATGCTATTGAAATGCAATTAATTCAGATGGCTGAAACAGGAAGAATCCAAATTCCTGTAACAGATGCTACATTAAAACAAATCTTAAGAGAAACAACTAATACTAAACGTGAAATTCATATCACAAGAAGATAATCTTTCAATTATATGATATTAGTGTATTTTTATGAAAACAGCTGTATTATATAGTGGCGGTAAAGATAGTTCATTAATGGCAGTTATTCTAGATAAACTTGGCTATGATGTGGAATTAATTACCATCAATTTTGGAGTATTTGATTCAACAATTCCTGCAACCAGCTCAGCTAATAATTTGGGTTTTAAACATAGAGTTGTAAAGCTAGATAAGAAGATATTAACTGATGCAGTGGAAATGATTATTGAAGATCAGTTCCCGAACAATGGAATAAACCATATACATCATGAAGTAATTGAACACTTGGCAGATGAATATGATTTGATAGCTGATGGTACTAGACGTGAAGACAGGATTCCCAAGCTCAAACAGAATGAAATTCAAAGTTTGGAAGACAGAAAAGGAGTCCAATATGTTAATCTAACAGGTATTGGTTATAAAACAATCAATGATACCAGTGACAGATTATTTGAACTTCAAAAGGCCGAAAGTGATATTCATAACAGTTCAGATTATGAAATGGAAATTAGAGTATTACTGGAAGAAAAGGGACAGAACATTAATGAAATATTTCCCCAACATATTCAATCAAGAGTTATAGGATGGAAGTAAAATGAGTCGTAATAAAAACTTACCAAAAAAATTAAGATTAGCTAAAAAAGGCAAACAGAACAGAAGAGTTCCTATCTTTGCTATGATGAAAACATCAAGAAAATTAAGAACTCATCCAAAAGCTAGACAATGGAGAAGAAGTAAAATTAAAGTATAAACCTGATGGTTTAGCTTTAGATTTTATTAATAATTTATGGAGTGTATTAGAATGGAAAGAATTTACACAATTCCTCTAAGAGATGTTAAAAACGTACCTAGAACAAAAAGGTCACCAAGAGCAATGAGATACATCAGAGAATTCATTCAAAAACATATGAAAGCTGAAGATGTTATCATCGACACAGCTATTAACGAAAAAATCTGGGAAAGAGGACGAGAAAAAATCCCATCAAAAATCAAAGTTAAAGCTGTAAAAGAAGATGAAACTGTAGAAGTAACTTTAGTAGATGAATAATTATTTTACTAAAAATGCTAACTATGAGATTATTATGTTATCTAACCTCTTTATCATAAAATACGAGTTACTAAAGAGTTAGATGATAATGTATACATGTAATTCAAGAGAACTTAATCAACTCTCTTCCTACTATAATATAATTCAAAATGTTTGAGAGGTGGGCATTTTAATTATATTGATACATATTTAATAAACCTCACAGATGGAGTGATAAAATGATACAAAGATTCGATATTGATGGAAATCCTAATCTAGGTGTTTCTATATTGGCAAAGGATAACGTTGCTATAGTTTCACAAGGACTCCAAGATACATACCTACAAAGTATCGAAGAAACATTAAAAGTACCAATAATAAAAACGCCAATCTGTGGTAGTAATCTAGCAGGAGCATTAATGGCTGGAAATTCTAACGGTCTACTTGTATCACCATATGTCTTTCAACATGAATTAGATATACTAAGTGAACATGACATTAACGTAGAAATAATACCAGACAAATTAACTGCAATAGGCAATATTATTGTAGCTAACGATAATGGAGCTATTGTAAATCCAGAGTTATCAAGTGATGCAAAAAATATCATTGCAGATACTTTAGATGTAGAACTTGTAGAAAGTACCATAGCTGGCTTAGATATTGTTGGTTCAACAATGGCAGCAACAAATAAGGGTGCTTTAGTTCATCCTGATGCATCGGAAGAAGAATTGGACTTAATTGAAGATGTCTTAGGAGTACCTGCAGAAATTGGTACAGTTAACCGTGGAGTTAAACTCGTAGGAGCATGTATCATTGCAAATTCTAACGGAGTCATTGTAGGAAATAAAACTACAGGACCCGAACTAGCAAGGATTGATCAAGTATTCAACTTATTTGAGGGAACATTATGAAAACAAAAATATTTAGAGTAAAAGGACAATTATTAGATGTGGATAAAACCAAAAAATTCACAAGAGAATTGAAAGCAATTAAAGTAGAAGACGTACAGGAAAAATTATACTCTGAATTTGGTAGTAAACACAGATTAAACAGAGACCAAATTGTCTTCGACGAAATTACCGAAATATCAGCAGATGAAGTAACTGACCCTATCGTACAAAGTTTATTATAACCTTGTCATGGTACACCATTAAACATAGGATGTGTTCCAATGGAAGATAGACAAAAACTAGAACAAATGATTAATGAAATCAATCAGTTACAGCAACAAGGTGAAACAATCACCCAGCAACTTGAACAGTTAAACATATCATTAAATGATATCCGTTCAGCTGAAACTGCTGTTAAGGGTTTAGCTGGAGCAGTAGGTAAAGAAACATTAATCCCAATAGGTGCAGGATGTTTCATTACAACAGAACTCAAATCTGAAGATGTTATCGTAGGAGTTGGTTCTGACGTAGCAATAAAAAGAACCAGAGAAGAAACCGAAGAAACCCTTAAAAAAGATAAAGAAGAAGTAGAAAATTTAATCAAAACATTAACAGAACAATTACAAAAAATCAACGATTACATTACTCAGAAAAGACCGGAAGTAGAAAAGTTAATGAAAGAACAAGGAGTACAATAATACTCTAAATTCTACCTTCTTATTTTAAACTCCAACAAAAATACTAATTTTATTTAAAATTCATTTTAACATAGAACTATTTCTAAATTTAAGTTTTTTTAGACTGTTAAAATCTAATTATAATTAACTAATTATTTTATTTAGTAACGACATAAATAATACTAATAAAATATTAAATTATAAAGGATTGTGAAAGCTTGTTTGATTCACTTAGAAAGAAACTTAGAAAAACTATTAAAGATGCATCTGAAAGTATTCCTGAAGAAGAATTAGAACCATCACAAATTAGTCAGGAATTAGACGATTTGGAAGCAGACCTTCAATCAATTGAAGAAAAATATTCAGATATCCAATCTGATAAAGAAGAAAATATTGAAGAAATTTCAGCAACCGAAGAAGTAGTGGAAGAAGAAACTGCTGATGAGGAAACTTTAGAAGAGGAAGTTGTTGAAGAAGAGGAAACTCCTGCAGAAGAAGAAACTGATGTTGAAGAACAAGAAGATACTGAAGAACAAGAAGATACTGAAGAGAAAGATCTTGAAGAAACATCCGAAGAAAGTATTGAAGACACAGCTGAAAAAGAAGAATCAAAACCTGAAAAAGAGAAAAAAGGATTGTTTGGATTTTTAAAAAGAGACAAAAACAAAAAAGAAGAACATACTTTTGAAGCTGAAGACGAAGAAGTTGTTGAAGAGGACTTTGCTGAAGAACCACAAGCCGAATCTGAAGAAGAAATGGAAAAAAATGTTTCTGAAACTGAAAACATTGCAGAAGATGATGAAGACTCTGCAGAAAAAGAGGCTGAAAAAGAGAAGGGAAGATTTGGCTTCTTAAAAAGAGATAAAAATAAGAAAACACCTGACAAAAAAGAAGACAAAAAAGAAGAAAAAGAAGTTAAATATGAGGATGAAGAAACAGGTGGAGCTTTCTCATTTATCACTAAAAAAACAATCAAAGAAGAGGATATCGAAGAGATATTGGAAGAATTGGAGTTTTCACTCATTGAAGGTGATGTTGCATTTGACGTTGCTGAAAGAATCGTTGAATCGGTTAAAGAAGATCTTGTTGGTAGAAAAATCAGACGTAGAGGAGATATGGAACTTTTCACAACAAATGCTCTTAAAAAAGCAATTACTGAAATCATAGACAACGGTTCTTATGATTTACTTGGTGATATTGAAGCATCAAAACAGAAAGGTGAACCATATAAAATCATGTTTGTAGGTATTAATGGAACTGGAAAAACCACCACTATTGCCAAAATGGCAACATATCTAGAAAAACATGGATACTCATCAGTATTTGGTGCTTCCGATACTTTCAGAGCAGGTGCAATCGAACAGTTGGAACACCATGCTAAAAATCTTAACCTTAAAATCATCAAACACGAAAGGAATTCTGATCCTGCCGCAGTAGCATACGATGCAGTAGAACACGCAAGAGCAACAGGCAAAGATGTTGTATTAATTGATACGTCAGGTCGTATGCAAACCAACACAAACCTTATGGATGAAATGAGGAAAATTAAAAGAGTTTCAAAACCGGACATAGTATTGTATGTTGGAGATGCTTTAATGGGTAATGATGCTACAGAACAAGCTACAAAATTTAATGAAGTAATCAATATTGATGGTATAATTTTAACAAAAGCAGATGCTGATGCAAAAGGTGGAGCAGCAATATCCATAGGACACGTAATCAACAAACCAATATTATTCATTGGTACAGGACAATCATACGACGATTTAATGGAATTTAAACCTGAATGGATGATTAACCAGATATTTGCAGAAGAAGCTGAAGCTTAGCTTTTTCCTTTTTTTATCTTTTTTTTATAAAATGAGTGTCCGACATAATTATCTTTTTTTGTTGTTTAGTATTACTATTTTTTAGATGTAATGATTTTATTTTTTATTATTTGTATTAATTATTTTATTACTTCTCATGACCCCTTTTTGATTACTTATCCTGCTTGGATTATTTTTATATGTGATAATATTATATAATATTATTATGAAATCATGATTTTATTTATATAATTTAATA
>SUTQ01000046.1 GCA_015062805.1 Methanosphaera stadtmanae
AGAAAATTTACATGTATTTATACTAATTATGTGGCTTGTTCTAGACTAAAATTAATTTATACATTAATTTATACATTTGATTTAAATCATTGTTTTATATTATTATTTATATTTTTTAAATTATTCATTTATTAAATTTTGTTTCTAGATTAGATATAATAGCATTCCCCCCTCAAACTAAATTTTACAAAATAAAATTAAGTTTGGTTAATAAGTATCCATCGTTAATTTTCCGAAAATATTTTGTCTGTAAACTTCTTCATTTTGGGGCCATTTACATTTTTGGTTAAAACATCAGCAAGCATTTCTTCAGTGTTTTTGTACATTAACTTGATCTTCCTATTTATTATATTATCTCTATTGAAGTGATATTTGATAGCTATATGTTTTAATTTGGTATTCACTTCACCATTCTCGATACTCTTCTTGCTGGCCATGTTGTCTGTAAATATGGTTACGGAATGATTGTAGTTGAATAATTCTTCTAAGATATTTCTAATCCACAAGACTTTCTTCGTACATTCGGACGTGCTAATGTACTCAGCCTCAGCTGTGGACGTTGCCACAACGGATTGTTTCTTACTATGCCACGAAATAGCAGATTTTCCCATGAGGATTAAACAGCCAGAAGTAGATTTTCTATCCTTGGTGTCACCAGCAAAATCTGCATCACAATATGCATTGATATCACCTAACCCATCATATTTAATTTTAAAATTTTTTGTTGAATTTAAATATTTAAAAATATTTAAAACTTTTTTCCAATCAGATAATTTTGGATTTTCGCAGTTTCTTGATGCATAATGCACTGCGAATGAGATATCTGGCCTTGTTGATTTTGCCAAGTATATTAATGATCCAATAGCACTTTTGTATACTGTTATGTCGAAATTTGGATCATTATTTAATTTGTTATTAACTCCAGTACATGGTGTTTTACATTTTTTAATATTTTTTATATTATAATTGTTTAATAAATTTTCGATAAAATTTTTTTGAGAAATATAATATGAATTATTATAAAATTCAATTTTAATTCCTAAAATATAATTTATATTTCCTGATTTAGAAATTTTAAATTTTAATTTTATTTTATTGACAATATCGTTGATCTCTTGAATAGTTCCAGTAATCAACATATCGTCCACATATAAGCCAATTATGCATAATAAATTGGCCTTTGAATATTTTTTAAAGATACATGGTTCTGATTTTAATTTATCAAAACCATTTTGGGTTAAGAAAGAAGATATAGTCTCATACCATTGTCTTCCAGACTGTTTGAGACCATAAAGTGCTTTATTCAAGCGCCAAAAACCTTTCTTATAATTAGCGTCACCTGGAGGTATAGTTGTGTATATTACTTTATCCAGGTTTGCATTTAAATAGGCCGCTTTAATATCCAATTGATGGATATTCCACTTTAATTTGGCGGCCAAAGCGATAATCAATTTTATGCTATCGCTATTTAAGGTGGGGGAATAGGTTAATTCATAATCTATTCCTTCCTTTTGATTGAAGCCTCTTGCGACCAATCTAGCCTTATATTTTTCAATAAGGTTTTGGTCGTTAAGCTTTATGTTGAATACCCATTTAGTGGTTATAACAGTGCTACCCTCCGGTACCTTTTGGACGAACGTCATGATATTATTGCTGTAAAGGTTATCCAGCTCATCATAGATGGCTTGGATCCATTTATCTTTATCAGCTGAATTCATGGCCATTCGGAAGGTGAGTGGTGGAGAGGTGGTGATTGATAAGACCATATCACTGTCATGAAATGAGCTTTGAGCACGTGTCCAATCCAAATTATACACAACACGTGACTGAATATCAAAGGGTATGGAAATGTTGTGTAACCCCTTTTCCACGTCATTTTGAGAAACTTTCGTGGAATTAATATTTACTTCATCACGTGACTCGTAAACAGGAAATGCATCACCAAACATAGAATTATGTTCCGAAGGGGAGTTCAAGTCGAAGGGAAGATTCACAAAGAGTGTATGATCAGAGTCTCTGGAGAACTCAGGTAGATCCGTAAATTTATCTTCAAAGAAAGTTGCCTCTCTTGTTGAAACAACTTTATGGGAGCGGCAGTTAATAATAATGTAAGAGTTTGAGAAAGTATCGATGCCCAGGAAGATACCTTTGTCGGAGTTTTCATTTAGTTTGGAGGCCTTATCTTGAAGGTTGTTATGATAAGCAATACAACCAAAGACCTTTATTTTAGATAAATTAACTCTTTTACAATAAAATAGCTCATTTGGGATATTATTTTGGATGCTACTATGAGGAGTAATATTGTATAAAATAGTAGCATAAACGAGAGCAAAATCCCAAAATTTAATATTTAAATTAGCTTTGAACAAAATGGTTTTTATACAATTAATAATTGTTTGATTAAATCTTTCTGCAATTCCATTATTTTGAGGATTATATGGAGGAGAGAAAGATTTAATAATACCATTTTGTTTGCAAAACTTTTGTACCTTTTTATTTTTATATTCTTTAGCGTTGTCGGATTTAAAATATTTAACGCTATAATTATTAAAGTGATTAAAAAGGTACTTAAAAAAATAAATGATAACATTTGTAGCCTCAGACTTTTCCTTAAGAAGGAAGGTCCAAGATTTTCTACAATGTTCATCAATGAAAGAAATGAAATATTTCTTTCCTGTAACTGAGGTTTCAAGAGGTCCAACTATATCTGAATGAATGACCTCAAGATTATCAGAAGCCCGGGGAGGAATTTTATTATGGGGGCTTCTTTTTAATTTGCAAATACTGCACTCAGGGCAGTTATTTACAAGAGTGTTGTGATCTGAAAGATATGTGAAAATATCTTTATTGTAGAAATGGCCTAATCTGTTATGCCATAACTGCAGATCACTATTATTATTGTCCTCAAGGTTTGATAAAATATTAGATCCCTGTAAAATTGGGATTCTAATAATATTATCTTGGTTATAAAAATAACCTAAGGTTGAGTTATCCTTAGAGGATGATAATTTAACGAAGGTTTTATTATCTATAGTTCCAGTACTAAAGAGAATACCTTCGGAGGCTAATTTAATTCCACTAATAAGGTTCTTATTTACATTCTTGGAATAAAGAACTCTATTTAAGGTAACCGGAAAATTGTTAATGGTACCATGAAAAGTACCATAACCCTCAAAGGTACAGGTGGTGTTGTTGGCACATCGTAGAATCATCTTGTTTGGAACGAAATTAGAAAGTAAAGACTTATCCCTTGTGATGTGTTCACAAGCACCGGTGTCAAGGGTCCATAGAGATGACTTGGTGTTTGTCACATGATCAATACCATTTTGTGTAATTGGATCACGTGAATATTGGTCACAATTTTGACACAAAACATTTAAGTTTTGTCCTGGAGAAACGTTTCCAATGTTAAACTCAGA
>SUTQ01000025.1 GCA_015062805.1 Methanosphaera stadtmanae
AATGATAGTATATTAAATGATGTGGAAAATGGAATTGACATCAGTGGGGTTTGAAACTTGATGGGCAATATTTAATTTTGGCAGAGCCCTTAAAAGAAAAAGAAATAATTGGAGGATTTGATCCTCCTGGATAACTTATTGGTACCTGTTTAATCTTACTTTAGTCACCGGTTTTTTATAACCGTATTTGTTGCACACTTTCCATGTTTTAGTATTTTTGGCAACAGTGTTCCAGCCTTTAAAAACAGGGCTTTGACTTGGTCCTTTCCAGACAGTGGCAATGTATCTTCCCTTTTTGCCTTGATAGTCTCCAGTGCTTCTTTTGTATTTACATTTTACTTTAACTTTCTTTTTACCGTCTTTTATGGTAACTGTCAATGATTTCTTTCCCTTATATTTTACAGCTGATGCTGGTTCTGCAAATGCAACACTTAACGTCATTCCGACAATAAATATTGCAAGAACCGCCAGTATGATTTTTGTTTGTTTATTCATAGTTTAACCTCATGTTATTAATATGTTATATTTATATTACATTCACTTTTATATTTTCCTCTTTTTCTTATAACGTGAACATTTGAGCAGATTTTTTTTTCTTTTGTTGGGTTTTACTAACTTATCGTTCAATAACTGTGCTCTGTGATGGTTTTTTTGATACTGTAATAAAAAAATCTGGGTTCGGGTTGTTTAAAAAAATTTATATTTAAAATAAATTATAATTTTATTATAGAGTGTAATTTAATCGTATTTTTTTGGTGTATAAAATGGGAGCAAATAATAATTCGAAAGAATCAGCTTATAATTCTGAACTAGAAAAATACCTTGAAAAGCAAGATAAATCCTCAGATGATTTAGATTTAGATGATGAATCTAATTTTCAAACTTTCAATAAGGGTTCTTCTAAATTGGATGAATATATAGGCTTTGATGATGAAGAAGATGAAGAAGAAGAGATTCGTTACTGTTCTGTATGTGGAAAGGAACTGAAAAAATTCAATTATGGAGATAAATGTGATGATTGCGTTAAAAAAATAGAGTTGGTCAATGCTCTTAATCAATTATTGGATCATGTATCTCCATCCGAGGAACTGAAAAGTGACCAACTTTTATTCGCTGGTTTTGATGAGTTACAATTAAATATTTTAATTTCCAATTTAACAGAGGAACATTTGATTGTTTTAGGTTCAAATGGTATCTTTTTAGCGGATGTTAAGACATTAAATAATTTCTTTAGAGCATATGGCTCTAGCAGCGACCTTCTTGACGAGTCCCTTTATAAAAACTTAATGTTTTCAGATAATTTCATTGACATTAGCAAATACTCTGACTTGGTGCAGGTGAAATTCAATCCGAAAAATAACAAATGGGGCGTTACATTATTTAGGGATTATAAACAGGTTCTTCGTAAGTTTTTTGTAAATATTTTTGATGCTAATAATTTTGCCACACGTTATTTAAAGGAAATGGGAGAGTTAGATAATCTTCAGGATAGAACACCAATTAAACAACAAGATGTAAAAGCCAAATATAGAAGGTCAAAACATGAACATGTCTATTTCAGTCAAAAGCGCAATCAATGGTATGTGAAATTTGTAAGTCATATTCGCTCTAAGATTGTTGGTTTCTATGATACTGAAGAAGAAGCTGTCAGGGCTCGGGATAGTTATATTAAGACTAAAATAGAACGTCAAAAAAGACTTAAACCACATAAACATCATAAACATGAATCTGATGCAATCATTGCATTTCAAGAGAGATCTAATCAATGGATTGTTAAAGTTAAAAATAAAAGAGGTCGTTATACAAGATTAGGTTATTTTGATACTGAAGAAGAGGCAATTGCGGCTAAAAATGAGTATTATGGTATAGTTGAAGAGCCTGAATTGGAAGATTCACTCGTGTTTGCTGAAGGAGATGATGTTGTCACTGATAATGAAGAGTATGGATTGGAAGATTCTCTGTTTAATGATGGTGATTCAGTTCAAATTATAGATGGGCCTCTTAAATCTAAATCAGGAATCATTATGCGTTATGATGATGAAAGAGATGCTTATCTTGTCAAATTTGATAATGGTGTCTCTATTCCAATGCTTATTAAATCTGATTTATTAAAATTAATTTAACTATTTTTCTTTTCTTTTTTTTCATCTTTTTATATTTTAAAAAGAATTAAATATATTTATACACAAATTATATTATTGTATCAATATTCCACGGTCACATCAATTTTGTTTTATAAGAACAATTTTTTTATATTGGTACAATTTAGCGGGGTCGGTTATTTTGTTGAAAGATGTAGATATTAAGTTTAAATATGATTCTGATAAAGATGATTTAGTTAATGAGTTTTATATCCCCGTTTTGTCGAATTCTGTGGAATATTATCGAATGTCAGGATATTTTTCTTCTTCTTCATTGGCTATTGCTGCACGAGGAATTGCTAAATTCATACTCAATGGCGGAAAGATGAAACTGCTGTGCAATGCACAATTAACCAAAGAAGATTATGAAATCATTGAAAAAACAGATCAAAATCCTATTGATTACATTCAAAATTCCTTTTTATACGATTTGCATCATATTGAAGATGAATTTATTAAAGATCATGTTAAGGCATTGGGATGGATGTTGGCTAATGGATTCTTGGAAATAAAAATAGCGTTGCCTAAAGACAAAAATGGTATCTTTCACTCTAAAGTGGGTGTTTTAAGAGATAATGAGCATAATTGTATTTCATTTAGTGGATCTGATAATGAAACTGCAGCGGGTTGGCTACATAACATTGAGGAGTTTAAAGTTTTCAAATCATGGGATTCTGGTGAGGATAAATATGTTTCATCAGACTTGGACACTTTTTTTGAATATTGGAATGGACTTACCGAAAGAACAGAAGTTATTGATTTGCCTTTTGCTGTTAAAGAGGAGTTAATTGAATTTGCTCCAGTTTCCAGAAAAGAATTGATAGTGATATCCAAGGAAACCCGAAAGCCTATTAATTTAAGAGATTATCAAGAAGAGGCTATTGATTCTTGGTTTGCACATGATTGTAAAGGCCTATTTGAAATGGCAACTGGTACTGGTAAGACTATTACCTCATTATCTGCATTTAAACAATTATCCTCAACTAAAGATAAATTGGTCACTGTCATTGCCTGTCCACAATTGCATTTAATCGACCAATGGGTTAAGGATGTTGAGAATTTCCACAGTGGAAAGATAATAAAAGCTTCCAGTAAGGAAAGCAAGTGGAAATCCAAGGTTAAGGCATTGGCTCGTGATTTTTACATGGATTTAGAGGATAAAGTAGTTATAATGACAACACATGATACCTTAGCTTCTGATTTCTTCACAAAACATATTAAAAAAATTAGATCTGATAAATTGCTCATTGTTGATGAAGTTCATGGAATTGGATCTTCTAAAAGGCTTAATGGATTAATTGGTGATTATAATTATAGGTTAGGTTTAAGTGCAACTCCAAAAAGATGGTTTGATGAAGAGGGTACACAAGCTATTTATGATTATTTCGGGGATGTTGTTTTTGAATTTGACATAAGAAGAGCATTGACAGAAATTAATCCAGAAACTGGAAAGCATTATTTGACTCCATATTACTATTATCCAATCATTGTTGATTTGAATGATGAAGAATATGCTGAATATAGGGATTTAAGCGCTAAGATTGCCCAGGCTCTCGCCCGTAAAAAGAATAATAATGAAAAGATTTCCCTTTCGGCATTATGCACTAAACGTCAAAAAATAATTAACAATGCTGAAGAAAAATATGAGGAGTTTAGAAAGCTATTGAGAGAACATGAAGGTATTGATAAATTAATTGTTTATTGCTCCGATAGGCAGATTGATAGGGTTCAGGAAATTTTAAATGAGGAAAATGTAATTCCTCAGCACAGATTTACCCATAAGGAGTCTTCAAGCAAGACCCAAAAGGAATTATTTTCACAAAGGGAAGAAATATTATATAATTTTGAAAAGGGCAATTATAAAGCGTTGGTTGCTATCAAATGTTTGGATGAGGGAGTTGATGTTCCGGTAGCTGAAAATGCCATAATTTTATCAAGCACTTCAAACCCAAGAGAGCATGTTCAAAGAAGAGGCCGTATTTTAAGGAATGCTCCAGGTAAAAAACATGCGGTAATTTATGATTTTCTTGTATTTCCAAAAGAAAAAACTGAAAGTGGAACAAAAATCATGAAAAAGGAAATTAGTAGATATACGGAATTTGCAGAACTTGCAATCAATTCATTAGACTGTTTAGCGATTTTAGATAAATATTATTATAGTACTTAATGGGAGGTATTTGGTGTCAACAAAGGTTAATCCTGAAATTGAAGAGTATATTGACAATTCAGAGTATGATGACAAAATCAAGGATTGTCTAAAGGAAATATTAGATTTGGAATTAAAAAGGTATAAAGAAAGTTATAATCAGTATTCTGCAGATTATAATAGGTTATTAGAACGTTATTTGGAGAAATAATCATGATATTGGATAAAGTTATTATTAATAACTATCGTCAGTACCGTCATGCAGAAATAGACTTTGCTAAGGGCAACGATAAAAATTTCACCATCATTCAAGGAACAAATGGGGCAGGTAAAACCACATTGTTAAATGCCTTAAGCTGGTGTTTGTATAATGAAGAAATCCACGATTATGGTGATGAAGCAGCAATGGATAAATGTAATAATAAAGCTGCATTTTTGGCGTCTGAAGGCGAGGAAATTGAGGTTTCTGTCCAAATTGATTTCACTGATGAAGGTAAATATTTGGCATTTAAAAGAACACAAAATTATATTAAACACGGAACAAGATTGATTCCTGCTGTGAATAGTAGTGATTTTCAAGTCATGAAAGAGGAAAACGGAAATATTGTGGTTGAAGAAAATGATGTTTATACAATTGAGCGTAAAATTCCACAAGAAATTGAAGATTACTTCTTTTTTGATGGGGCTCGTTTAAGTGAATATTTCCAAGAAAACAGTAATAATAATATTAAGGAGTCAGTTAGTGTTTTATCTCATTTAAATCTATTGAAAAATGCGTATAAAAATTTACCGGAAGTTAAAAAAAGGCTTGCGGCAGATTTAAAGAAAAAAGCTCCAAAATTGGGCGAAGCAGAAGAGAAAGTCATATATTATGAAAATAAATTGGATGAAGAAAAATCAAATTTAATTTCTTATCAAGACAATCTTAAACTCGCCGAAAGTAAAATTGAAGAAATTACAGAGAAATTACGTGCCAAAAAAGCATATGATGTTGAGCAAGATATGGAAAGGTATCAATACTTGAACAATGAGATCAAATCTCTTAACAATAGATTGTTTGGTAAGAATGGGTTAGTTCAATCCAGAACTAATAAAGTATTGAAAAAATATCCTTATGTCTTATCATATAATTATGCTAAACAATATGAAGAATTAGGTGAAGAATATAGGGAAAAAGGATATATTCCTCCTAAATATAAAAGAAGTTTCATTGAGGATTTATTGAAGGAAGGAATATGTATCTGCGGTGCTGATTTAAAGGAAGACACAGAACATAAAAAGCATCTTGAAAAATTATTAGAATTAACTAATCCTATAACTGATAAATCTGAGGAAATCACAGTTTCCTTAGCAAATGTGAAAAGAAATATACTGGATGATTCAACTAATTTCAAGGAAGAGTTTATTAATCGATATAAAAGTATTAAAAACCTTTCTGAACAAAGGGATGAGTTAATAGCTGAAAGACAGTCCATTAAAGCGAAACTAGATGCAAATCCTTATGAAGAAATTCAAAAGTTAAATGCTGAATTAACTGCATATGAAAATCAGAAAAAGAATTTTGAACGTAAAATTGTAGTTGCCAATAACCAGATTCCTGAATTTAAAAAACAATTAGGATATTGGAGACAACAAAAAGCACAAGAAGATGTTCTGTCAGTTGAAGTGGCGGAACTTAGAGAAAAAATTGATTTGTGTGATGAGTTAATCATAGCTGCTAAGGATGTTTATGAAAACATGTCTGAGTCCATTCGTAATGATATTCAGGAATTCACTAAAGATAAATTTGATAAAATTCTTTGGAAGAAAAATGAATTTGTGGATATTCGTATTAATGAAAAATATGAAGTATTTATTAAAAATAAACTAGGATTTGAGGAAAGACCAGGAGATTTATCTGACGGTGAAAAAATAAGTTTGGGACTTTGTTTCATGTATGCATTGCATAAATATTCTGGTTTTGAATTACCAATTATAATGGATACACTTTTAGGGCCAATTGGTGTTGAGATAAGAAAAAATATTGCTACTTTCTTACCTAATTTAGTTGAAAATAAACAAACTGTGTTGCTTGTAACTGGTAGTGAATATACTGATGATTTCAGAAACATTTTATTTGACCATATTGGGAAAGAATATACAATTGAATGGTCCAATTCTGATGAAGGTAAAGAATCTATAATTAAGGAGAATCCACTTTAATCAAGGTGATTTAAATGGCTGAAGGAAGAAGAATTATTTATGATGATGAGGATAAACAGATTTATGATAAATTAAGGGCTAGTACAGGCATATTTAATAAATTAGATATCATTGATTTATTCGCCATTGCTTTGATTTATGGAAAAAAAGCAGGAAGAAGATCTGAGTTGGGTAAAGGCGCTGTTGGTAGAGTAAGAGAATCAACAATTAGAAACTCTAATGTTAAGGACCTTATGATGGTCATTGCTGTTGAAGAAACCGGAAACATGGATGTTCTTTCAGATCCAAATGAATATTTTAGAATTTGCGAAGAATATGCTAAAACAGGTATTCATTTATTGGAGCAAGATTACATTGAAAATGGAGATGAACTTTTAAATGATTTGGAAATGGAAATGTTTGAGTATTATGATGATGTAATTGCTGAAGATATTTCAGAGGACGCAGAATAATATTCAATTTTTCTTTTTTTTCTTTTTGATTCTAAAATAATCTTGTTCGTCCCATTCATGAGTAATAAATGGGCTCCAAGCATCAGGTAATTCCTTTGAATGATTTTTTTTAATTTCATCATATGATTTCCCACGAAGATCTTTTGCTTTTTCTTGAGGGATCTCTTTTCTTTCAAGAATTGTTGAATGAAAATCCACTTCATGCCTCATACAGATATTGTGTCGGCGAATATTTCTTCTAAATTTTCTTATTTTTGCATCGGTCCATTTATTTTCTTCATGGATATAATAATCTTTTGGTGTTTGCTGTCGCTTATAAGAGCTATAATTATCGTATGTTGCATCTAATGGCCTGTATCTACAATCAGTTATCTGAACTCCCCATTTAGCACATTCAACTCTTTTTTCTTCCATTTCTTCATAAGCAGGTTCATAATTATAAATCATAAATATGGATATCTCTTTTGCAGTAAATCCTGCATCCAGTAATAAATCAATTTGTTCTTTAATTTTAGGAGCTTGTACCATACCATAATCCCAAGCTATTTTAGGATTTTTGAATCCTGCATCTTTTAACATCTTAGCTAAATGAGGTTTTTTTCTTAAAATCCTTCCATCAAATCCGGATTGTGATTCAACATAAGTAATTTTTTTCTCTTTTTTGAGTTCGATTAGTTCATTGAGAATGTTTTCTATATGATCATTAGCTAATAAATTATTATCATAAAAAATAATTTTTTTCAGCGGTTTTTTGTTATGCTCATATTGTCTTCTCTGGTTTTCTTCAATTTCATATTTAATACTTTTTTTACAAAACCACTTAGGTTCGATTATATAAGTTCCACAGAAACCACAATGTCTTTTACAACCTCTACTTGCGTGTATAATTTGATAATCTACATCAACTAAATCATAAGCAGGAAGGCATTCTTCCACTTCAGGTATTGGACCTTTAATAACTTCATCACACTGAGTATATTCTAGGCAATGCTCATACATTAATGTAGCATAAACTCCTCCAACAATTATTTTTGCATCAGGATACTCATTTTTATAGTGAAGCACTGCATTTTTTACATGTTCTGACCAATAAGTAAATATTGAAGTGATAAATATTACGGTAGACTTATCTTTTTTTCTTTTATCTTTTTTAAAATCCAATGTGGTTTGATTATAATCTCTGTTTTTATCTTCTTTGAATCGTATTAACTCAACATCAATAGATCTTTCTCTAAAATATGTGGCTATCTTTAAAAGACCTATCGGTAAAAAATTAGAATGATTTCTACTTTTATTAGGAATTGGGAAGTCAGGTTCGATAAGTAAAACCCTTTCAATATCTTCTATTTTTAAATCTTTAAATTCCATATTTTCCTCAGATAATTAAGTAAATAATTTATATATTATTGTTTTACATTAATTTTATTTAAATTTTTTTTATAGCGAGATCATAATGTATATTTCCTTGTTTTTATTCATACGATTAATTATTATCATGTTTATCAGTATTATCACTATTTGTTTAGATCTTATTTAGATCGTTAATATATTGTGTACATTTAAATTTTTAAAATCTGATCTTTCTTAGATTTAAATTTAAAACTGTATTATTCTTTTTTATTTCACTATTTGATCTGATTTTATTTGTTATACATTATTCTAAATTCTATTTAGATTTTATTTTAATTTTTAAGCTATTTTAGTAATATATATTAATTATTAAGAAGTATAATTATTATTAAAGAAACAATTTTGATATCAACATACTTTAATATATTTTAATTTATGATATGGGATTTTAATGTCATTAAAAGATATTGATCATTTAATTGAGCCAAATTATTTTTCTGCAAATACTGATTTGGTTGAAAGGTTTTATAATTTAGTTCTTACAGAATCTGTTAAATATGATAGGCTTGCGGGATATTTTAGTTCTGGAAGTTTATCAGTGGCTGCAAAAGGAATGACTAACTTAATAGAAAATAATGGACATATAAGATTGTTATGTGGCGTTCAATTGAGTGAAGATGATTGGAATTCGATTTCAAATCCTGAACAATTTAAAGATTTAATTAATAAAAATTTTTTAGATGAGTATGAAAATTTAGAAGATGAATTAACATGGAATTATACAAAAGTTTTAGGGTGGATGATTGCAAATAATATTCTTGAAGTTAAAATTGGTTTAAATTATAAAGATGGAAAATATGCGCCTGATAAAATTTACCATCCAAAATTAGGAATTTTCTATGATTCTGATGAAAATTGTATTGTTTTTGTGGGTTCAGTAAATGAAAGTGCACGAGGTTGGGCAGAAAATTCTGAAAATTTATCCACTTATAAAAGTTGGCAAAATGACGTACATATTCCCTCCAATATTTCAGCTTTTGAAGATTTTTGGAATGATACCAATGATAATTTAAAAGTATATGATGTTCCTAATGAATCATTAGATTTTTTAATAAAAAATGCTCCCCAAGATAAAGTAGAACTTGAAAATACTATTGTAAGAATTAAACAATTGGAAAAACCTGTTTATAAGAAAAAAGAAGTAAAAACACCTTATTCGTATCAACTTGATGCAATTGATCGCTGGTTTGCCAATGGTAAAAGTGGAATTTTAGCAATGGCTACCGGTACGGGTAAAACATTTACTTCATTAAATTGTTTGAAAAAAGTTTTAAAAGAGGAAGAAGTTCTGACAGTAATTGCATGCCCTTATAATCATTTAGTAGAACAATGGAAAGAGGAAGTCCTGAAAATGGATTTAGGGAAAATTAATGAATTTTATGGTGCAAATTCAACATGGGGTTCTGAGTTTGATAGACTTAATAGAAAATTAAATCATAATGTAAAGTTTGAAAAACCACAAATTATTTTAACAAACCATCAAACATTTTCCAAACCTCCATTCATTTCTAAAATAAATTCTATTAAAAAAAATAAAAAATTATTATTAATTGTTGATGAAGTTCACCATGTAGGATCTGCAGGATTTAGTGAAGGTTTACTTCAAGAATATGATTATAGATTAGGGTTAAGTGCAACTCCTAGAAGGTATATGGATTATGAAGGTACTCAAAGGATAATAAATTATTTTGGAAGAGAAGTTTTTGAATTCACAATTAAAGATGCATTACATAGAAGGCATGGACCTAAAAGAGAACCATTTTTAACACCTTATAATTATTATCCAATTAAAGTTAAACTTACTGAAGAAGAAAGTAAAAATAAAAGTAAAGCAAATAATGCTGAGGACAAATATAGAAAATTATGTGAAATATTGGATGGCATGGAAAAACCAATTGATCATTTAATAATATTTTGTTCTCCTAAACAAAGAAAAAGAGTGTTAAAAATATTAAATGAAAAGAAAATTAATCCTAAAGCAGAATTTACCTATAATGAAGATTTAAAATTAAGAAAAGAATTGTTAGAGGGTTTCGATAAGGGCGAATATAAGGCATTAGTTGCAATTAGATGTTTAAATGAAGGAGTTGATGTTCCCTCAACTGATAAAGTTATTATAATGTCTAGTTCATCTAATCCTGCAGAATATATTCAAAGAAGAGGTAGGGTTTTGAGGAGATCGCCAGGTAAGAAAAAAGCGTATATTTATGATTTAGTAGTGGTTTCTGATAATAATGATTCAAAATTGAATAACTTTTTTGATTCCGAATTAGACAGGTTAATTGAGTTTATTTCTGATTCGGATAATGCTGATGAAGAAGGTTTGCCTAAATTAAAAGAGTGGGGATTATTATGAAGAAAAGTAACATCAATCCTGTAATTTTAGGGATTTTAAACGAAATGGAAATAAAAGACAATGAAAAAAATTATATTTTGGATGCTTTAAATTTGGAATACGAATATAGTGATAAGAAAAAACCTAGATTAGATGACAAATATTTGAAATTTGTTGAGGAGTATAGTGATTAAAATGATTATCAAATCGTTAGAAATGAAAAATTATAGGCCTTATATAGATCCACCCATAATACATTTTGCACATGGAGAAAAAAATCTAACTATAATAGAGGGAGATAATGATTTGGGAAAAACTACCCTTCTAAGTGCGATATCTTGGTGTATATTTAATGATGATGAACATTATAAGAAACATAGTAAGCCCATGTGTAATTTAGATGTTTCTAAGCAATTAAAAGAAGGCCAATATTTAACAGTTAAAGTCGAAGTTATAATGGAGGACAATGAGGGAAACGACGTGATATTTACCAGGAAACAAAAATTTAAGAAAACTACTACTGGTAAAATGCATAAAAAAGGTAAAGACGATTTTGAAATTCGTATAGTATCTGATACTAATGATACTCCATTGGGTGATCCTAAAAGGTATAGGGAAACAAGATTGCCTGATCGTTTACAAGAATATTTCTTATTCGATGGTGAAAGATTGTTAGATTGGTTTAATGGAGATACAAATACTGTTAAAAAAGAAATAAAAAAATTATCTCAGTCCAATTTAATTCAAAATGTCATTGATAGAACTAAAACTCAAAAACAGAATTTAAATGATGATTTAACTGAATTAAATAAAGAATTAGCGGATTTAAATGATCAAAAAGAAAGTTTAATTTCGTCTAATAAAGAAGATATTAAAAAATTAGAAAAGAATAAAAATAAAATCAAAGAACTATCAGATGAAAATGAAGTTTTAGAAGGTTCATTAAGTCCGGAGGGAGAAAGACCTGATGAATTATTAAGTCAAATAGAGGATTTGAAAAAGGATATTGAGTTTGATGAAGAACATTTAGAAGAGATGAATGAAAATCACTTAAAATTTTTGTTGGATAATTTTTCTCGTGTTTTAAGTCATGATTTATTAAAAACATTTACAAAAAGAAAGATTGATGATGATTCAATAGATGAAATAGATGATGATGAACATATTTATTCAATTTCATCTAAAGACTTAGAATATATTTTAGATAGAAAAAAATGTATGTGCGGTAATGATTTTAATGAAGATGACTTATCATTTGAATTATTATCTAAACTCCGGAAAAAAGCTATTAAATATGAAAATAATTCTTCTCTTAATAAAACAATTAAAGATTTGATAAATGATGCGAATAGCATAATTGATAAAATACCTAACTCATTTGAAGATGATGTTTCCAAATATTGGAACAAAGTCGACGTGCTTGAGTCACGAATTGAAACTAGAACCGAAACTTTTGAAACTAAAAAGGAATCCTATGAATTACTTTTAGATGCTGTTGACGGTGAGAAAAAAATTAGAAATCAAATTGATACAAATACTAAATTAATTGATGGTTTTAAAGAAAATAATGGTATTATTCAGAAGAATATTGAAGAATTCGAACCAGAAATGCAAAGAATTGAACGGGAACTAGAATTATTGAAAATTAATTTAGGCGATGAAAAAGAGATTTCTGATAAAATAGATTTTTGTGATAATATTATTAACCATTGTGAAGTTTTAAAAGTCGAATTAGGTAAAAAAATTCATAAATCAATTGAAAATGGGGTGAATAAACAATTTAAAAAAATATACAATGGTGATGGAACTAGAAATAAATATGATGCTGTATTAATCGATGAAAAATTTGATATTTCTTTAAGAGAAACTGATGGCGAGATAGTCACTTCAATAAATCCCTCAAGTGGCGCTCAATTGGCTGTTGCATTATCATTTATTACTTCAATAAACTCTTCATCAGCATTTAAACTTCCACAAATAATGGATACTTCAATAGGTCGTTGGGGCAATAGGTTAAGGAGAAATTTTGCTGAAGTGATGCCACAACTGCTAGATGGTAATCAATTAATTTTCCTTCTGTTGGATAGTGAAAATTCTTCTGCATTCCATGACAAGATCATGGGTAATGTTGGGAAAGAATATGAGTTACAATTTGTAACAAAAGATGAAACAACAATTATTGATGTTACCGAAGAAAGACTAGGTGTAGAATATGACAAATGATGATAAAGGTACAACAATATATACGGATGATATTTATTATCAGCATACTGGTGAAGAGAATACTAATTCCTACCAATATTTAGGTAAACAATTAGGGTTAAACAATATTCAATTATTTGTAATCACAGTACTAATTGGTAAATATGTGGTTAAAGATCGTGAAGAGATTACTGACCCTGCTACATTTATAAAATATGAGAGCGCTCTAAAAAGTGGAGAACCAATTAAAATATTGCAAATCTTGGCTATTGAAGAGACTGATGACATAAATATATTAAATGATAAACTAAAATTGTTTGATATCTGGCAGGGATATGCTATGGCGGGGATGAAAGAATTTTGCAAGTGGTATCATTCTAATTCCATTGATTTTCAAGCTAAACTAGAGGAAGTAATGTCTATTGCTTTTAAATCATTATGAGTGATTTTATGACAAATGAAGAATATATTCTACATGATGGGGAAAAATATGTTGTAACACGCATATTTGATAATAAAAAGTATATATATGGCAAATTCAATTCATTAGAAGAAGCTATTAAAAAAAGAGATGAAATAGATTTTCAAGGTTGGCCTCTTGATGATGAATTTCTCGATGGCAGAATAGACGAACCTCATTTAGATTTTTCTTTTAAAATTGGAACTTCTTATAAACATGGTTTCTTAGTTTTAACTAGGGACGAAACTGAAGAGTTGATTCCTCATTTGCCTTATGAAGAGGAATGTGATGTGATATTTGATGGAATAAAAGCAACTATTAAATTAAATGTTCTTTTAAGGTTAAGTATTACAAGGGGAAATGAAGAACTTAGAGAACATTTAAAAGAGTTAAGTGAAATTGATCCCAAAAAAAGAGCGAAAATAAGTTTTTTATTAAATAAAGAAGAGGATAATCCTTTAAATTTTAATGAACAATTGAAAATATTGGAGTTAGAAAAGCAATTAGATGAAGCAAATAAAGAGATTTCTTCACTAAAAGATAAATGTTATAAGTTGGAAAACACATTTCGTTAGAATTCTCTATATTCTCATTAAATTTATAACGTAAGCTGCCCTATATTTAACCAGGAGAATATTAATCATGAAAACTTTAAATGTAGTTGCAGCTATTA